>NZ_BLZR01000001.1:2526737-2842579 GCF_014193895.1 Clostridium fungisolvens | reverse complement strand
AGCCTATCCTCAATGACAACATTAAGTAATGAAGAATTTGATCTAGAATAATTGGAAAACGACGATTTATCTAGTTTTGATAAGTAGATTTCACATATGATGATGGTTTTAAAAGTACCAATAGATAATATTATAAATGATTTAGAGGTTGCATTGTCTCAAATGGTATAAAGATTTCGAAAAATAAAAGCATTAATAAAAAACTTAGAAAGTGAGGATTATGAATATGGAATATATTAAACTTGGAAACACTGGTATGGATGTGTCAAAGCTTTGTCTTGGCTGTATGAGCTTTGGGGACACAGAAAAATGGATTCATAAATGGGTACTTGATGAGGATAACAGCCGCCCTATAATTAAGAAGGCACTTGATTTAGGCATAAACTTCTTTGATACTGCCAATGTGTATTCAATAGGAAGAAGTGAAGAGATTATTGGAAAAGCATTAAAGGATTTTGCAAATCGAGATGAAGTTGTTATAGCTACAAAGGTACATGGAAAAATGCATGAAGGACCAAATGGCTCTGGACTTTCAAGAAAAGCAATATTGAGCGAGATTGATAATAGTCTTAAACGTCTTGGTACGGATTATGTAGATTTATATATTATCCACCGTTGGGACTACAATACTCCTATAGAAGAGACAATGGAAGCATTGCACGACGTTGTGAAATCAGGTAAAGCAAGATATATAGGGGCTTCAGCTATGTATGCATGGCAGTTCCAAAAGGCACTCCATGTAGCTGAAAAACATGGATGGACTCGTTTTGTATCTATGCAAAATCACTATAACCTTATATACCGAGAAGAGGAGAGGGAGATGCTGCCTCTTTGCAGGGAAGAAAAAATAGCAGTTACTCCATACAGCCCAATGGCATCAGGAAGGCTGATACGTGATTGGTCGGAAACTACAAAACGTTTAGAAACAGATAATGTTGCTAGATCAAAATATGATTCTACTGCCAGTGCAGATAAATTAGTAGTAGACAGGGTTGCGGAGATTGCAGAAAAACGAGGAATTCTTCGTATACATGTAGCCCTTGCTTGGTTACTTCATAAAGCGCCAGTAACAGCTCCTATTATAGGTGCCACAAAAATATCTCAGCTTGAAGATGCAGTGGGTGCTATTTCAGTTAAGCTGACACCTGAAGAAATTGCGTACTTGGAAGAACCATATGTACCACATGTAATAGTTGGACATAATTAAAAATATCGCACTTGCCTAAAAAGCAGGTGCGATATTTTTTTACTATAGGTTAAGAAGATATGTACTCCTTTATAATAAAACAGTTTAAAACTATTTATGTATTAATTTTATACTTGCTCAAGCTCAATGCCGCTTCTTTTAAATATCTCTAGAGAAAATTCATCCATGCGATATGCATTCCTATAATAAATCTTTTTTATACCAGAAGCTGCCAATGCAAAGGAACAATTTAAGCATGGAAAATGTGTTACATAGGCAACACAATCTTTTAACGCTATACCTTCTTTAGCACAATAGGTTATTGCATTTATTTCAGCATGGACAGTTGCGATACAGTGTCCATCTCGCATGGTATGGCCTATATCGTCGCAATGTGGGTGACCTGAAAGGGAGGCATTGTATCCTGTGGAGCAAATACGCTTGTCCTTATTAACAATAACACATCCTACATTAGCCCTGTCACAAGTAGAACGAGTGGCTACCTTTTCTGCTATATCCATAAAATAATCATCCCATGATTGTCTCGATTCCAAAATAATTCACCTCCATGATTTTAACTAATTGAACTGTACTTATTATAAAATTAATAATAAATTATCAGTAGGTTCAGGTCAATGGCATTACTTGTTAAATAAATTCTATTGAAACCCTGATTATATGCGTAAATTGTTAAAAAGTTATATTTTTTTATTTTTAAAAAGTATTCAATATAAAAATTTACTGTACTATTGCTATAGAAATATTTGACTTAGAATCATTAGAAGATTTAAATAAGTACTTATAATTATAAATTATTAAAGCTAATTAAAGAAGAAAAGCCTGAAGTTATGCACTTCAGGCTTTTAGTTTATATATTGAGCGGAATGCTTATCCATAATTTTTTTAAGATTTTTCAAGGCAGTATTTTTTCTGTTTACAATGGTGGTATATGGAAGCTCCTTAAGAGCTGAATAATCTCTTAATTGCTTTTCTTCAAAGAAAACAAAGTTAATAATCTCTTTGTCAGTATTATTTAGTTCACTAATAAAACCTTTTACACTTCTATTGTATGCTTGATCACATATCCTATCTTCAAAGTGCTCATTATCTTCTACAAGTTGGTTCTCCATTTTTTCATCCATTATTAGAGCTTTTGGTCCCTCTGAAGAAGATCTTTTAATAGAGATCTTAATTAAGTTATTCATATTATTTTTAATAGCACTTGTTGCATAGCCTATAAACCTATGGGCCTCACAGTTATATTGGAAAATACACTTTAACAAGGTTTTATAACATTCATTTTGTAAATCTTCTCTCTCGTAACCATGAATGATAGATTTTTTTGATAACTTTTTAATTAATGGTGTAAACTCCACCATTAGCCTTTCTTTTGCTTTTAACTCACCAGCCTTAGCTGCAAGAACTAATTGTTCTATTTGATCATAATCCATAAACCTTGACCTCCATTAATATTATTTGATTATTAAATAAAAAATTTTTTCTTAACAGCTGTTATATAAGATATTAAAGCATATAGTCCATATATGGAAGATGTAATGGAGTAATTTAAGAAAAATGTAAGAATATAGTTAAAAAATAAAAGATATATGGAGGTTGTTTTCTGCTGGAATTTATAGTTAAATAGAGAATAGGTTTTTATTTACAGCAAAGAAGCTTTAATCTTTCAGTTCACAGTGACTGGGATATCTATATTGAAAAGGTTGTGGCAATATGAAATTTAATAAATTGGATTTAATATTATTTATAAAGTGTAAAAATATAAGTTGGATATTTTATTTATTAGCTTTGGTAATTATCCTAATTCCAGCAGCTATAGTTGTTATTACTGATGTTCCTTTTAGTTCAACTTTTAGTAAAATATCCATAGGAATAGCATTTGTTTTTATTATAATTGGAAAAGTCTTATCGCTACTCAAAAAGGACAAAGGAGACAAAAGTATTCCTGTAGATATTGGTATTCTTATAGGAATTATAATTGCTTTCATATCCCATGTATTAAAGTAGATTTTAATAAAAAGGTCTTTGCGCTCCTTATATAAATAATATTAGAATGCCTGTAAGGTGATTAATGTTACGGCATTTTATAAATAACACAAGTATAATTATAGATGAATTTAGAGTAAAGGAAGTGCAATAATGGGACGATATGAGAAAAACAGGGATTTTTTAAAAGCTAATTTTGAGGTTCTTGATGAAATAAAGACAGATGCACAGAAAAAATTATCTAAGGCTCCTCTTCAGAAGGAATATGATGAGAATGCTAAGCTTATAGACCTGCCTAAGCCAAGTAAGGATGTACTTGTAAAACCTAATGTACTAGAATGTATAGAAGATAGGAGAAGTGTAAGAAAGTATTCAGAAGAAAGCATTAGTTTAGAAGAACTTTCTTTCCTATTATGGTCTACACAAGGGGTTCAGAAGCTTATTGGAAATGATACAGCAAGCTTAAGAACTGTACCATCAGGAGGGGCATCCCATACCTTTGAAACCTATCTTATTGTAAATAATGTACAAGGACTTACTAAAGGTATATATAGATATATTCCTATAGGACATAAACTATTATTTATGTATGAAATAAATGAAATGAGTAGTAAAATAGATAAAGCAACTCCAAGGCAGCCATTTGCTCCAAACTTTGCATCAAAAAGTGCTGTGCTATTTGTGTGGAGTACAATACCTTATAGAGCCGAATGGAAGTTTGACATAACTGCCCATAAAAAGATATTAATAGATGTGGGGCATGTTTGCCAAAATCTTTACATTGCCAGTGAGGCAGTAAAATGTGGAACCTGTGCAATTGGGATATATGATCAAAAGTTAATTGATAATATGCTAGGACTAGATGGAGAAGATGAATTTGTAATCTACCTGGCAGCAGTTGGTAAGGTATAGATATCAAAAGCTAGAGGCATTGTATTTATAATATGGTAACTTAATATTCAGAAAAGAAAAGCTGATGGAAAATGAATTATTTTAGTTCATTTGCATCAGTTTTATTTTTTACAGTTAGAGTATAACACGAGTTTTTACCAAATTATGTTACATTAAAAAGCGATAATTTAAGCCTTTGCGTTGAAATTAATTAAAGATGGTAACAATTATGACGAATAATATAGAATGGGGAGGTATTAGAATGTTCAAATTTAGAATGGAATACCTTGCTACAGATACTGGAGGAAAACCTAAGAATTTAGACAATAAAGGGGAGAAAACGTTGTAATTCTGAAAAGAAATAAGGGGGAATTTGTGTTACAATGGAAATAAGATGAAGATAATATTTCCTTAAGGATTTTAATATCTAAAAGGAGGGTGATAATGTGAAAAAAAAGATTTTTATAACTGTATTAACCTTAGTTTATTTGTTGTATTCATATGCCATAATTACAAATAATAATATGATTGGAGATTTGTTATCGCCTGTCCTGATGTTTATTATTACATGCGCTATTTTTTATGGTTTTGTTAAGAAGCAGGAAATATCGATTTTAAAGTGGCTTGGAGTTATGCTTACCTTAGCTTCTTTTTCCTGGTTTTTATGTGATATTTGGTGGGGAATCCAGACCTTGATACTCCATACCAATCCTGAGGAAAACTTCATTACTGTTTATGGATATTCGTTGTCAAATATTTTTATGTTTTTAGCAACATCAGTTGCAGTACATGAAGATTTAAAGAAGATGAATAAGATACAAGCTATGTTAGATGCTATAATTGTTTCGATAAGTATGGCGGTACTTCTATGGCTATTTGTATTTGATCAAAATAATGGTAAAGTAATATTGCTTTTGAATGATAAAATATCAATGGTGTCATTGATTATTGATGTTGTCATATATGCGTGGATTAATGTCTGGGCCTTTTCAACAAGGATGATAAAGCCGCCATTTCATCATAGAATTTTGGTAGCTGGTACACTCATTTTTGTTGTTACTGATTTTATCTATTATTACATTTATTATTATTTAGATTATAAAGCGAACTCATGGATTGATGGTGCATACATGGTTGCATTTAGCTTGATGGCAATTTCTGCGATTTTAAAGGTTAAAGCAAAGAAGGAAAAGCTAGATTTAATCATTAGCCAGACTAAAAACAGAGTAAGCTGTAAGCTAGGCGTGGAAATATTTATATTAGCTTCTCCAATATTAGTTCTTGTTTTTAAAAGAAGTGAAATTGAGTATTTTGTATTGCTAGTGACAGCCCTTCTAATTTACTATATACTTATTAATTTTACTCAGAAAAGCCTTTTTCAGGAGAAATTATTGGAATTAGAAAAAAAGAATGTACTTGAATTAGAGAAAAAGGTAAAGGAAAGAACAGCGGAGATTACTAAGCTGCACAATACTGATTTTGTTACAGGGTTATATAGTAGAAGATATTTCGAAGTTAGGTTGTCAAAAAGCTTAAAATATCTTAAGCAGGATGAACTAATCTCATTGCTGTATATTGAACTGAATAAATCAAAATCAATTAAATATTTATATGGTAAAGACACTGCTGAAAAACTTTTGAAAAATGTATCTGAAGTTCTTTATCAGATAGCTATTAAAAATGATGGTTTTATTGCTACCTATGGAGATGATGCCTTTGCAATAATGATAAAAGGTTGTGAGGCAGAGGCAGCTTCCGAAAAAGTTGCAATGGAGATTATAGACCGATGCAATGAGTTGTTTTTTGTAGATAATCATGGAATAAGGGTTACTTTAAGTATTGGGATTTCCTGTTATCCTCGTGATACTTTAGATCAAAATAATTTAGTGAAAAACGCTGATATTGCAATGATGCAGGCACGTGACAAAGGATTCAATAGGGTTCAAAGTTATAGTGACAAGATTGGAAAAATAACTGATAATAGACATAAGATTGAGGTTAAGCTTAAAAAGGTAGTATTTGATAAAGAATTTGTTCTATACTATCAACCACAGGTTTATTGCAAGGATGGGACTTTATCTGGTTTTGAAGCGCTGATACGCTGGTTTGAAGATGGTACTAATTTTATTCCACCTCTAGACTTTATTCCTTTAGCTGAAGAAACTGGTATAATCGTGCCCTTAGGCTACTGGATTATTGAAAATGCAGCCAAGCAGTACGCTTTATGGAAAGAAAAAACTGGTCATGATTACAGAATAGCTGTAAATGTATCATCAAAACAGTTAGTGGAAGTGGATTTTGTTGATAGATTAGAAGCTATACTTAAAAAATATGATGTTAAACCAGAATTATTTGAAGTGGAGATAACGGAAACCCAACAGATTGAAAATAGCATTAATATACAAGAAACTTTAAATGAATTAAAAAGACTTGGGGTTTCTATAGCTATAGACGATTTTGGGACAGGCTATTCCTCTTTATATTATCTTAAAAATCTTCCTGCTGATCGAATAAAAATAGCTAAGGAACTAATTGATAATGTAGAAAGTGATATTTATTCTAAAGCTATTATCCAAATGGTTATCTCTGTTGCAAAGATGAAAGGTAACAAGGTAATTGCTGAAGGAGTAGAAACCAAAGAACAGTGGGAGTGCTTGCAAAAATTAGACTGTGATGAAATTCAGGGCTACTATTTTGCAAAACCAATGCCAGCAGGTGATATTGAAGAAAAGTGGATTAAGAAAGAAAAAGTAATAGAGAAAGTATAAATTAAAGACCTTTAGTTAACAGTTAAGTGCATGTTAATTAGAGGTCTTTATTGATTCTTGTAGACTTATTTAAGTTTACTTTTTATTTCTATAGGCTTTAAAGAATTCCCTTAGTTCTTTAGCTAGTAACTCAGGTTCTTCCATAGCAGTAAAATGTCCGCCTCTAGCTACTGTAGTCCACTTTGTGATATTTAAGTTTTTCTCAGCCCACTCTCTAGGAGGTAAAAGAATATCTACAGGGAAAAGAGCTAAGCCTGTTGGCACCTCTATAGGTCCTAGTGGTGACAGAGAATGAACATTTTCGTAATATATATTTGCAGATGATCCTATGGTATTTGTGACCCAATAGATCATTATATTTGTAAGTAGTTCATCCTTGCTAAAGCTTTTACTTAAATCACCTTCGCAGTGGCTCCAAGCACGAAACTTTTCAATAATCCAAGCTGCTAAACCTACTGGTGAGTCAGAAAGTCCGCAGGCAAGAGTTTGAGGTTTTGTGGATTGAATAGACATATAAGCTCCTTCATTAGAAATCCATGAAGAGGCATTCTTCTTGTAATTTAGTTCTTCCTGTGAAAGCTTTTCTTCATTCCTTGAAGATATGAGATCCTTAATTATACCTATATCTGTTAGATGTATTGCTATTAAAAGCTCAGGATGGTTAAAGGCTAGATATCTTGTAACACCGGAACCAACATCTCCACCTGCAGCAGCAAACCTGCTATAACCAAGCTTTTCAGTCATTAGCTTTGCAAAAAGCTCAGAAACCTCGCAATTGTTCATACCACTATGGAGAGGTTTGCTGGAGAAACCAAAACCAGGTAGTGAAGGGATAATTACATCAAAAGAGTCCTCTGGATCACCGCCATGACTAGCTGGGTCAGTAAGCATAGGAATAAGCTTTTTGTACCTTAGAAAACTATCAGGCCATCCATGAGTTAAGATAATTGGGATAGGATTTGGTCCCTTGCCGCGCTCATGAATAAAGTGAATATCTATTCCATCCACCTCACAGTGAAAATGAGAAAAACGGTTTAATTCTTCTTCTTGAGCTCGCCAATCAAATTCATACCTCCAGTAGGAAACTAGAGATTTTAGATAATCTATATCGGTTCCACGTTCCCAATGTAACCCTTCTAACTGTTCTGGAAAGCGGGCGTGATCTAGTCTGTATTTTAAATCCTCAAGTACTTCATCAGATACCTTAATATTGAAATTTTCAATAGACATAAATATCATCCTTTCGTTAGCGTATAGTTAAGCCTAATAGGTTTATTGAGTTATGCATATTACTACTGAGTATTAGATTATAGAAAACCTTTGTTCATAACATTCATTAGTGTGTAACAATAGTTTATCATTTATAAATTATGATACAATGAGATAAATGAAACTTTGAACTATACTATTTGTAAAGAGTTTCTATGTATAAATTAATTGTTGAGCTAGGAACTCTATAATGGAGGAATATTTATGCCTCAAATGGATACATACAAGAATAGAGCTGTATATATCGAATTTATTGCAAAAGAAGATTTTGCTGAGATTCCACATAAGGAGCGCTTTACTATAGTTTTTATCACAAGCGGAAGTATGAATATAAAGCTAAATGATTACCCGATAAAAATTTCTGCTCCAACCATACTTTGTTTGTCCAAGGATGATAGAGTAGAAGTAATAGAAAAAAATAAGATCGCTGCACAGTCCTTTTGCTTTCATCCTGATTTCTTCAATACAGCATATTTTTCAGAAGAAAAGGGCTATATGTCAAATTCTTTAAAGATAGAGACAGGTCTTTCTCTTTTTAAGAAAGATGATGTAGGTACTGGTGTATTTGCTGTAACGGAGAAAGCTTATCCCAAATTATATGAGTGGTTCTTTATAATGGGAACAGAAGTATATGCACAGAGTGATCCACTTTGGGTGTGTAGAATAAAAAAGTACTTAATACAAATATTAGGTCTACTTGAAGAGTTAAATAGCCATAGTGAACAGTCACCTGTTGATTTAGTTTTAGAATATATACACACAAATTACAGTGATAAAATAAGTTTAGAGGACTTAATAAGCTGTGCACATATAAATCGAGTGTCATTAAATAAGATGTTTAAGGATTTAACTGGATTTACAGCAATGGGATATCTACTTACATATCGATTGAAGGTTGCAGAGAGTCTTTTGACTCACACAGATATGAGCTTAAACGAAATAGCACGGGCTACTGGATTTGAATATGATACCTATTTTATAAAACAATTTACTGCTAAAAGAGGGATGACTCCAACTGAGTTTAGGAAGGAATCCCGTGAGTTTGCTTATTATCAGCACTAATAATTAAATAAAAAATAATTTAATTCAATTAGGAGGAAATAACATGGAAGTATTTCAGGAATATTTAGCTTGTATCGATAACCCTGAGAATAGAGCAAGAGTTGAAGAAATTTTAGTTTGGATAAATAAGAAATTCCCCAGTTTAGGAAGAAGAATTGCATGGGGTCAGCCTATGTTTACAGATCACGGAACCTTTATCATTGGGTTTAGCGTAGCAAAGCACCATTTGGCTGTTTCACCTGAAAAAGCATGTCTTAATCATTTTTCTGATGAGATTCTGCAGGCTGGCTATAGCCATAGTAAGGAACTTATACGTATACCGTGGGATAGTGCAGTTGACTTTTCCTTACTTGATAAAATGATTGAATTTAATATTGCGGATAAGATAGAGTGTTCAACCTTTTGGAGAAAATAGTAAGTTTAAGGAGACGATAATCGATGTTAATAGCAAATAACAATGAAGAAATTAAAAATATAATCAGTAATAATGAAATGGTGATCTTATATTTTAGCAATAAGGTTTGTGGAGCTTGTGATGTTATTAGAAGTAAGGTTCAAGATATATTAGAAGTTTATTCTAAGGTAAAGCTCATTGATATTAATGGTGAAGAACAAATAGAATTAGCAGCACAGCATAATGTTTTTTCCTTTCCTTTAGCTATACTTTATGTTGATGGCAAAGAAGTGATGAGAGTTGGAAGAAATGTTAATTTACTAGAACTAGAACATACTATTAAGAGATATTATGATATGTTGTTTTAGGTGATTTTGATTGTATATTTTTAATGTTATTAAAGCTTGTCAGACAAAATTCTGATGAGTTTTTTATTTTTTTCGATATTTTCAAAAGGGTCTTGTTTAAAACGGTCAATGGAAGTAATATGACAATATAATCCATTGACCGTTTTGGTTAATGGACATGGAGGTATCCTATGAATGAGAAATTTTTTAAGCTGCCTCAGGAAAGGCAAAATCAGATTATAAATAGTGCGCTTAAGGTTTTTTCAAAGGCAAGCTATTATCAGACATCCACTCTTGAAATAGCAAGGGAAGCTGGAATGTCAAAAGGCCTTTTGTTTTATTACTTTAAGAATAAAAAGGAACTGTATCTTTTTCTATATGAATACTGCGTGAAGTTGTCGCTTAAAGAGATTGATGAAAACAGAAGTGTAGAGGAACGAGATTTTTTCGAAATAATCATGAAGTCCCAGAGGCTAAAATGCAAATTGATGAAAAAGTATAGATATATATATGAATTTATAGTTAAAGTGTACAAAGAAAGTGATGAAGAGGTCATAGAGGACATAGCTAGATTTTCAGAACCTTTGATTAATAATAACTACAACAATTTTTTTGAGAAGATAGATAGAAAAAAGTTTAGAGAAGGAGTGGATATTCCTCTGCTTTTCCAATCACTGCAATGGTGTGCAGATGGTTTTATGAGAAATGCCTTAAACTCAAATAAAACCATAGACGAAATAGACTTAGAGTTTTCAAAGATATTGGAGATGTATAAACAAAATTTCTATAAGGAGGAGTTCGCATGTACTACGATGAATACGGAAATAGGGAAAACCACACAATAATATTTCTGCATGGAGCAGCTGCTACAGATACCTTTTGCAATCAATATTGTTTTCAGGACAAGTACCATTTGGTTGTTCCCCATCTTTACGGAAGTGGCAAAGAAGTGGAGGAAATCTATGAACCTGAAAAGACTATAAAGGCTTTGGCTGAGCTTATAAAAGGACTGGGCAAGGATAAGGTTACGCTAATTGGCCATTCTCTTGGTGGTGAACTTGCAGTGGCAATGGTATCACAATATGAATATTTGTTTGATAAGGCAGTATTTTTAAGTGCCTGGGTATGCTCTACACAAAAGTCTATTGATAAGTATGTAAAAATCTCAAAGTATTCAAGTTTTACACTGAAATTTAGCTGGCTCATAAGGCTCCAAGCAAAATACTGGCACTATACAAAACAGCAGGAAGATTTTATGGTTGAGTATTCAAAAAAGATAACTCCAGAGCAGTATACAGCATGGTTTAAGAATCGTATTTTATTAGATGATAATACCAATTATCCTAATGTAAATATACCTATGCTGGCTGTATGCGGCAAAAAGGAAATTAAGGAAATGAAAACCTCCATTGAGGAGCTTGGCAAAAGAAATCCTAACTGCAAAACAATATTCTTAGATAATGCAAATCATGATTTTCCTCTAAGAAAGGCTGATGTTATAAACCCAATACTTTTAGATTTTATTTAAAGCATATCGATATATCCCTCACAAAATAATGATCATATATCATGAATTTTTTGCTTAGTGGTGTTAATCTTCTAATTTGCATCATTTATGATTACTTCTATCTTAAAAAAATATCTATTCTCATAGGAAGGATCCCAAGAGTTATGACTTGATAAAAACTTTCTAAAGTTGTGTTGTAGAGAGGGCATTAGTGATGAAATTGAACGTGCATATCCTTAAATGTAAAATAAAGGATATAAGCTTAGCCCAATTATATATAAAATAACTTCAAAAACATCAGTACTTTATTGACAATAAATATGCTAAATGCTAATATTTTATTCATAATATGAACCGATTTATAACTTTTTTGAACAATTTGAGATGTAAGAGGATGGATATTTAAATGATAGTTTCAGATAAATGGAATAAGGTAATGGATTATTTGAGGCGAAACAAAGCTGCAACAATTCAAGAGATAATGGATAAGTTTAATATGTCAAAATCCACAGTGAGGAGAGGCCTTATTGAACTAGAAGAACTAAAGTTAGTTAAAAGAACTAGAGGTGGAGTAGAGATAATAGAGCAAGAAGTTGATTTTTCCATGACACTGAAGGAAGCCTTTGAGAAAAATAAAGAAGAAAAAATTAAAATAGCAAAATTGGCAGCATCACTAATTAAGGACAATGATTTTGTGTTTATCGATTCAGGCTCAACCTGCTATTACTTGATTGATTATATTACGGCAAAGGATGTCACAATAGTAACTAATGGAATACTGCATATTCAAAAGCTTTTTGAAAAAGGAATCAATACCTATGTCCTTGGTGGGTATGCAAAGCCTTCAGATAATATTATATTAGGTGAGGATACTGAAAAGAAGATCAGCATGATGAATTTTGATACATGCTTTCTTGGTACTATAGGAATTGATGCTGAAAAAGGTTTTACCACAGTGGTATCTTTTGACGGAGAAATAAAAAAGGCTGTAATTAAAGCTTCCCATAAGTGCTATGTACTTGCAGATTCCTCAAAGTTTAATCTAAGAAAATTCTACTCCTATGGAGAGCTTACAGAAGCTACGGTTATAACTGATAGGAAGGTTGATTTTGAAAGTGATAAACTAAATATAATTTACGCAGAGTGATGTAAATGACTTAGGATAGCTTTATAGTTTGTACAGTAAAAAGATAGAATTTATTCACCAGACGCATTTCACTCATGTACATTCGGAAAGACATATGTGCAAAAGAATCCGCTAAAGAAGGTAGCTTTAGCGGATTTTTTGTTATCTAATAAGTTCAAAATGCGAAAAAAATTATAGAGGTTTTGGATTTTCTTATTTAGAAAATTCAGAATGTGAACTGAATTATTGAAAAAATGAACCAAAAATGATAGTATAAAACCATACTATTAACAATAAATGATTTTATATAGAAAGAAGGAATTGAAAATGACATTTCCAAAAGGATTTTTATGGGGTGGAGCAACTGCAGCCAATCAATGCGAAGGTGCTTATATTACAGATGGTAAGGGGTTAAATACTTCTGATGTCATGACAGCAGGTAGTGCTACTAAAGAAAGAATTAATACAAGAGAAGTTAAAGAAGGATTGTATTATCCAAGCCATAAGGCAGTAGATCACTATGGACATTTTAAAGAGGATATTGCATTATTTGCAGAAATGGGCTTTAAGGCATACCGTATGTCAATCAACTGGGCGCGTATATTCCCAAATGTTGATGATGAAACTCCAAACGAAGCTGGATTAAAGCATTATGATGAAGTATTTGATGAGTGCAGAAAATATGGTATTGAGCCAGTAGTTACAATATCACATTATGAAACTCCTTTAGCATTAACGGAAAAGCATGGTTCTTGGACAAGCAGAAAATCTGTAGATCTATTTGTAAAGTACTGTGAAACAATTTTCAACAGATATAAAGGTAAGGTAAAATATTGGCTAACCTTTAACGAAATCAACTGTATGTCTATGAATCCATGGATGTCAGGAGGAGTTCTGGAGGATGATGAACAATCCAAAATGCAGGCAGCTTACCATCAATTTTTAGCTAGTGCAAAGGCTGTAAAACTTGGACATGAAATTGATCCAGAATTTAAAATTGGAATGATGTACGGTGGATTATTCTCATATCCAAATTCCTGTGATCCTGAAGATATAGAAGCTAATACAGAATTTATGAACAAGATGCTGTTTTACTGTGATGTTATGTGCAGAGGATATTATCCAGCATATAAAGTAAAAGAGTTTGAAAGAAGTAATCTTGTACTTAGCAAAGAAGCTGGTGACGAAGAAATATTAAAAGATGGTACCGTTGACTTCATATCCTTTAGTTACTATTTCACTTTAGTTGCAGGAAAAAATACTAAATTGGCTATGGAGTGCGGAAGTTTAGACACTGGTTATCAAAATCCACATCTTCAAAAGAGCGATTGGGGTTGGACAATTGATCCAAAGGGTTTACGTCATGCATTAAATCTTTTATATGATAGATACCAAAAACCGCTTATGATAGTTGAAAATGGGCTAGGTGCTACAGATACTGTAGAAGAGGATGGAAGCATTCATGATCCATATAGAATTGATTACTTAAGAGCGCATATTGAAGAAATGAAAAAAGCAGTAGAGATAGATGGAATTCCACTATTAGGTTACACTACTTGGGGTTGCATTGATATAGTAAGCGCAGGAACAGGAGAAATGAAAAAGCGATATGGCATGATTTACATTGATGTAGATGATGAAGGAAATGGAACTTTTGCACGTAGCCGTAAGGATTCATTCTACTGGTATAAAAAAGTTATTGAAAGCAATGGAGAAGACTTGGCTTAGTAGATTTTAAATCTCAGTAAGGTCAGTGTTGAAAAGTTTTAATGGATGTAATTTTTAGACTGGACATAATAAGTTAGAGAAAATTTAATTAAGCTGTTTTAGAGGACTGAATCCTATACTTAATAGGGTTCGGTCCTTATAATTTGCTTTTTCTGTGAAAAATTTTTCTGAACTCCATGATAGTGCCTTCTAAACAAAATATAAAAAACTTTTTATTATTTTACATTTAGTGTCATGATAAATCCTCATTATTTAATATAACAATTAATTGTAGTGATATATTAAAGTTAGCATAAATAATGGTAAAAAAGGATTTTAATGAGTAATGTTGAATTTAATAAGGATATTAAAAAACAAGAATAATTGCGGTTTTTAACCATTATAAAGAATAAGAAATCCGAGTTGAATATCTAGGATATTTTAAGTAGTTCAGGTAGTGGGGGCGATTTTATATGAATGTTGAAAAAAAGCGTGTTTTAAAAATATTTTATTTAATAGCAACTTCTAGTGAAGAGTTAAGTTCTTGTGAGCTTGCTAAGAGAATTGGGGTAACTGAACGAACTATTAAAAGTGATATTAAACAGGTTAGGGATTTTGCCTTAGATAACGGTGCAGTGATAAAGTCACGAAGAGGAAGTGGCTATTGGATTGAAGTTTTTGATAGTGATAAAATTCAAGCTATTGTTGAGCAGTTAGTTATACATTTTGCGTATGATTCTAGTTTAAGTGACTTATCCTCTGAAAAGCGTAGCAATGATATCTTAAGAAAAATAATTGCTCAAGATGGATACGTGAAGCTTGATGATATAGCCTATGAACTATATTTGTCAAGAAGCTCAATTAAAAATGAGATTAAAGAGGCTAGGAAAGTTTTAGAATCATTTAATTTAGGATTTGAAACGAAGCCTGGATTTGGAAGCCGCATTAAAGGATCTGAATTTGATAAACGGCTATGTATGTTAATGCTTTTTGAAATTTATTATCACAAAGCAGTTCTAATGTTTAATCATACTCAATTAATGAATTACTTTGAGTGTGAAGATGATGTGCGTAATGACATCAGGCACAGCTTCTTAAAAGTTTTAAGAGAGTCAAGTTGCCACATTATGGATGATTATACTCAACGAATAGCAAGATATCTAATATTATTAAGAAATCGTTATAAAGCAAAATATTATATAAGTTTTAATCCTGAGAAGAAGGTACTGCTTAAATCCTTTAAGCAGTATAAAATTGCCTGTGACATAATTGATGAGCTGAAAAAATATGGGGGATACGATGTAGACGAGAATGAAATTTTAGCTTTAGAAGTTTTCCTTTTAATATGGGCAGACATTGATAGCACTTCTGACTTAGCAGGCGATTATGGTGAAGTGTACTTTGAAGCATTGACTCAGCTAGAAAAAATATCAGAAAGGATAAGGCAAGAATATTCAATTGAATTTTTTAATTGTGAATGGGATAAGAAAATCTTTTTAACTGGTTTGATTCCAATTATATTAAAAATTAAGCTAAACTGCGAGAAGAATGATATGAAATCTTCCGTGTTATTTAATGATTCGGTTCGTTTATCACCATTAAGTATTAAACTTTCTTATAGTGCAATTGAATTATTGAATGAGCAATATAATACTAAGAATTCTTTTGCTTCTCATTTAATTATTGCATACAGAATTTATATAATTATAAGCAAAGTAAAATATGATTATAGTCCAATTAGGATGATTATTTGCAGTATGCATGGTATAGAAGTAGCGCGTTCCATTAAGAATAGTATTATCAATAAATATAGTGAAAAATATTTTGCGAAATTGGATTTATATGAGCTTTATGAGATGAGGGCACTAAAATATGATGATTATGATGCTGTAGCCTTAAATTATCCATATTTTAGCTATAAATACGATTGGACTTTTGTTTTAATAGAACTTATACCAACTGATAACCAACTTCAAGAATTGTATAATAAGGTAATATTACAAGGTTATCAGCTTAAACAATTTCTAGAATTCTTCAACTTCAATAAAAACTTTGTGTTTAGAGATTTTAACTTTGAATCAATGGAATCATTTATTAATCTAATCAGTTTTAAACATGGTAAGGAATCTAAGTTTATTCATAATATAGAATATGAACTCAATGAATGTGTGATTAAATCAATTTATAATAAGACTTGTATCCTATTTATCAATCATCAATATGTAGATCATAATATATTTGAAATTTATCAACTAAATGAAATAAAAAATATTAATGGCGAAGAAATTTCGCACATTATAGTTTTATCGGTAGATTTTAACCATTCAATTAAGGCGTTTAAGTTTATTGAACAGTTGTCTCATCAGCTTGTTATTGATAGAGAAACTATCTATTTACTCACTGAAAGTGAAAAATTAGATAATATAATTGATATTGTAAGAAAAGGACTAAACTCTGAGATGATTTCACTAGTATAAGGGAAATGATAATTCATTTCCCTTTTTGCTGTGAAAAAGTTTACGTGGAACTATATTTCGAATGAGCTATGATATAGGTAATGGGTGACGCTTAAGCTTTAAGGAGGGAAATTATATGTTGAAAATATTCTTATCATCACATGGGAGAATGGCAAGTGGAATAAAAAGTTCACTGGATATTCTACTTGGAAATAGCAAAAATGTAACTATTTTTGATGCATATCTTGATGAAAACAAAGTACAAGATAAATTGGACGAATTTTATGAAGCTGTAGGGCAAAATGATCAAGTGCTATTGTTGTCGGATCTTTATGGTGGCAGTGTTAACCAAGCTATGTGTCTATATCTAAATAAACCAAACACTATACTTATAACAGGAGTCAATCTACCATTAGTTATCGAACTAGCTCTTAGGGATTATCCTATCAGCGAAAGTGAGATTAAAGAAATTATTGAACAAAGTCGATCTATGCTCTGTTTAGTTAATAATGATTCAACTATCAGTGAAGAAGAAAATGATTTTTTCTAGAAAAAGGAGGTAATAAAATGATTAAATTAGTGAGACTTGATGAACGAATGATTCATGGACAAGTTGCTATTAAGTGGTCTCGACATACTGAAGTGGATCGAATTGTTGTACTTAGTGATGAAGCTGCAGGTAATCCTATTATTCAGAAATCTCTTATGATGGCTGCCCCAGCTACTGTAAAGGTTGCTATTAAATCCGTTAAAGATGGAATTAAACTTTTGCAAGATCCTAGATGCGAGAAGCTTAAGATTCTTGTTATTGTTAGCAATCCAAACGATCTATTGGCAGTTGTTCAGCAAGTTCATGATATTCCTCTGATTAATATTGGTAACTATGGACGAGTTGCTTCTAAACAAGGAGATGAACCTAGGAAAACATACCGTAGTAATCTTTATGCTTATGATTCTGAAGTGAAAATTCTTGAAAAGGTAATGGAAACAAATGTTGAATGTGTCTATCAAACCACACCAGAAGATATACCAGAAAAACTCAAAAATTCATTAGGTTTATAATTTATCAAAAATATAATTAAGGGGGATTGAAAATATGGTACATGCTGCTCTTCAAATTTGTATCGCGTATTATATCATTTCGCTACTTGATCCATTCTTTTTAAGCTGGCAATGTTTGAATCGTCCAATCGTTGTGGCACCAATAACAGGACTTATTTTAGGTGATTTTCATACTGGAATTATAATGGGGGCGGCTCTTGAATCCATATTCATGGGTATTTCAGCAATCGGTGGCTCCATACCGGCAGATGCAACAACCTCAAGTGTTATTGCTGTTGCATATACAGTTTTGACTGGATCTAATGTAGAAGCCGGACTTGCATTAGCACTTCCTATAGGTGCAGTTATGGCATCGTTTGCTAACATTTTCACACCATTGTGGGCCTCTTTAGCAGCTTATTGGGAAAAGTTAGCGGTTGAAGCATCACCTAAAAAATTTATGATTCAAGTATTTGGTGTTAATGCTTTAATGCCTTTAGTCAATACAATAGTTTTATTTGTAGCTGTAGCATTTGGAGTTGAAGGACTTAACTCATTTTTAGCTGTACTTCCTCATCAAGTTATGGCTGGTTTAACAGCTGCTTCAAGCATGATGCTTGCAGTTGGATTTGCAATTCTTACCTCTATGATATGGTCTAAAGAAGTTGGATATTTCTTCTTCTTAGGATATGTATTGGTTAAGTACTTGAAACTTGCTACTCTTCCAATAGCAATAATAGGAGCAATTATCGCAATTACATTATTCTTAGCAGAAAAACGTAATATAGACTTGAAAAATTTGATGATGGCTAAAGCAGCTAATAAGGTTGAAGAGGAGGATTTCTTTTAATGGATAAGAAAGTATTATCTCAAGATGAAAAGAAAATTCTAAAGTCAATGTTTCTTCGTTCACACCTTGTGTTTGCAACATTTAATATGGTTAAAATGGAGGCAAATGGACTTACTCTAACAATGCAACCTGCAATTGAAGCCATTTATAAAAATGATCCAGAAGGTAAAAAAGAAGCGTATTTACGACATCAAAGTTTCTTTAATACTCACGCAGTACCGTTTTCATTTATTGCTGGATTAACTTATGCCATGGAAAGAGAACATAAAGAGAATAATTCAATTGATGGTAAAACAATTGACAGTATAAAGGCAGCGCTAATGGGTCCAACAGCTGGTATGTTTGATTCCTTATTCTTTAACTGTTTACGTATTATAGCTGCAGGTATTGGAATTGGCCTTTGTTCACAAGGCAGTATTTTAGGTATGTTCATCTTTATCTTGTTATATGGAGTGAGTCAGTCAGTAGTAAAATACTTATTCATAAATTGGGGGTATACAGTTGGTACATCTTTTATTGATTCAGTTTATAATTCTGGATTAATGAATTGTTTGACAAAAGCAGCTTCTGTTTTAGGGTTAACTATGGTAGGTGCAATGACGGCTCAAATGGTAGATGTTCCTTTTAAGTGGACACTAAGTATAGGAAAGACCTCTGTTGTAATTCAAGATGTTATCAATTCCATATTCCCTGGATTGCTCGGTTTAATATTGCTTTTTGTATTAGTTAAGCTCATTAAAAAAGGAGCTCGTCCTACACAATTGATACTTGGTATTTTTGTTTTAGCTATGGTAGGAGCATTCTTAGGCGTTTTTTGGTAAAAGTTTAGTGGAATAGGGCTGTGAAGCTGTGGCTTCATGGCCTTAACTTTACTACTTTAATAATTTTTTATAGAGGGGATGAGAGTATTGAAAGATTTAATGATGTTATTTGGAGTGACATTATCAAAAAGATATACATTTAAGCAAAAGAAAATATTCCTTTCTGAGACACATCAATATTTTCAAAACTTAGATTATGAAATAAGCTACCAAAATAATAAAAGCAAATTGAAGTCAGTTACAAATATGGTTATTGGGGAGCTTGATAAAGCTAATGTGGTAGTAGTATGTGCTTATGATACTCCAAGTAGTGTTTTGTTACCTAATTATCTTTATTATCCCTTTAATATAAAAAAGAACTTGGCACAAGAAAATATAAATCTAGTTTTACAATTTGTGTTAATGGGATTGTGCTTTAGTGCGATTTATTTTTTGGTGTCGCCTTTCAATACTTTTTCATCTATAGGTAAAATTATAGTTTCACTACTTTGCGGGATTTTAGGCTTTATCGCTTATAAACTAATGCAGGGTTCTGCAAATAAAGTTAATTTTAATCGCAGCAGTGCTAGTGTTGCATTAATAGGAAAACTAGCAGAAGAATTGAAAGGTAACAATGATATAGCTTTTGTGCTGTTAGATCAAAATATAAACTCTTACGAAGGCTTAAAACTTCTAAAAAAAGAGCTGAAAAACAGTAGAAAATTGATACTTTATTTAGACTGCTTAGCTTATGGAACTTACCTAGTTTGTGCGCATAATGAAAAAATGAAAGAAACAGCAGATCAACTTATTTATCATTTGAAACCTTTGAATATCATTAATAAAACATATAAGCCTGAACGATATGAAGAAACAATGCTGAAGTTTTCTACTAACATGCTAGTTTTAACAAATGGTGAAATAATTAATGAACAATTAGCTGTAAAAAACACCCGCTCAAGAAAAGATTATCAATTGGATATCAAAAGATTAGAAAGCATAGAGAAAGGGTTAGGGGCCTTTTTAGTTGAGGTGAAAAAATGTGCAATAAGTCACGTGCAATAACTTGGTGAAAGGAGAATGAAAATGATATTAAAGTCTAATTATATTTACTTTGAAGATGGTGTAAAAGAGGGATATTTAGAAATAAAAGATAAAAAGATTGCAAATTATTATTCAAGTGAAACAGAGATTAATGATTATATAGATTATACAAATTATATTTTAATACCAGGAATATTTGATACCCATAACCATGGAACTATGGGGTATACATTATTTAACAATAGTTATGAAGATCCTGAAAGTGAGCTTAAGGGATATTTAAAAGGTTGCGCTGCAAGCGGAGTAGCTAATGTGTTCCCAACTGCTGATTTTTCTATGTTTAAGTCAATAGCTAAAATAGCAAAACAAGATATAGATGGGAGTAAAATTTTGGGAATTCATTCGGAAGGACCTTACCTTAATAGAGTCGGAGAAAAGGGAGTTGATGTACCTCATCCTGAGATTGATATGAATCATGTAAAGGAAATGGTTAAGGAAGCAGATGGTCTGCTAAAATTATTTGCAATTGCTCCAGAAATTGAAGGAAGCCAAGAGGTAGTAGATTATCTAACAAAACAAGGGGTTAAAGTTGCCTTTGCCCATAGTAATTGCAATTATGAAGAAGCTATGGAGGCTTTTAAAGGAGGAATATCTGTAGCCACTCACACTGCTAATGTGATGAGTGGAATTCACCATCGTAATATGGGGGGATTAGGGGCATGTTTGCTTAACCCAAAGGTTAACTGTGAAGTGATTTGTGATGGTATGCATATAAACCCAGTGATGTTAGATGTGATGTTTAAGGTTAAGGAAGAGAGTAAATGGATGATGATATCAGACAGCACACCATCTGCAGGTGCACCTGAGGGATGTTATAAGATGGGTGATTTTGAGGTTACAATTAATTCGGAAGGTTTTTGTTTAAGTGAAACAGGACGTTTGATGGGGTCTACAAAATCAGTACTTTATGGAATGTCAGTATTAGTAAAAAAGCTAAAAATGCCACTAGAGGAGGTTATCAGGATGGCTTCTTTAAATCCATGCAATTTCTATGGCTTTGGTGATACTAAAGGATCAATTAAAATTGGTAAGGATTGTGATATCGCAGTTATATCTAATGACTTTGAAGTAATTGCAACTTACAGTGAAGGACGTAAAGTATTTGATAAGGATACAGATGATTGTATTTTTAATCAAAGCTTTTTTCAGAAATATAAAGTTAGCTAATATACAGGAAGATTAGAATATTCTACACATCTTCACTATATCTGAAATGAATCTAAATTTAAAAAGCACTTCTGAATGAAACAGAAGTGCTTTTTATAGTCACTAAATATGGGAGTATTTAAGCAAAGTGGTGTTCCTTGCGAAGGTCTCTTTGGGGTAACTATATTTTAGGATTCAGTGCTTTACGGTCTTCAATTATGAAATAATGCTGCAAATTAATTTTGCTAAAGCCTCAGGGGTGGTATTTAGATTGTTCTCCATCCAACTTGATTTTACACTATAAAATCCTCCAATAAGAAAGGCCTTTATTAAGGCGAATTCTTCATCCTTATACTGTGCCATAGAAGGCCTAAGTATGTCCAGCGTCTTAAGCATAATTTCATTGTAATGTTCAACTAGTAAGTGTTCGCAACCGCTACTTCTGACTAAGTATAGTAAGTCGGAATAGCTTTTCCAGAAGTTAAAATAAGTTAAGGTTATCTGGTAAATTGACTTGTCTTCAAGGGAAAGTAATTTTTCAGATATCTCATCGCATACTTTGTTGCTATATTCCTGTATAATCTCATCTTTGGATTTATAATGACGGTAAAAAGTCTGTCTTGACACATCAGCCTGCAAGGTGATTTGCTTTATGGTTATTTCACTGTACTTATATTGTTTTAACAGCTCCATAAAAGCATTGATGATCCATTCCTTATATTTTAAAGCAGTCTTGTTCTGATTTGCATTTTCCAAAACTGTGACACTCCCTTCAATTTGTATCACTTGCGGGCAAACCCTTGAAAAGTGAAATTTAAGTAATTATAATACAAAATAAAAAGTGTTACAAGTGTCGCAGAAATTTATGTGGATTATCCAGCAAAGGTAGTTAACTATAGGGGATATTAATTGTATATCATTATTGAAAGACAGGCTATAGGAGAAATCAGGAGAGGAACATTGGTATACAGTATTTACAGTGAACAGGATTAAGATAATAAAGGTTTTATAGGAGGAGAGAGAAATGAATAAAATATATTACAGAACACGTCAAGCATTACTTAGCGCTGTTCTTAAAGTGGCACCATCAAAAGAACCAAAGCTTATAACTGGTGCTGGAAGTATGATGAAACTTCCAAAGCTAGTTAAGGACAATGGTATTGGAACAGTAGAGATTATTACCACAGCTGGTTTTATGAGACGTGGCACTTTAAAGCCATTGTTTGAGATGCTTAAGAGTGAAAATATATCCTATGTTATTTACAGTGAAGTTGAGCCAGATCCAACCATTGAATGCATCGAAAAGGCTGTAAGTTTATATAAAAAGGAAGGCTGTGAAGGGATTATCGCTATAGGAGGGGGTTCTGTGATGGATTGCGCTAAGGTTGTTGGTGCAAGAATAGCATGTCCAAATAAAACTGTATCAGATATGACAGGACTTATGAAGATAATGAAGAAAATTCCATTGCTTTTTGCAGTACCTACCACAGCAGGAACTGGTTCAGAAGTAACAGCAGGAGCGGTTATTACAGATGGAACAACACATTATAAACATACAATCATGGATTTAAACATAGTTCCAGCTTATGCAATACTTGATCCAGAGTTAACCATTACCCTTCCAAAGGATATCACAGCAGTTACTGGAATGGATGCATTGACCCATGCAGTTGAAGCCTATATCAACAGATTTGCTCCTAAAAAAGGTAGTGAAAATGCACTTGAGGCGGTAAAGCTAATACATGAAAACTTAATTCAAGCATATGAAAATGGACAGGATATTAAGGCTCGTGAAAATCTCCTAATTGGTTCCTACTATGCAGGAGTATCTATAACCAATGCTTATGTTGGATATGTGCATGCAATAGCTCATGGAATTGGAGGTCTATACGGTGTACCTCATGGTAAGGCAAATGCAGTTATACTGCCAAGAGTATTAGAAGGTTATGGAGAAGCAGCTTACGAAAAACTTGCACATCTTGCAGATATAATCGGACTTAAAGGAAAGACTAAGGAAGAAAAAGCAAAGGCCTTCATAAAGGAAATTGAAGAGATGAATAGAAAAATGGGTCTTCCGGAGAGGCTTCAGGTAGTAAAAGAGAAGGATATTCCTGAGCTTACAAAAAGAGCAGTTTATGAAGCTAATCCACTATATCCAGTGCCAGCTATTTGGGGGAAAGAAGAGTTTTATAAGGTTATAATGAAGATATAGTGCTGTGCTAATTCAATCCTAAACCTATTTTAAATATATGATGGGTTCAGGTGAGTAAATTTTAAAATAATTAGTTTTATTACTAAGTGGTACATAAATAATATATTTTGTTTTAAGGGGAACTCATTGAAGAGTTCCCCTAATGCACATTTTAATAATGTACCAATTAACTGTGATATCTAAATTTATTTTCTGCTATGTATTGCTGCACTAAAGATATTTAAATTTATTAACTCTTTCATGCCCATGCACAGAAAACCATTTCTTTGACATATGTTCAATTTGATTTCTCACGTTCTTCAGTAAGTCGAGCTTCAAGTGTGGCTATGTTTTAAACCGATGTTGATAAATTACA
The DNA here is from genome assembly GCF_014193895.1 of Clostridium fungisolvens. Taxonomy (NCBI): domain Bacteria; kingdom Bacillati; phylum Bacillota; class Clostridia; order Eubacteriales; family Clostridiaceae; genus Clostridium; species Clostridium fungisolvens. The sequence goes on along the minus strand of NZ_BLZR01000001.1, from coordinate 2,818,354 downwards.
TAAATAAAAGTACACAATAAAAGTTGTCCGCTTTTATATTTAGTTCTTATAAGAAAAGAATGTGAATCTACAATCTAGAGTTATTCTTTTCATTTATGTAGATATCAAGAGCTTTAATTCCTCTATTAGCAAGCTTTACAAATAGCACGAATCCATAAATACTAACACCTACAAGGGCTAAAACAATTATTAGATTAATGAAAGCTAACGCACCAACCATTCCCATAAAATACCTCCTTGTGCTTTTTGCTAAAATTTACAGATGTTCAATACTTTACTTTCTTATTATACATAATATGCGGATTGTAATTCCAGTATTTATGAAACAAAGTAAATTTTATTACTAGTGGTATATCCATATAATAATATTATTGACATTGGAGTATACTCCAATATTATAATGAGCGCAAAGGAGTGAATTCTATGGAGACATATTCTATAAAGCAAGTATCAGAATTAATTAATATTCCAAAGGATACATTGAGGTACTACGATAAAATAGGTTTAATATGTCCTAAGCGTTCAGATAATAGATATCGCTATTATACAGAGCAGGATATCAAAGATCTACAATATGCTGAGGTAATGAAATTTGGTGGTTTTACTTTGGCGGAAATCAAGCAGGTTTTTCAGTATATGAGAGCCAAGGATATAAGAAATTATCCTAAGCTTTTGGATTTATTTAATAATAAGAAACTAGAGCTAATTAGAAAGCAAAATTTATTTGGATCAATGATTGAATTTATGACCCAAATAAAAACTTTGATGGATCAGAAAAAGGATTGCGAAGACATTATTAAAATAGATAGGTTAGTTGAAGATATATTTGAAGAGTTATATGGGTAAAATCAACACAGTAAGTAGTGATTTTAACGTTAATGATAACTGTATTTCCTGTGGAATATGCCAGAAGGTTTGTCCTGCTAAGAATATAACCTTGGAGAATAAAACACCAGTGTTTCATAATCAATGTGAAAGCTGCCTTGCATGCATTCAGCATTGCCCAAGACAAGCTATCAATTACAAAGATAAGACACAAAACAGAAGACGTTATACTCATCCTGAAGTAGGGGCTAAAAAGCTTATGGAGTATTATAAATAAACCACTGTAACTTAGTCTTTAGGGTATTACCCGGCGGAATAACTTAATAGTTCAAATCTATTTTTTATAGCAAAATAAAATGTGATAGCATAAGTGTTTAAGCTATCACATTTCACTATTATGGGTTAAAAACTTTTATTAAATCAAATTCTCTTTCATCTATTATTTAGGTTAATTTTATGAATAGTAGCTTTTTTAAAATAATATTTTGGAAGATTTTACTGGTTATTCTTCATACTACGATGATTTTTAATGTGTCTTACTAATTTTACAACTTCATACCAAGCAACTGAAACTACTGCTATTAAAGCTGCCAAAGGCAATTGCTTTATAGATAATGGAGCCAGTTTCAAAAAGCTATTTAAAGGAGAATATAATATCACTGCTAAACCAATTAGTGTTCCTAAACTGGCTATCCACATTATTTTATCATTTATAGCTTTAATGAATGATTTTACTGCAAAGTCATAACTTGAGCTATTAACATGAACCAATAACAGGTTTGCAAGTAATATGATGGTAAGTCCCATTGCTCTAGCTATAGGAGCATTGTCTGGATTTTGATTCAAAAACCAGTAATAGGTCCCAAAAGATGCGCTAAATATAACAAAACCTTGGAAGATGCTTTTGAAAAGATTTTTTGATGTTAGCATTTTTTCGTTTGGATCACGAGGGCTTCTTTCCATAATATCCTCTTCTGCTGGCTGACGTTCTAATACTATAGAGCAAGTAGGGTCAATTACAAGTTCAAGCAAAACAACGTGTAGTGGAAGTAGAAGTAGACTTCCTGGGCTTATTCCAAGTAGTGGAGCCAGTAGTGCACTAAAGGCTATAGGTATATGAATGGTAAATACATACCCAACAGCTTTTCTAATGTTGTCATAAATTCTTCTGCCATTTCTTATGGTTTCAACAATTGTAGAGAAGTTATCATCAAGCAAAATCAAATCTGCTGCTTCTCTAGAAACCTCTGAGCCACGTTTCCCCATAGCTATGCCAATATCAGCATGTTTAAGTGCTGGTGCGTCATTGACACCGTCTCCTGTCATGGCTACTATTTCTCCATTTTCTTTAAATGCATTAACAATCCTCATCTTGTGTTCTGGAACTACTCTAGAGAAAATACTGACCTCTTTAACTCTTTCTTTAAGTTCCTCATCAGTCATATTATTAAGTTCATCGCCTGTGATAATCTTATCACTGTTTGGGATATTGATTTGTTTTGCGATTGAGCTTGCAGTTATTCCATTATCACCAGTTATCATAACCACACGAACTCCAGCTTTTGTACAGGTTTTAATGTCTTCTTTAACTGATTCTCTTGGAGGATCAGCTAGGCCAATAAGTCCACAAAGCTCTAAACTACATTCCTTAAGAGTTTCAGGTATATCATCTATATTATTTAAATTCATTTGCCCAACAGCAATTACACGAAGTCCTTGACTAGACATTTCAATTATTTTATTTTCTGCTATTTTTTTTTCACTTGCCTTCAGGTTACATATTGTTAATATACGTTCCGGTGAACCTTTTGCAGTAACTATTATGCTTTCATTTGATTCCCAAACATGTCCCATCATTTTAAGATCATCGGTAAAAGCGTATTCTTTTATAAGTTCACCACCAAAAATGATATCTCTTGAAAATCCATTTTCTTCACAATAGGATATCATAGACTTTTCCATTGGATCGTAGGCATCAGCCTTGCAACCCATACCCATTATTTTAATCAAGGAATTTGTATCATTAGTAAAACTCCAGGTGTCTCTAACTGTCATTTTGTTCATTGTTATAGTTCCAGTCTTATCAACACAAAGAACAGAAACGGCACCTAAGGTTTCAACAGATGGAAGCTTTCTAACAAGAGAATTCTTTTTAGCAAGTCTCCAGGCACCCATAGATAGAAATACTGTCAGTATAACAGGAAATTCTTCTGGGATCATAGCCATGGCAAGAGTTACTCCAGATAATACACTTTCAATGAGTCTATCTATAAATGCATGGTCTGATATATTAAAATAGGTTACTACACCAACAAAAATAAATAGAACTGCTGCAATTACTGCACATAGTTTTACTAATTTTCCTGTTTGTTTTTGAAGTGGGGTAGGGTTATTAGGTGCTGAAAGAACATTTTGACCTATCTTCCCATATTCAGTGGATGGACCGATTTTATCTACTAAGATGGTGCCTGTACCTTGTGTAACGAGAGTACCTGCATAGCAATAATCTTTACGCCAATAATCAGTACTAGTATCTGTACAGTTATCCTGAGTAACTTTCCAAACTGCCTCAGCTTCTCCTGTAAGAGAAGATTCATCAATAGCAAGTGTGCTTGCCTTAAGCACTATTCCATCAGCAGGCACTTTTACACCTTCTGATATAAACATTATGTCACCAGGTACAAGGTCCAAGCTATTAATTACTTTTTCTGTTCCATCCCTTAGCACCTTGATTTGTGGAGCCGATAAATCTTTAAGTGCCTTTAGGGTTTTGTCAGTTTTCCATTCTTGGATTGTTTCAATGCCTATAACTCCAATAACGAAGATAAGCATAATTGCACCATCTTTAGGTTCTCCCAGTATGAAGTAGATAGTAGCGGCTACAATGAGGAGTAGAAACATAGGCTCGGTAATTACGTGTAACACCTTGTGTAAAAAATTTTCTTTCTTTTCTGTCACAAGCTCATTTTTACCGAATTTTTCTTGAAGCTCCTTGGCTTTATGAGTGGTTAGTCCTTTGAAATGTTGTTCTGTCATAGTTGGTTACCTCCATTTTGCTTATTTTAAGCATTTTTAAGATAGCTCTATGGCATTGCAATCATCTATAGATAAACTACTTCATAATGGAATTAATCAAGATAAGTCTTCGTAGATTCGTAGAAGCATTATTTTGAGTTCAGGGATTGAAGTAGTTTATCTTTTCAGTTGAATAGATAGCCCAGTTGGTATAGTTATAACTTGCATTTTTCATTAATTTAACAATATGATGTGAATTTTTACTGATATAGTTTTATTTTGAACTGGTCTATCTATTAGAAATGTTCTAAAAGTATAAAAAAATACCTGTAGAACATTTACTGTCCCACAGGTATGTGTTATCATCCTGTTGCCAATGAAGGCCCGGCCCCACGAACTTTTAAGAAAGTCCATCGCCTGCTCAGTTTGTACTGTAGATTTATATGCAGTGCAAAGAGATACATCTATTATATCATATAATACACTATATGCGGATATGATGAATTTGTTAAAAAAATCTGGGAAAGGCAAATGTGTTTGTAAAACACAACTTATTTTCTGTTCTTCATTTGCTGGTTTTGAAAATATGCGGATATATACTAAAAGATATGTTGTCTTTAAAACTTACTGCAAAGTCTCTAGGGGATACTGGCAAGGCCTAAGATCCTCACATAAAGCTATTATTGAATATTTACCATTTTCAATGCAAATAATATAAGCAGCTTTTAATTGTGAGGAGGAGTCATTTATGAAGGAACTTAGGGAAAATGTATATTGGGTTGGTGCAACTGATTGGAAGGTAAGGTATTTTCACGGATATGAACTTTCAACTCATAGAGGTAGTACATATAATTCTTATCTTATAAAAGATGAAAAGACAGTGCTAATAGATACAGTTTGGGAACCACTTACTGATAGGTTTTTAGAAAATCTTAGTGAAGTTGTTGACATAAGTAAAATTGATTACGTGGTTATGAATCATATGGAGCCTGACCACTCCGGAGCTCTACCTACTATTATGGAGTATATTCCTAATGCCACTATAATAGTATCCAAAAAAGGAGTAGAGACTATAAAAGGGCATTATCACAAGGATTGGAATCTGAAGGTTGTAAGTCAAGGAGATAAGATTAATATAGGAAAACATGACCTTACTTTTATTGAAGCTCAGATGCTACATTGGCCGGATAGTATGTTTACTTACTTAAGCGGAGAAAATATATTGTTTTCCAATGATGCCTTTGGCCAACACTTTGCGTCTTCAGAAATTTTCAACGATCTAGTAGATGAAACTGAAGTTTATCAGGAATCACTGAAATATTATGCAAATATACTAACTCCTTTTAGTAAGTTTGTAACTAAAAAAATAGACCAGTTGAAGGAACTGAATTTACCTGTAGAAATGATAGCACCAAGTCATGGAATCATTTGGAGAAAAGAACCAATGCAAATAGTAGAAAAGTATTATGAATGGGCTCAGGGTAAGTCTGAAAAAAGCGCTGTTATAATATATAACTCCATGTGGGGGGCTACTCATAAGATGGCTGAATTTATTGCAAAGGGTCTTGGTGAAGCCGGAGTTGAATATAAGATCTTCAACACTGGCACAGCTGACAGAAATGATATTCTTGCAGAAGTATTTAAAGCAAAAGGTGTTTTACTTGGTTCTTCTACAGTAAATAATGGTTTACTCACATCCTTGATGCCGTTAATAGAAGATTTGATGGGATTAAAATTTATAAACAAGGTTGGAGCTGCCTTTGGAAGTTATGGCTGGAGCGGAGAGTCTCCAAAGCTTTTATCCGATTATTTGGCAAAAGCTAAAGTTGAAGTTATACAAGAGGGTCTAAAAGCAAAATATATGCCTGATGACGAGGAACTAGAGCAGTGTATTAAGTTTGGCAAGAGTTTTGGTGAAGCTTTGCTTGCTAAGTTTTAGACAGTGTAAATTATAGATAAACTACTTCATATTAGAATTTATCTAAATAAAGATTCTATTTGGAACTGGTTTATCTATATCTATTTGTTTACCACCTGATTAGTAGCTTGATTCAAATCACATTAAATATATAAAAATAGAAGTAAAATATACTATATAGTTTTTTATTAAAGAACTTTATACTCTATATTGTGAATGGTGGTGGATTGGTTTGGCAGAAAAAATAGTTATTGTCGGAGGCGGTATCGCAGCAGTAAATGCCATAAAGGCTATAAGGGAAATTGATAATAAAAGTGAAATCCACTTGTTTGGAAATGAGTGGTATTACCCATATCACAGAATTAGACTTACAAAAGGCCTTTTTGAGTCTATGATGGAAGAAAAAATCCGTATTCAAAAAATAGATTGGTATGAAGCTAATAATGTTAGTGTATACCTAGGCACTGAAGTCATAGGTGTTAATATAGCAGAGAGTAAAATAATTTTAAAGGATAACATAAGCTTTGACTATACAAAATTGCTACTAGCTAGTGGAGCTCGAAATTTTATACCGCCTATTAACGGTATAAATAAAGATGGTGTATATTCTATAAGGCAATTGGAAGACGTACATAATATACAAAAGGATTTGGAAGAAAAAGATACAATTCTAAATATCGGTGGAGGAATTCAAGGGCTGGAAACAGCATGGATACTTAATCAGCAAGGTAAAAAGGTAATAGTAGCAGAAGTTCAAGAAAGATTAATGCCAAGGCAGCTTGATGAAAAGGCCTCTGATATTTTGAAGAAAGCTATAGAAAGCTTTAATATTGATGTACTTTTAAATACTCAAATTAGTGAGATACTTGGTGAATCCAAGGTAAGCGGTGCTACCACAAAGAGTGGAAATACACTTAAATGTGATATGGTAATTGTGTCAGTTGGAATAAGACCAAATGTTGAATTAGTTAAAGGTAGTGATATAGAAGTATCAAAAGGAATTGTAGTTAACGATAAAATGGAAACTAATTTGAAAAATATATATGCTGCCGGTGACATAGCAGAAGTGAATGGTAAAATAGGAGGTACTTGGCCTTCAGCAGTAGAACAAGGGAAAACTGCAGGATATAATATAGCAGGCAAAGAAACAAAATATACAGAAGCTATACAAGCAACTACTTTAAATGCCTTTAATATTTCATTATTTTCAATAGGAAATGTGGATGCTAAGCAGTGTACTGAAACATTAACCTATGATGATACTGATGAGAACTCTTACAAAAGACTATTTATAAAGGACGGTAAAGTCGTAGGAGCTATACTAATGGGAGACACAAAAAAATCTATGGCACTTAAGAGTATAATTGAAAGAAAAGCGGATTTCTCTTCTGTAGCCTATGCATCAATGTCCTTTAATGATTTCATTGATAGCTTAAAAAATAATTGAAGAAACTTTATGTTTTCATATGATTCAATTTAGTATGTCGGCAACAAAAATGGAGCAGCTTGTGCTGCTCCATTTTGTTGTTATATATGTAGATGAACCACTTCGTAATAGAATTTATATTTTTAAATTCTCTCACCAGAACCCGTGAGAGTTTTAAAAATAGATTTCGGATCGAAGTGGTTCATCTTTATAAATGAAACACTTCATACTCAAATTTATATTTTCAAAAACTCCTCTCAGGACCCAGAGGAGTTTTGAAAATAGTATTTGGAGTGAAGTGGTTCATCTTTAAAATAGTTGGAGTACTGTGAATAAACCTAAGGAACATACCAGTATATATATGAAAATTAAGATTACTTTTTCCCAAGTTTTCAGTGCAAAAGGCTTTGGAAGCACCTTCCACCCAAGGGCAAGTAAAAAGCCTAGTACGATAGGGAGAAGTAGAGAATTCATTACTTCCACAGCGATTGTTAGAGAAATTAGAGGAATGCCAACCAAAACCAATGCTGCAGAAATAATAATTCCACCAGAGTAAAAGCTATAAAAAGCAGGGGCTTCCTTCCAGGAACAGTTTAAACTGCAAGGAACTTTTAATATTTCTCCAAAGGCCCAGGAAGTTGCCAAAGATACTACTATGGCTGCTATAAGTGCAGCTCCAGTAAGGCCAATTGCAAAGAAGGTTTTACCAAAAATGCTTCCTAAAAAAGGAGTGAGTGCGTTTCCTATTTGTTGAACACTATCCAGAGAGGTATTTGGATTTGTACGACCTATTGTTGCAGCTGTAAGTACTAGCACAGCTCCCATTACAATTTGAGTTACAATAGAGCCGAAGAAGGTATCTATTCTACTAAATTTAATATTTTCTTTAGTCAAACCTTTGTCTACAACAGCTCCTTGCTGATAAAATATCATCCAAGGCATGATTACAGCACCAACATTAGCTGCAACTAAAAGCCAATAAGAACTGTTATTAAAAGGCTGTTTTCCAACTAAGGCATGCATTAGAGCTGAAGTATCAGGTTTTGCAAAAATTGCAGCAGGGATAAATACAACTTCGAAGAGACCTACAATTATTGCGATCCTTTCAACACGTTTATACTTTCCAGTACAGGAAATCAGTATCAGAGCTAAAGCTGCAAAAGGCACAGTAACCCACTTAGATATACCAAAAAGTTCACTTACACCTGCAATCCCTGAGAATTCAGTTACTAAAGCTCCCATGGCAGCTACAAAAAGAGTAACAACAGATATCCAAGCCCATTTTGCTCCAAATTTTTCTTTGATCAATTCTCCATGTCCTCGACCTGTAGTTATTCCGATACGAGTAGTAAGTTCCTGTACAAAATATAAGATAGGTATAAGAATTAATTGTAGAAGCAGTAGTTTATATCCCCACTGAGCACCAGATTGAGCAGCTGTAATTATTGACCCAGCATCGGTATCAGCCAGCATAACAGTAAGTCCCGGACCTACAGTTGCGAGAAACAATAGAAGTCTGGATTTCTTTCTCACTCTAGTATTTATGGGAATACTTCCTGCACTATTATTGTTCAACATAAGATCACTCCCTCTATTTAATTGATAATTGTTATCATATAGTCTAATACAATATTATTATTTACATTGATGAATTTCTGTGATTGAAATCAAAATTTATTTTTGCAAATGAAAAATATTCTCGATTGCAAGGTTTCATTATTGTGCTGCTTTTTCTTAGAGCTAACTAGCCCAGATTGTTACAGCAAATACTATAGAAATAGAAGGAATGATATGACAAGGTTCATATGAATTGGAATTTTACTATTTTTAAAATGCTCTATCAATAAAATAACATAGGGAATCTATTTTAAATTCTTTTGTTTCTACATTAGTTTTAGAACTTTTTACCTCAAGATCAAGCTGAAAACCATCTGTGTAAGATGTGATTTTTAAACAAAACTTTTCAGATGAATCTTGGAAACTGTCTAAAAATTTTCTGCACTTTTTAATTAAATCCATATCGTCAAGTCTTTTTAGTTCTCTAGCATTTAATTTTTTTCTATTACTTGTAATAAGCGATAAGTCCCATCTAACATAACCATCTTCGTTAAATTTACAATCTCTTACCTTAAGTTTTTTTTCAAACAGTCTCCTGTTAACCTTGGCATGCTCATACACTGGCTCTATAGCTTTAAGAATTTCTAATTTATCACAGGTACAAAAGCATTGATTTACACGCAAAATCATCAACTCCTCATTATCAAATTTAATAATAATTTGTATATATAAAAAATAGTTATTAAAGGCAAAACAGCAGGGTAATTTAATCCTATTACCCTGCTGTTTTTTCTCTCTAAAATATTTTGAGTTTTGAAATACCAAAGTGACGTCTAAAACTGGTACAGAGGCTATTATTAGCCTTCAGTTTCTTCAAACTGATCCTTACCTACCCCACATAGTGGGCAAGTCCATTCTTCAGGTATATCTTCGAAAGCAGTACCTGGAGCAACATTATTATCTGGATCACCAACTTCAGGGTCATATATGTAACCACAAACTAGACATATATATTTTTGCATAATATCATCTCCTTTAAATATCTATAAATTTACTTTTGCTCTATAACCAAAGGGGAGTGTGAATATCGATATCAGTTAAATTGGTTAGAGCTAGCTTATAGCTATAATATACCATTAATAAAATCATTAATATGTGATTCAAATCATCTCTTTATTATATTGAAAAAACTTATAGTTTTAATTTAAAAATTGACATTGGTCAAGGTTTTCTTTTCATATCCCTCTTATAATAAAGCCACAAGATAAAAATTAGGAGGAATTAATTATGAGTAAAAAAACATATAAACTTGAAACTTTGACATGTCCTAGCTGTGTGCTTAAGATTGAAGGAACTGTTAATAAGATTAAAGGCGTAAACAAGGCAGAGGTACTTTTTAATGCTAGTAAGCTAAAAGTGGAATTTGACGAAAGCCTTGTAGATGGAAATCAAATAAGAAACACAGTTGAAAGACTGGGCTACGAAGTGTTAAGTGAAAAGTAAAGATAAACTTGCGAATCCAAGTCCACACTTAAACTATGGTGTGTACTTGGGTTCATCTACATATTAAGGAGGGAGAAAAAATGAAAATCAGTAAGGGTTTTAGGGTTGCGGCTTCAGGTGTTATAATTGCTTCAGCCTTGGTATTGGTAAGGTTTAATATTAATTTAGTTGTAGCAGACGTTTTATTTATGGTGGCAGCATCTATTGCAGGGTATGAGATAGTAGTAAATGCACTAAGAGCTTTAAGGTATAAGATAATTGGAATCGATGCATTGGTTACTTTGGCGGTTATTGGAGCTGTATTAATCGGTGAATTCTTTGAAGCAGCGGCGGTAACCTTTCTTTTTATGTTTGGAAATTACCTTGAGGCTAAGACACTTGAAAAAACAAGGGCTGCAATCAAGGCTCTTTTAGATTTGGCGCCAGATATAGCAAGGGTTCTAAGACAAGGCAAGGAAGTGGAAATGGCAGCAGATGAGGTTTTAAAGGAAGATATAGTTATTGTGAGGCCTGGAGAAAAGATTCCTGTGGATGGAACTGTTATAGAGGGCACAGCTTATATAAATCAAGCATCGATTACAGGTGAATCAATGCCAGTTAACAGGCAATCTGAAGATAGAGTTTTCTCAGGAACTATAGTGGAATCAGGGTATTTGAAAATAAGAGCTGAAAAAGTGGGGGAGGATACCACCTTTGCTAGAATTCTTGAGATGGTTGAAGAGGCGCAGGATAAAAAGGCAAAGACACAGAAGTTCATGGAGGTATTCGCCAAATATTACACACCTGCAATTATGGTTTTGACAGCTATTGTTTATATTATTACTAGGGACATTGAGCTTTCTCTTACTTTGCTAGTTATAGCATGTCCAGGTGCTCTTGTTATCTCAACACCAGTGTCACTTGTTGCAGGTATTGGTAATGGAGCAGGAAAAGGAATACTTATAAAAGGCGGAGATATAATAGAAAAGCTTAGAAATATCAAGGTTGTAGCCTTCGATAAAACAGGAACTCTTACAGTAGGAAAACCTGAGGTTACTAGAATTAAAGCATTTGATATTAGTGAAGAAAAAATTTTAACTCTTGCAGCCAGTGCTGAGTTGTATTCAGAGCATCCTTTAGCAAAGGCAATAATAAAGAAAGCAAAGACTATAGGCAAAGGTGAAATTATTCCGCCAGCAGAGTCAGAAATAACTTTAGGACAAGGAATAAAAGCAAAGACTAATAGCAGCACAATTTTCATCGGAAATAGAAAGCTTATGGAAGAAAATGATATTATAATTAATATAGTTATGGAAAATTATATTAGAGGTGAAGAAGCAAACGGGCAAACTGCAGTTTTAGTTTCAGATTCAGAAAAAATTATAGGAGTTATCTCTATTGCAGATACTATAAGAAAAGATGCTATAGAGCTTGTAAAAAAGCTGAAGACTCAAGGGATTAAAAAGGTAGTTATGATGACTGGAGACAACAAGCTTGCAGCAGAAGCCATTGCAAAGAAAATAGGACTGGATGACTATTATGCTGAGCTTCTTCCTGCAGACAAGGTTGCTGTTTTAAAGAAATTGCAAGATGAAATAGGTGTAACAGCGATGGTTGGAGACGGAGTAAATGATGCGCCTGCCTTGGCTTCAGCAGATTTTGGAATTGCAGTGGGAGGCGCTGGTTCAGATGTTGCCATGGAAACAGCGGATGTGGTTTTAATGTCTGATGAAATAGGCAAGCTGTCCTATGCAATTGGGTTAAGCAAAGCAACAACAAAAAATATGAAGCAAAATATAACTTTTGCTATAATTATAGTAGCAGCATTATTAATAGGTGTTATGGGAAAGGTAGTATTCCTTTCATCAGGAATGTTTATACATGAACTCAGCGTATTAGCTGTTATAATAAATGCTATAAGGCTTTTGAAGTATAAGGAAAATTCATATTTTGATGAGAATAGGAGGTGGATTCTATGGAATGCCAACATTGTTCAGAGTCAGAAGAGAAACATGAAAAAAGCTGTATAGAGAATGTACCTATATTCAGCACACTGACTTTTGATGAAGTGCTTGAGGTTTCTATGACCACTATGCACAGAGAATATAAAAAAGGTGAAAGTATATATTTAGAAGGTGATGTTGGAGAAAAGCTATTTATAATTAATAAAGGGAAGGTTAAGATAGTAAAACTTTCTGAAACAGGCAGAGAGAAAATTATAAGAGTATTAGGTCCCGGGGAGTTTATGGGCGAGCTATCCTTATTCACCCAAAATCCTTTTAAAAACAACGCTGAAGCATTAGAGTCCACTACAGTATGTATTGTGGATGGGAAAAAGATAAATGATCTTATAGAAAAGCGTCCAAGGATTGCCCTGAAGATAATAAAAGAAATGAGTTCAAGGCTAGAGGAGGCAGAGGATCAAATTCAATCCCTTGCAATAAATGATGTGGAGCAACGTCTGGCGGATACATTGCTAGAAATGGCTGAGAGCAGTGATTTGATTAATTTGACTATAAGCAAGAAAGACCTTGCCTCACATATTGGCATGAGCCAGGAAACCTTGAGTAGAAAGCTTGCAAGTTTTCAAAAAAATGGATGGATCGATCAAGAGGGACAAAGAAAAATCATAATTTTAGATAAAAATGCTTTAAGAAATATTAGGACGGTGAACAACGATTATGGAAAAAAAAGAAATTAGAAAGAAAATACTTGAATACAGAGAAACAATTGATATAGATCAAAGAAAGATCTGGGATGAAGAGATTTTTAAAAGTCTCATAAATAGTGACTTATATAAAAGATCAAATACAATATTTGCTTTTGTAAGTTTTAAAAGCGAAGTGGATACCCATAAGATTATTAACCATGCTCTTAGTAATGGTAAGACAATATGTGTACCAAAAATTAATTCAAAGCAAGAGGGAATAAAAATATACAAAATAGATAATTTTGATCAATTGAAAAAAGGATATTTTGGCATACTAGAACCTGTAGAAAGCTGCGAAGAAGTTGATAGAGACACCTTAGATTTGATATTAATGCCAGGGGTTGCTTTTGACAGGCATGGTGGAAGGGTAGGATATGGAGCTGGCTTTTATGATAGGTTCCTATCAAGTATGAATAAAGAAGTTTACAAAGTAGCTCTAGCTTATGATTTTCAAGTGATGGATACTGTTCCGATGGATCAGTATGATGTTAGAATTGATGGTGTTATTACAGAAAGAGAAATAATACAGAGGGATTAAAATAAAATGCAATTAATAATCCAGCAAAGGCAACAAAAAGCATTCAATAGGAATATTGAGTGCTTTTTCAATGAATAGGAAAATAAAAAGTCTAATGAAACTCTCCATTTTCATTAAATATATAATTGTGATAGTGCCTTAAAGCAGCATCCACTATGGTATTCATATATACATTTACATTTGGATGGGCAGCTTTTATCTCATTAAGCATCCTTGCAGTAGATTTTCTTATCTTATAGTTTCTTTGTAGATCCAATGGTTCGTCATCCACTGCTGGTGTTTTATCATTTCTTATTGTCTTTAGTTTTCTGTTATCAGCTATTTCAGGAGATACTTTAATATCATCTTCCTTAACCTCATTCATATCTGATGTATTTATATCATTCTTTAGTAAAGTATCAGTATCTGTAGTAACAAAGCTAAAAGCTCTAACTAAATCTCCTCCAGTTGGTTCGCCATCAACAATTCCGGTTTCCTCCACGATTTCATCAGAGCACAGTTCCACTATAGCATCAGCTTTTCTTTTTCTTCTAACCATAGTCAATCTCCTTTAGAAATTTATTTTTACAATATTAATATGAGAAATAATTGTTCAACTTAAATATATGGTTTAAAAAAATAAAATCTATCTGAAACTGCATTTTAAGAGTAAATATTTAAAAATTTAAGAATTTTAATAGGAAAATAGGAAAATAGGGACATATTTAAATAGTTATGTAGGTTCATATTTTTATAGTTCCATAGTTAAATATAGAAATATGGAAAAAGTTTTGTAGAGAAAAATTTAAAAAGTTACTGTGTTGGTGCGGGTGAGAGTATATAAAGAAAATATTACCGCAAGTGAATTATAATATTGGTACTAAGCATTGATATAATTAGCTTTGGGATATTTAATTGGTAGAGATGTATCTGTGAAAATAATTGCTGTATATGGAAAATATAGTATAATAATAGTATAGACTTGCAAGATTAATTATAGAGATGAAAACGAAGATGCCTTATTGCCTGGTGAATAAGGCGGTAATTGGAGGGTAATAGCTCGGAAGGTGAAGGGGTTGTATGCAAAATAGTTATGAAAAAATTATGGATATAAAAGGGGAAAAAGTCATACTAAAGTCTCTCACAAAAGAATTATGTCATGAGATATACAAAAAATATGTAGCTGATCCAATGATGACAGATCAAATCTATGAGTATTCAAAAGAAAAGGTTGATAATTATTTCAATGAACGCACGAAAGACTGTAATAGAAAGATATTTGCTATTACGGTTGATGGAGAAGCTATTGGCGAGGTGCAGATAAAGCATATTAATTATTTAACAAAAGAAGGTAGTTTATCCGTTCATCTTATAGGTGATAGTGTTAAGGGAAAAGGATATGGAACAGAGGCAGAACGACTTATAATTGAATATGCCTTTAAGAATCTTGGACTTAATACGCTATATGCTGATGTTGTACATAGAAACACAAGAAGTCAACATATTATGGAAAAGCTAGGATTTAAATATGTTCGGGAAGATGAAATGTTTAAGTATTATAAACTGATATTAAAAGTGTTTGAGGAGTATAAAGAAGGTAGGTATCAAAAGGATGAATAAGAAAAATGTATTTCTAATAGTACTTGTATCAATAGTTTTTGGGGTGTTAAATTTCAAGGTATATATGATAGGAAATAAACCTGACTTAACTCAAGGATTTATATCTATATTTTTTATTGCATTGTGGCTACTGTATGGCTTTGTAATGGGTAATAAAAATTCAAAGCACTTCGTGAAGTTTATTACTGTGTATTGGGTAGTTGGATTTGTATTAAATTTAATTACCTTATTTTTTAACTGGTTTATATTATCAATTCCTTTGTCCTGTATATTCTTCATACCACTATATGGATTACGGTATTTTTTTAGAGAACCACTTTCTAGCAACTTTTTTTATATAGCAATTCTAATAACATATATAGCTGGGGGATTTGGATATTTCTTAGGCAAAACAGTGAAAAATAAATTAAGCGTGAAAATATAAATTTTTTATAATGAACTGGATAACTATATTTTAAGCAATCTAGATACAGGGTATAATTAATTAGATAGATTTATGCAAGATTTTTATGAAAGTTATGGAGTTAAGAACAAAGAGATTAATAAATTTGATATGAATAAGATAGATTAAGAGTTATCTAACTCAATCTCAATATAGCACAATCAATCACTGGTTAATTTAGGCCAGTGATTTTTTTGTATATGAGATATTCATATTTTCATAGCTCTGGTATATTATGTCTAATTTTGCTAAGATTGAATTAGCAATTGATATTAAAGGTCTATTTGATAAAATCAAGATATTAGATTTGTTGACTATTACTAATTATAAATATAGATTTTATTTAGAAAGTAATTCAGTTATATAGAGAGATGAGGAGGTGTCTTAATGCTAAAAGAAGGGCTTTATGAAGAGTTAATAAGTGAAAAGCTTAAGGTCGAGCTAGCTGTCTTAGAGGATGAAAAATATGATATTTTCAAGGATAAGTTAGATGTGGAAGAGGCAAGAAAACATCTTTCTAGTTATATATTAACTATACATGATTTGTATTTTATGTCTTAATATAATAATTAGACGATAAGGGCTAGATTGTATTATTAAAAATAAATTCAATGTCAAGTGATAGTTTTATGTAGAAAGCTAAGTTAGGAGATAATTATATGAAATTATGGACTATACAGTCTGAAAGTGTATATACGAAATTTAAGGATACAGGAATCCTCCAAGCTGATGAAAAATTTATTTATAAAGATATGATATTTCATTATAATTGGATGGTAAAACAAATGAAAAAGAGGGTAGGTTTGGCTACTTCACAAGAAATAAAGTATCCTATATGGGCGTGGTATCAGTGGCGAGGAGTAAAACAAAAGAAACCAGATTTAAGATTTTCAGGACATTTAGAAAGAGGAGCAAGAGGCGTAATATTAGAATTAGAAGTAGAACCAGAGAGTGTTTTATTATCTGATTTTGATGAATTTAATAATGTTTTAAATTACGGGTATATAGCAGATAATGAAGAAGATTTTGATAAATTTTATGTTGACTTGGAGAAAAGCGGATATTGTCATTATGATTTGCAACGAGATGATAAAAAAAATGATATTCTGAGTAAATTCAAATTAAAATTTTATAAAAGTTGGGAAAAAGTATTTGATTTAGAATGTGAGAAGAATGAGGAATGGTCAGGTAAAAAAGAAAATCAATCTATACAAGCAACAATGTGGGAAGTGAAATGGAACCAGATTGTTTCAGTTAAACATTTTATAGCAAAGTAAATTAAGGAATAATTGATTGACGGGCTGTAGATCATTAGCTCATTATTTATATATATGGATATAGCTACCTTAAATGTGGATTGTGGATAACTTTAACAACGATACCAATATAGTATTCTTGGATATTAACTTTGGAAAATGAAGGTCATATATATCTGTGCTGTTGCAAATTTATGAAGTTTTATTACAATTTGAAAGAAGTTAAATGAGTTAAATTTGCAACTCTTGTCCAATAAATAAGGTTATGGATGTTAGGAGGGATTAAATATGTGGAATTCTTATGAAGCTGGAGTAACCCTTAGTGAGGTAGGTACTGAAAATGGAATTATAATAATGGATGAAGAACATACAAGTGGCGCACGTATAACAATTGAAAAAAATTGTGGTAATATACCATTTGGAATTACAGCAGGGATTTATGGCCTAATGGTTCATACAGCATATGCTTCAAGTATTGAAGAAGCCAATGAGAAGTATAGTAAAATGAAAATTGATATAGAGAAAGCATTAAAGTTTTATGAAAATGAAGAACACAAATTAAGTGATTGGCTTGATGAATTCTGCAACAAATACTAAGAGTTGCATTTAATGATTAATTTCTTATCTGGAGTTATTGATTTGATAAAGGAAACATTTCTATAACTATGTTATAGTATGTCTAGCCAAACATAATCTATAAAATAAGGAATTAATTAAAGTGCTTTAAAGGAAAATTCAAAAGAATAATGGTTATTATTTTTTTATGTTGATATATATTAATTTATAAATAAGCTTTCTTAAAGGAGGAATTTTATATGGAGAATAAAGAGAAGAGTTTGTATGATGTTTTTTTGAATTATTCATATAGCCAATTAAAAGCCTTGTTTAAGGAAGCTAAAACAAAAGAGGAACAAGATTTCTATATGACTCTGTGCAATATGGTTCTACAAAAGGAACAAGCAAAGGTAATAGATAGAAAAATATCATCATGGGTAAAAGATATAGTAAAGAAATAGCTAGTAAAAGGCATTAGCTTTTTACTAGCTATTTTAATCTATAAATGTAAAACCTAAGTAGATTAAAACTGAAATGAGATTATAGAAATCCTAACTCAAAACTTTAGGGATATACTAACGAACTGCTATTCCATTTCTAAATTCTCTTTTAGGGAAACTAGCACCAGCAATTTTGTCTTCAGGTATAGCTTTTTCTATTCTTTCAATATCACTTGCACTTAAATTCACTTTTAAAGATTTTAATGAGTCTTGAAGTGTAGTTCTTCTTGAGGCACCAACTAAGGTTATAATATCATCGCCTTTGGATAAATGCCAAGCAAGAGCAAGTTGTGGTATAGTGATATGTTTCTCATCAGCTATTTTACGTAAATATTCTACAAGCTCAAGATTTTTGTCTATATTTTCTTCAAAGAATAAAGGAATAAAAGAATTATACGAATGTGCTTTATCCTTTAGCCATGTACCACTAAGTAAACCATGTGCAAGGGAGCCAAATGCAACTACACCAATACCAAGCTCTCTAGCGGCAGGTATAATGTCTTTTTCGATACTCCTATTAAATAAGGAATATTCGCTTTCTATAAAACTTATTGGATGTACAGAATTTGCTTTTCTTAGGGTATCAGCATCAACTTGAGTAAGCCCAATATGCCTAACATAGCCAGCCTTAACCAGATCAGAAATGGCTCCAATTGTTTCTTCTACTGGAATGCCTAAGTCAATTCTTGCTGGTTGGTAAAGGTCAATATAATCTAAATTTAACCTTTTAAGAGTATAAGTAAGATAATTTTTTATTGACTCCGGTCTTACATCCAATCCATACATTGCGCTATTAGGTGCAACTTGCATACCAAACTTTACTGATACATAAGCTTTTTCTCTCTTTTGACCTTTAAGGGCTTCACCAATTATCATTTCGCTCTTTCCAGAAGCGTAAAAATCTGCTGTATTTAAATGATTTACTCCAAAATCTAAGGCTTCATGAATTGTTGCTATATTTTCAGCCTTATTAGCATCATCTCTCATACCTCCACAACCTAATCCAAGTTTATTAAGTTCTATGTCATTGTTTTTATATTTCATTATAAATCCTCCAGTCTAAATGGATGTACCACTTCGTAATAAAACTTATTATTTTTAAATTCTCTCACCAGAAGCCGTGAGAGTTTTAAAAATAGATTTCGGTTCGAAGTGGTACATCTTTAATTCTTATCATTCTCTAAATCTTTGGGTGCTATCAAAAATCTTTTTTAAAGACTTCATAGTAATAAGCATCTCTTCCTCAGATAATTCTTCTGACGCTAAATTCACCAAAGCTTGAATTTCTTTATGTATCTTTGGCATAATCTCTTTAGCTTTATCTGTTAAATATAACTTATAAGCTCTACTGTTTTTTTCGTGCTGCACTTTATATACATAGCCTTGTTCTATTAGTTTTGTAATAGTCCTTGCTGACATTGCCTTATCATTACCTATTTCTTCGCTAAGTTTATTTTGGCTTATGCCTTCATTTTTTTCTAAAACAAATAAATATGAACAAGAACCATTAGTTAATCCAAACTCTTTTAAAACTTTATCTAAATATATTTGTGTGTTTCTAAAAATCTTACTAATGTACATTATGAAATGCATGCTTTCTTTTTCCATGATTATAACCACCTTAATTTTAATTGACTAGTCAACACTTATTCTATTACATTGATGTTGACTAGTCAACATGTAGTTAGAATAAATTTAGTTAGGATCTAAAAATAGAAAACAATGAGGATTTACAGGTGGATAATTTTATTAAGGAAATACTTACATTTTCATAACTATGGTATATTATGTAGACATCTTGCAATGTCATATCCGCCAATTAGCTCGCTTTATTAAGAATCTAAACAATAATTTACGGTTGGGTAAATAATATTAGTAAGACTGTTTTCTTGTGCAAGAGGTTAATTGATAAATACGTATACTAATTACAGTACTTTCATCACTTATAAGAAAATCATCACTACATTAAAAATACTATCTAAATGTTTTTGATTTAATAGCTTGAGCTCTTCTTTAATAAATGGAGTAGCAGAAGCCGTGAGTGTTTTAAAAATAGATTTAGAATCGAAGTGTTATGTCTACATATTTACAACTAATATATCTATAAATTCTTATATATCCTAGATGTATAAATTTAAGTTGAAAAATGAGTTTAGAAAGAGTGGAAATAGCTCAAACCCGTATGGTTCCTATATATTTATATAATTTTTTGATTTTATAATTATATATTTATATGAAGAAATAATCTTTTAATTAAATAAATATTTTATTAAGCTCTAAAATCTTTTTAAAACGGTTCAAAATAAATTGCTCTTATTTAACTTTAGATGAAATAGACTCGTAACTATTTATCTTGATTATTCTGAGAATCAAGATAAAACAAAAATCTCCGTGGCAATGGATGATTGAGCCAATAAACTTATAAAAGGACAACTATAAAAAGAAATTATGAGTCTACTAGATTTTCATTATTTGTATTCCGGAGAAACCGGTGTACAAATAATCTCTAAAGATTATTTAATAAACAGCAAGTATAAATTAAATGAATAATAGGAAGTACATTCCATAATAATGCTGGCGAAAATCAAGGTGTTATTGATAGAAACTGCAATTATTATATTTACGATCTAATAAAGAATATTGTTAGTCCTTTAGATTAAGAAATAAACATAATTATACATCTAATCATGATGCTTTTAGGTATACAATTTTTGGAATTATATCTTACCTATAAGTAAAGTAAATACTTAATTATTGCCGCAGTGCGACAACGGCACCATTGCGGCTTGCTCGTGTCACTTTTACTTCACCACCATTGCTGGTAAATTCATTTTCAAATACTTCTCTAATACGATGTTAAAATCCTCTTAATTAAATAGCATCTATAGCGATCGATAAAGAAACTATTTCATTTAGGATATATATTGTTATAATTAAACTTAGATGTAAAATAGTTCATTAAATGAAGATTTTTATATAAAGGGGAGTGGAAATATGAGTATTGAAGAAAATTTTAATAGAGCTTTTAATTTACCAGATAGCTTGAGAGGTAAAAACATAGTTTCTGAAAAGATAATACCAACAGTATGTTCAGTAAAGATAATGTTGGACAAACTTAGAGAGAAGGCTGGGGAGTATGCTAATCTTGAACAGTGGGAAAAGAGAAGCTACAAAAATTATAACATTGAAGAAATAAAGAATCAGTTAATCTTAGCGGATGAAGAGGAAAGAATAGGCTTGTTAAGAAAGCATATTTTAGAAAATGATTTCTCTTATCTAGGGGCAAGTCCTTTTGATATTTACATAGTTGCTTATGTAGCGGAAAACATAGGTCCAGGAAAAACAACTTTTATAAACTTCTGTTTTGATAATGGTATGGCAGGAACTGAAAACTCGGCAAACGCTATTTATCAGGTTGGTAAGGGCGACGGTATATACTTGAAGCTATTAAATAAAGATGGTACCGTTAAAGATTGGAACTTCTTTAGACAGTGGATCAGAATAAACGAAGAAGAGCCTCAAACAGTTGAAGAAGAGGCTAAGATTAAAATTTACAATAAGCTGGTAAGAGATTATATTCCTGAGATTATCATGAAAAGTGGAAAGAATTGCATAGTTAGCAAGGCTAACAACGAAGAAAAGTTTTCTAAATTAAAGAACAAACTTACTGAAGAAGTACAAGAATTTATGGAAGCTGAAAATCTTGAAGAATTGGCAGATGTGATGGAGGTCCTATTTGCACTTGCTAATAGCTTAGGATATAGTGAAGATGATTTAATGAGTATGAGGGCAAAAAAGAGAGAAGCTAGAGGTGGTTTTGAAGAAGGAATTATACTAGAGAAGGTTTATGAAAAGTAAGATAGCTTGGGAATTAAAATAATTTTTATTTGGGGTAGTTTAATATGAAGACTATCACAATAAATTTGCACATATCATTTAGATATAATAAGAGCTTAAGCAATAAAGCAGGAAAATTAGCAAAACTCTGAAACTTATTTAAATCTTAGTTTATCGTTTATAGAATGAGTCAATATAAAAATACTATCATATGATGGGGGTGAATATATGATTGCAGAGCTACATGGAAAAATAAGCAGTAGAGGAACAAATCTAAGAGAAACTCTAGAAGATAACTTAACAGGTAATGTTTTTGGAAGTCTAAGATATATTCCTTTTAGCAAAGGAATTAAACCTATTCTACTTTCGGTAATTGATGAACAGTATTTTGGAGAATATGAAGCGGAGGAATGGGCAGAAAGAGTTGAGTTTTGGCCTTATGACAAAGAAGGAGAATTAGACTTAGTTATTAACCTTGACTTAGTTTCTATTGCCATAGAAGTAAAATATAATAGTAAATTATCCTCAGAAGATGATGTTTCCAATGAAGATGACAACAATGAGAAAAGTATAAATCAGTTAGCTAGGGAATCAAGGATAATTAAAGAAATCGCAAAAGCTAGAGGAACAACCCCTATATTGCTATTTATCGCAAGGGAAAATGAAGGAAAAGAAATAATAAATAATGTACTTAGTAGAAATATAATTGCGGCTGAAGTAATGCTTAAATTTATCTCATGGGAAGATATTTGTACAAGTTTTGAAAGTCTATTTAAGAGTGATAATCTGAGCTATTTTGAAAAGGTAGTGGTGGGAGATATATATAAGCTTTTAATTAGAAAGGGATTTAATAGATTCAAGGATTTTACAGCAAGCTTGGATAATGAAGTAGTAGTTGAAGATAAATACTATGTATTTAAAGACAATAAAAAGAATGAGTTATATATCAATCAGAATATTAGTGAAAAGTTTAGTTTTATAAGTAATATTAATGTAAATGAAGGAGAACATTATGAATTCATATAGTGAAAATATAAAAAATGCATTTTCAGTAGTATATAACACTCTGGAAAATGTGAAAAAACTAATGGAGTATTGTGATAAGGTTGCTGAAGAAAATGGTTATTATTCTTGTACAGATAGGTTCTTAAGATATAACACAGATAATAGTGTTGATGGATGGGTATATAATAAATTCTTCAAAATCTATCAAAGTAGTGATGGTGAAATATTAAGTAATGGCTGGAGAAATGGTCCACTTTATGTACTTGAGATAAATCTTGAAGAAGAACCTAAATATTATGTTTCAAAATTTGAATATGAAAATATAGGTGAATGGGCTAAAGGAATATCACCATCCTCTTGGTGGGCATTCTATTTCCCAACTGATATTACAGACAATAGGATTGAATTTAAGAAAATAGATGATACCTATACTGAAGGGAAACCAAGAGGTTCATACAAAAAGTCTTATTTTGGCCTTGAAAGAACGGTATTTAGAAGTGGAGATTTACTTGGAATTAATAGTGATACGGTAAATACCTATATATTTGGAGAATACGACAAGTTAAGAAATAAATAATATGATAATTAAGAATATAATAAAATTTATGACCATAACTTCTATGCTTCTAACAAGTAAAATAAACAAATAGTTAATAATATTTGATAATGAAAACAGCTTGGACAAATGTTCAAGCTGTTTTGTGATTAATAATATGAAAACTACTTTATATCAAACTTAGTAGTTTGTCTTTGAGTAATCTGAGCGTCATATTTAGCAGCTATTGAGCAGCCTTTGCTTAAGAATATATCTTTAGCCACGATAGTGTCCATAAGGGCACCAACCTCAGCTGATGATATATCTGGTTTTACATCAGAAACACTCAAAGAAAGCTTATCACCGTTAGTATTTATGAATGTCATAGCTAGTGTATAATCCATGTTTTAAACCTCCTTCCTTCATGTTTTTTGAATTTATTAAGTAAACCTAAGTGTATTTACTTTAAAATTCCATAAAGTTACGACTTTTTGATACCTAGTGCTTAAAACTAAGCATTAGCTAGTTTTGAAGTTTCAGTCAAGAAAGCATCTCTAGTTCCAACGCTTAAAACTGCCTTTATAGCTTCTGCAACTGCATAGACATTTTCAGGAGTTGCGTTGGTTTTAACGCCAGAGAAGTTTTTCTTTTTGTAGACTGTAGCTCCCAGTTTGTCAGTACCATTTTCAATCTCTATATACATAGAGGATGTTTGTAAAACTTTACTTACTGCCATTTTGTTTACCTCCTTTCTTCTGTTCTCATAATGTATATATGATTTCGTGAGCAAGAAAACAGTTTTTTTGAAAAATTTTTTTTAATTTTTTTTAATTATGCTATTTTGCTATCATTGTTGGTATCTATAACAACGCCAAGCTTTGTAGAAATTATGATATTTAGCTTGTTTATTGATGATGTAAGCCCAACGATTTGCTTTTCTAACCTTATGAGTAAATAGGCACTAGTTGCTACTGGAAAGCCTACGTTTGCAATAAGATTTACTAGAACATTTATTTCCATTAAAATCACCTCCTAACTAATATATATGATTTAGAAAGGCAAAACTCAGTGCAGTTCACCATTTTCATTAAAAATATAATTATAATAATGTCTTAAAGCAGCATCTACTATGGTATTCATATATACATTTACATTTGGATGAATAGCTTTTATTTCATTAAGCATTCTTGCAGTAGACTTTCTAAGCTTATAGGATCTATTAATATCAAATGGTTCATTATCTACTTCTGGTGTCTTTTCATTCCCGATAGTTTTCAATATTCTGTTGTCTACAATTTCAGTGGAGGTCTTAATTTTCTCATCTTCATGTGTAGTGGTAGGAACTACTACATCAATAGGCTTCTGCGCTGTTTTAATTTCTTCAGGTGCAAAGCTAAAGGTTCTAAATATATTCTCCCCAGTTGGGACACCATCAACAAAGCCGTTTTCCTCCATGTCGTCTTCAAAGGACAATTCTGGTATTTCCTCAGACTTTTTCTTTTTTTTAACCAATTTTTCATCTCCTTTAGAATTTATTTTTAGAATAAGTGGAGATCATTAAAAGAACAGAAAGGTTTAACTAATATATATGATTTAAAAGTGCAAAACCCATTCAAAACCAGATTTTAGGCGTAAATTTTTAAAAAGTTATGATTTTTTCATTTTAAAAATTATACATTTTCCCATTAATAAAAGATAAAAAGAATTAAAGATAAAATTATAAAAAGAATCCATGGTAAAAGGTTACAATCATAAAATTAAAAAAAGTTTTAATTAAAAAATTTTAACAATTAACTGTGTTCATGCCGTTTAAATCATATATACACATAGAAGGCTTAAAAAAATAATGAAAAATAAGAACAAAAAGTGAGGTGAAAATAAGATGAAAAAAGACAAAATTGTAATTTCTGATGAAGAAAGCCTAGTCTATGATAAGTTTACCATTGCACTAGCCATAAGAAACTCAACCTATGAAGATGAAATGAGTTGCTCATTACTTGAAGAGGAAGTTATAAAAGATTGCAGCGGCTGTTCTCTAAATTATATTTGCAATAAAATTGATGAGGTTGCAGAAGACTATGAAGAAAAAACAACTAAGGTAATAAATACTTTTTCCTTTAAAGAGTAATTTTAATTTAGCTGTGGTAAAGTACTCTGTTGGAAGGGGGTGAGGATATATGGCAACAGCAATATTAAGTGGAAATTCTATGATAATAAAGTACAAGAATGAAACCAATGAAAATGGAGATGATATTTTCAGAACTGTAAGATTCCCTAATGTAAGACTGGATGTAAGTGATGATGATTTTTATGCAGTAGGACAAGCATTAAGCAGTTTAATGCCATCAGATGCAATTTATATTAGAAAGCAGCAGGATTATTTAGTAGAGGATATATAGGGTTCCTTTACGAAAACTTAATTTATACTTGTTTGATAATCGCGGTTTCTGGCGATTGTCGTGGCATGTATAAATTAATAGTTGAAGTTGGAACCTATAAATATGATCTAAATTTACTGGAGAGGGGGGAGAAGATGGAATCAAAAACTTTGATTATGATATTTAAAAATGAGAACGGTGACAATGTATCGCTTTCAGTGAAGGGAGTTAAGGATAAAGTATCCACTGCTGAATTAACTAATGCCATGGATACTATAATAGCGAAAAATGTTTTCTATAGTTCTGGAGGAAAGCTAGTACAGAAGGTTGGAGCACAGCTTGTCACTAAGAATGTAGATGAGTGCAAGGTAGTCTAAAATTATAATAGAATAAAATAAAGGAAAGCCTGAAGTTATTCACTTCAGGCTTTTAGTTTTTATATTGACTAGGTTCATGAGCGTCCATAATTTTTTTAAGATTTTTCAGAGCTATATTTTTTCTATTTAAAACAGTGCTATAACGTATATTTTTAAGGATTGAATATTCTTTTAGTTGTTTACGTTCATAGAAAACAAATTGTATAAGCTCTTTATCACGATCATTAAGTTGACTTACAAAATCTTTAATACTTCTATTATACGCCTTATTACATATTCTATCTTCAAAATGTTCATCATCCTCAGCAAGTTGACTTACAAATTTGTCATCCATTATTAAAGCTTTGCTTCCCTCTGCGTTAGATCTTTTACAAGAGGTTTTAATCAAGTTATTTATATTATTCTTGATAGCATTTGTTGCATAGCCTATAAACCTATGAGTGTCAAAATTGTATTGGAAAATACACTTGAACAAAGTTTGATAGCATTCATTTCGTAAATCTTCCCTTTCGTAACCATGAATTATTGATGTGCTAGATAATTTGATAATAAAAGGTTTAAATTCATCCATTAACATTATTTGAGCTTTTGAGTCACCGTTTTTAGCAGCAATAGCTAAATTTTCAACTTTGTCAAAATTCATAAATATAACCTCCTAAAATTATGTTTACTAAAAGTAACAAAAATTTTTGAAAAAATTAACATTACAACTGTTATATATGGTTTTAAAGCATATATAACATATAAGGGACAAAAAAATAGATAAAATTAACAAAAAAGTCATAATTAATGTTTAAATTTTTGGTTTTAGAAGGAATATGTTAATGAATTACGAGAGATTTGCAAGTTATTGGCAGAAGTAAGAAATTAACTGTTTAGAATAAGGAGGTTTTTGTTATGAATATAAAACATCTGCAAAACTATATAAAATTTTGTAAAGAGAAGGGACTAAAACCAACTTTTGAGGGACTTGAAGATTTATATGGTCACAAAATTGATGAGAAAGTGAGGAATAATTATGAAATTTAGAGTTGTGTACACAGATTTTTGGAGAGATCCAGTGATAATGGAGGAGATGACGCCTGAGGATAGATATTTTTATTTATATCTTTTAACTAATCCGAGTACCACAAGTACAGGAATTTACACCATAAGTAGAAAGCAGATTGCCTTAGATCTTGGATATAGTGTTGAGACCGTAGATGTTTTTATGGATAGATATATAAATCATCACAAAATTATAAAATATAATACTGAAACAAGGGAGTTAGCACTAAAGAACTGGGGAAAGTACAATTTGGGAAGAGGGGGCAAGCCTGTAATGGATTGCTTAACCAAAGAACTAAGTATGGTAAAGGATAAAAGTCTTATTCAGTATATAGCTGAGAATATTAAAAGCGAACCAATACTAAAGCTTTATAAGAGTTTTTTTGAGGAAAATACTGCCTCTGAACGAATCGTACCACCAGAAGGGGACAATAAGAATAAAGAGAAAGATAAAGATAAAGAAATAGATAAACAAGAAGAAATAAAGAGAGATATAAATAAAGATATAAATATAAATACAGAGATAGAAGATAGCACAAAAGTTAATATTAATAAATCTAACAAAAAGTCTTTTGATGGAGAAGGTGAAACTCTATCTACTAGCCATAGCAATAATTTTTCAGAATATCTTGATGAAGCTGCATTAACTCTCTCAAACTACTATAGGGCTGTTACTGGTAGCATGGAAGGTCTTGACTTTAACCATTTAAAGCTTTTGATTAAAAAACATAAAGCTATCAACGTAGAGCTTGCTATACAAAAGGCATTAGCTTCAAAAAAGTGTTCACTAAGCTACATTAGCGGCATATTAAAAAACTGGGAGAAAGAAGGCTATCCCAGTGATGAAGAAAAATTAAAGGAACCAAAGGTGCCAAATCAAGCTGGAAAGCTTTTAAAGTTTGGAGACTATCCTCAAAGACAGTATGACTATGACAAACTTGAAGAAAAGTTATTGGGCTGGTACTCAAAAAATTAAATTTTGATAATTTTTTTAAAAATTTCTTCGGATAAACTGTTTTGGTGATTCTTCAAGCATATATACAAGTTGGAGGTGGTAATAATGAGTAAAATAAACACAATAGCAATCGATATTGGCCACAACGTAAGCTTTGACGGAGGAGCAGTAGGTTTAAGGACGGAGGATTCACTAAACCTTGAGGTAGGAAGGCAGCTCATTGATAAACTAAGAGCTACTGGACTTAAGGTTATAGAATGTTTGCCACAAAGTGCAAATAGTCTTGTTGATTCACTAAGCAAAAGGGTACAAGCAGCTAATGATGGACATGCCGACTTTTTTGTATCAATTCACCATAACTATTTTGAAGGGGCTCATGGAACGGAGATTTTATGCATAACTGGAGGGAGAGCAGAGGAAGTAACAAAGATAATATTGCCTGAGATAACTAACCTTGGCTTTACTAATCGCGGAGTTAAGGATCGGAGAGAACTTTATGTTCTAAAGAACACCAATATGTCAGCAATACTGATAGAATGCGCTTTTTGTGACAGCCCTATTGACATGAATAACTATAGTCCAGAGAAGATGGCAGAAGCCATATTTAGAGGTATCTGTAAAGCCTTTGAGATTAATGGACCAGTGAATAATACTTCAAGTGATCAGACTAACTATTACACTGTGGTAAAGGGAGACACTTTGTACTCTATAGCTAAGAGATATGGGACTACGGTTCAGAGATTGGTTGAGGTTAATGATATTTGTGATGCAAATGTTATTAGAGTGGGGGAGAGGATGGTGGTTAGATAGAAATTTGTGAAAGAAATTATGATGAAAATATGCACATTTGTGTAATACAACTAGCAGTACATTGTTCAGGAAACAAGTATTTTAACACAATGAAAATTATGGATAAGGAGTAAAATAAGGTATATAATTAAATTGCATTGGTCGTTACTGATGCAATTTTTATATAATACGCTGTTAAAGTACTGTGTTGAAAATAAATGGTTAGTCATCCAACGCTTTAATGAGCTTATGCAAAGAATTAATATGATTTTGTCATATTCCATGGCTAAAACTGTAAACTCACTACGTTCGGACAGTACAGTTTATTAACGCCATTCCATCTGAAAAAATCATTTAATTCTAACAGCTCGCTCATAGAGCGTCTCCTGTATAACCATTTATTTTCAACAATATTCTTAATCATAGTCTTATATAAAAGCTTATAGATATTATACAATTAGTTAGATGATAGAGATTAGGTGCAATTTTACAATCTAGAGAGTTTAGCAATAAAAACATATAGTTATTAAGAAATGCAAAGGATCTCATGGTGGATGAGATGAGTATTGAAAGCAAAGGAATAAAACTAGCTAGTGGGGCTGAAGATAAATTTATAGAACTTTTCTCAGAGGTTTTTGGACCTGAAAAAACTAATAGACTCGCAATACAGTATGGTATAGAAGATATCTATGGTAGAAGTAGATATATTGATTTTGCTATAGTTACTGATAATGAAAAGGTTGCAATTGAGATTGATGGGGAAGGTGTTCATGAGCCAGGAAAGATAAGTCACGAAAAGTATTATGATGATTTATTAAAACAAAACAGCATCATATATAAGAACTGGAAGCTTTATAGGTGGACTGATGGGCAGATGAAGAAATATCCAGATAAGGTTAAGGATGAGATGTTAACTTTTTTAGGTGATTTGATGGAGCAAAACATTTCGGATTATTTGCCTAGTCAGAAAGGAAGTACACTAGAACTTAGAGAGCATCAAGAAGAAGCTCTTGAAAGTCTTAAAAACCTAAGAGCAGCAGGAGATACCATTGCTCTGCTTTATCATGCAACTGGCACAGGTAAAACTGTAACAGCTGTTGAGGATGCAAAGTCTATTGGAAAGAGAACCTTGTTTATTGCTCATACAAAAGAGCTTATTACACAGGCAAATGAAAAGTTTAAAGAGCTTTGGAGTGATGCTAGTTGTGGTATTTACATGGGGGATATTAAAGAAAAAGAAGCTCATGTGGTTTGTGCCTCTATTCAGAGTATTAGTCAGAACTTAAAGGATTTTAACGCTGAAGATTTTGACTACATTATTATAGATGAAGCTCATCATGGTACAGCTGCAAGCTATAAGGATATATTATCTTACTTTAAACCAAGCTTTACTCTAGGTCTTACTGCAACTCCAGAGAGAACTGATGGAGAAGACTTGCTAGAAATATTTAAAAATGTAGCTCACAAACTTGATATAAAGACTGCTGTTGAAAAAGGAATACTTACAGAGATCAGATGTATAAGAATAAAGACAAATATAGATATTTCTGATGTTAGAATAAGAGGAATTAAGTACGATTCTAAGGATCTAGAAAGCAAACTATTTGTTCCAGAAAGAAATAATGTAATTGTAGATACTTATTTAAATTATGTTAAGCACAAGAGGACAGTGGTATTTTGCGCATCTGTAAATAATGCGGAGGATATTGCAGAGCTATTTAGAGAAAAGGGAATTAGAGCTGAGGCTGTATCAGGTGGAATGAAGCAATCTAAAAGAGAGAAATTATTAAAGGATTATGAAGCTGGAGAAGTTAAGGTGCTTTGCGCTTGTGATTTATTAAATGAAGGCTGGGATAGTCCTAGAACAGAAGTGCTTTTCATGGCGAGGCCAACTATGTCTAAAGTAATATACATGCAGCAGCTTGGAAGAGGTACAAGAAAGGCTGAAGGTAAGGATTATTTATTAGTATTTGACTTTATAGATAATGCAAATCTCTTTAATATGCCATTATCCACGCATAGAATGTTTAACTTATCAGATTATATTCCAGGTGGCTTAGTTCTAGGTCAAGGCAACAAGAAAAGAATTGAAGATGATGTACTTAGAAGAGGTGAAAAACCAGTAGAGCTTATTGATCTTCCTGTAGATGTACTAGACTATGAACATATAGATTTATTCAATTGGAATATAGAAGCTCAAAATATGATATCTCAGATGGAGTTCGTTAGAAGAGTTGATGTACAGTCTGAAACTATAGGAAGGTATATTAGAGAAGGAAAAATAGTTGCTGATCTTGAAGTACCATGTGGAAACACAAGCTTTAAATATTTTAAAGAAGAAACATTGGTAAAGTACGCAGAACAGTTTAATTGGGATATAATAAATGACTCAAACATAAAGGAAAAGTTCATAGACTTTGTTGAAAAGATGGATATGTCTTACTCCTATAAACCAGTTCTTCTAATGGCTATGCTGGAACAGTGTGATGATAATGGAAGAGTTCTAGTTGAAGATGTAGTTGATTATTTTATAGATTATTATGAAGATAGAAAATGCAGAGGTCTTCAAGCCGAAAAGAAGAAGTCACTATATAATGATGAAATTATAGATAGGAAGAAAGCAAAGGCAAATATATTTTCTAATCCATTTAAGCGCTTTGAAGACATGAGGTTTTTGGAAAAGTGTAAGGATATTGAATATATTCAGTTTAATAAAAAGATATGGAAGAAACTTAGTAGGGAAGAGAAGAAGTGGATTTATAGAAGGTGTGAGGAAAGACTTGGAGAGTATTTTGGGGAGAAGTAGGAAGATATAAGAGGTATAAGAGGTTGAATAGTGATTGTTTTTAATGGTAGAAAAGTTTAATTAATCAGATTGTGTAGGATATGTTTCCTTATACAAGACAACAAGAACCTGAATCCTTAAGCAAGAACGTAAAGCTTGGATTGCAGTTCCGTTACCAAAACGGTGAGGTACAGGTGAACCACAATCGTTTTATGTGATATACCAAAGATGATGAAGGTCATCTGATTATAGGACCTACTGAGGCAGAGATTGTAGAATGCATATATTTGGAGTATCTGCAATGAGCAAGACTAAAACAAATCGGAGAAAGTTTGGAATCAGATGGTATCCTAACTGTAGCTGGTAAATCAAGATGGAGGCCAGAAACTATAAAGAAAATCCTAAAAAATGAGAAATACATCGGTGATTCCCTTTTGTAGAAGACATAACAGAGGATGTACTTACGAAAAAGCGAGTTAAAAATAACGGTATCGTTCCACAGTATTATGTAGAAAATAGCCATGAAGCCATCATTCCTCGTGACCTTTATATGCAGGTGCAGGAGGAAATGCTAAGAAGAGTTAATCTCCATAGTGGTGCTGACCGAAAGAAAAGAGTTTATAGTAGCAAGTATGCTCTTTCAAGCATTGTATATTGTCCAAAGTGTGGTGACATATATCGCAGAATTGCTTGGAATAATAGGGGCAAGCGTTCCTTTGTTTGGCGATGCGTCACCCGAGTGGAAAATGGTCCAGAACGCTGTGATGCACCTACAGTTGGGGAAACGGAACTTTAAGGGGCTGTAATAAAAGCTATCAATAGGGCACTTGGTGGCAAGGATGATATGCTTGTAGCTTTAGAGCAGAACATTGCATCGGTACTTGCTTTGGAAGATGAAGGTTCTATGGAAAGCATCAATGTTAAACTGGAAGAATTGCAAAGGGAACTGTTGAAACGAGCAAATGCTAAAAAGGATTATAACGACCTTGCTGATGAGATAGACCGTCTGCGAGAACAAAAGCAGAATGCTATGGTTGAGAATGCGGAAAGAGAAGGCTTGAAACAGCGAATTGCCGAGATGCAGGAGTTCCTTTCAGAGCAGATGGAGCAGATAGGAGAATATGATGAATCCCTTGTGAGGCGAATGGTTGAAAAGGTAACGGTTTATGAGGAAAAGTTCTCGGTGGAATTCAAGTCAGGCACAAGCGTGGATGTGGAAAGATAAAAGAATAGGTTGCAGAAGTTAGCACCTTGCAGAAATGCAGGGTGTTTTCTGCTTAGTGAATTTTCAGTAAACTAACATATGAGCATCTTGTGATTATAAACCAAATGGTTTATAATTATAAATATGTGTAAATGATACGGGATGGAGGAAGAGATGAAGACATCCGATATGATTAAGGAATTGTGTAGTAAAAAGAATATAAGTGTTTCTGAACTTGCAAGAAGGATTGGTCAGACACCACAGAACTTCGGTAAAAAAATGAAACGAGATACGGTTACCCTCGATGAATTAAAACAAATTGCAGATGTAATGGGAGTTACATTTGAGCAATCATTTATCCTTCCAGATGGAGAACAGATAAAAATAGGCAATTAGTGAGGTATATATGGCATACGAAAAGAAGAGTATTAGATCTATAATCGAAGATGTTAATAGCAGAAGAATTTATCTTCCCGCTATACAAAGAAAATATGTATGGGCGGATTCTCAAATCACAAGGTTGATGGATTCCATTATGCTTGGTTATCCTATTGGAACTTTTTTATTTTGGAAAGTAAAAAAGACAATAGTAAATCAAAAAGAATATTCAATGTATGAGTTCATCAAAGATTACCATGACCGTGATATGTATAAGAATCCGGCAGCACCACAACCGTTTCCAATTGGCAGTGGAGATGAAACCCTATGGGCAGTGTTAGATGGTCAGCAAAGGCTCACATCACTTTACATTGCACTACAAGGAAGTATAAGTCGAAAGTTACCAAACAAGAGATGGAAGAATGATGATGCATTTCCAAAGAAGGAATTGTACTTTGACCTGCATAGCGAAAAGACAGATGATGATGACATTTCTTACGAGTTCAAGTTTCTAACGCAGGAAGACGCATCCAAGAATAAAAATAATAAAATCTGGTATCTTGTGAAAGATATTTTAAAGTATTCTGCGGAAGACCTTTTGACGGATGTTATTATTCCTAATGGATGGGCTACAGATAAAACAGCAACAAAAAATATATCATTACTTCACACAAGACTTGCGACAGACGAAATAATTAATTATTTTGAGGTAGAGAAGGATTCAATTGATAGCGTTTTGGATATTTTTGTAAGAGTAAATTCCGGTGGTACAGTGCTGTCTAAAAGTGATTTGCTGTTCTCAACTATCGTATCTCATTGGGATAAAGCAAGAGATGAAATAGATAAGCTGTTATCAGAGATTAACAAAAAGGGTGAAGGTTTTAATTTCACGAATGACTTCATAATGCGTACTTGCCTGTATCTATTAGATATGTCAGTAGCATTGAAAGTTGAAACATTTAAAAAAGATAGTGTACTCAAAATTAAAGATAACTGGAACAGTATCCGTCAAGCTATTAAAGATACGGTCGACTTGTTGAATGAATTCGGATTTAATTCTGAAAACATCATATCTTATGTTGCTATTTCCCCTATGGTCTATTATAGATTCAAAGGTGGAAAATTTGATGCAGAAAGTAAATGTGAATTAAGAAAGTACATTGTTATTGCTCAAGTTAAGCAGATTTTTGGTACAGCATCAAATTCTGCGTTAGCAAGTATTAGAGAAGCATTGAAAGCTGCACCTGCAGATTTATTTAAAATGTCAAATCTTAATAGTGTTAGGTTCACCGGGGACAGAACACTTCGTTATACAGCAGATGAAATTGATGCGATGTTTGATACATATGAAATAGGTGCATATACATTTATGTTGCTTTCGCTTCTGTATCCAAACTTAAAGTACAGCCAGAAGGGGTTTCATCAAGACCATATGCATCCACATACTGGATTTGAAGAAGGAAAGATTAATGGCTTAGTATTGTCGCGTGGTTCAGTGATTGATGAAGATACTAAAGAAGAATGGCGTAGAAGAAGAAACACACTTGCAAATCTTCAATTGTTAGAAGGTCGAGAGAACGAATCGAAGAATGCTACTCCACTTGCGGATTGGTTGAAAGTAGATGAAAACTCTGAAAATGCCAAATACCTTCCGGAAGACATTTCCTATGAACTTTCAAATTTTGAAGAGTTTATGGAAAAACGTCAAGAATTAATGAGCAATGCTCTAAAGAACATATTGTTATAATTTTCAATATTTATTACGTTAAAAACGGTAAAAATCTAAAAACGGAGGATAGTTACATGATAGAAAATGATAAATCTGTACATCTTGGTGATGGAGTTGCTGATAAGGTTAAAGAAAATATTAATGAAAATATATCAGATGCTTTGACGCTGTTATCAAATATCGTCTTTGATTACTTAAAAGGTAAAATAAAAGATATACCAAAAGGAATTGAAAAATTGCTTAGTAGTCCAGATGCAAAGCAGGAAATAGTTACTCAGTGGTCTAACCAGCTTTTTGAAAAGGGAATCATTCCTAAGGATTATAATGGTTTACCAGATGAACTCTTGATTGCCAATTTTCATCAAGATGGATATTTGGACGGCTTATATGCAGGTTATGCCCTTGCTATGATGACCCTGGTGGATAATCAGGTAGAGAAAGAATTAATCCTATCGGTAAGAGATGCTATCAGACCTAATTTAGTGGGGCATCACTATAATAATAGAGATGAATTTTATAAGAGATACAAAGGTGAAACATATAGTTGGGTTGAAACGATAGGAAAAACACAGGAAAAATAATCTGAATTCTGTAAATTGGAGGTTTCAATGGATAATAAAGAAATTATTCTATCTAAAATAGCTGAAATATTGAGTAGAAAGGGATTCTTTTTAAAGAGTAATTCCGAGTTCAAATCAAGACTTAAATGTGTTGGGTTAGGAGAATACTTTGATAAATACGCAGATTATTTAATTCCATACTATTATAACAATGGTTATGCCCATAAGTTTGAAAACCCTAATGAAGAATATGATGTATTTCTTGGGTTAGACAGTATTTTCGCTGATTTATATCGCGAAAGTAAAAATGGAGAGATTATATCCTTATTGAAGGAAATAACAAAATCTTTTAATATCGGATATATTACAGAATCACTGATTGATGATTTCGAGGAGTTAGCAAATTTTTATGAGCTGCTTGGATTATCAATAAGTATAGAATATGATAAAGTGATTGTTACAACTTGTATGGCGAGCGATGAACAAAGAGTTGTTGAGTTGTTTTCCGTAGAAAACTGGTTAAAACAAAATCACCATGAAGTCTATGACTCTTATGAATCAGCTATTGATGCTTATACTCAAGGACACGTAGGTGCGTGTATTGAATCGTGTAGAACTTGCTTGGTAAGTATCTTTTCTAAATATAAAGGAACGGAAGATTTTGCTAAGTGGATGCGAGGAATATACAATACCAGTGGAGAAAATACAGTCTCTTCTGCACAAGATTTATCACAGGCCTTAAATACTGATCTTCGTAAAGATGATTTGGCAGATTTCTTTTATGAGAACCGTGCAGGGAAATTAACAAAGACAAAAGCTATTTATATGATTTATTCGATGATGTCTGATTATGGCACACACAGAAACGAATCAACTCAAGAGAATCCTACGATGGAAGATGCATTATTTTCTTTGCGATTAACTGATAGTATTCTTTTCTGGGTATATTCTAAGAAAAGATAGGATGAAAAATTTGTTTGATGAAATATTAGTATAAATTTGACACAAAGCATTTAATTAAATAAGTACAGGTTCACATATTTTTTGTGATTTGGATATATAACTTATATTTAGTGCATGAAATAAATCAGTTGGGGGGGTTAGCATTGACTGGATGCTATTTTACTAATTTAGAGAATATAGTAATGGGCTATTTGAAAAATACTAAACAAAGCATTTATGCAGCAGTAGCATGGATTAATTTTAATATTTATGGTCAAATTTTTTTAGAATTATTAAACAGAGGAATTAAGATAAGAATTTTAATAAATAATGATGGCATAAACCAACGGTATATAAACATTATTGATGACTTAAATTCTAAGGGCGCAGAAATACGACTCGTAAGTTATGCTGGGATTATGCATCACAAATTTTGTATTATTGACGAGCAAGTATGCCTTTTGGGTTCTTTTAACTGGACACAAAGTGCTAATGTAAGAAATATTGAGGATTTAAATGTGTGTGATGAACCACAATTTGTATATAATTATCTTTTAGAATTTAATGCTTTATGGGATTTATGTAAATCAGACATAAGATTGCTTAGAAATCCTCAGATATGTCCAGACTGTCTGAACCCAATTATCAATATTTTGTTCATGGAACCAGAAGGATATTACCAAACAAAAATTGATGTGCTACAGCAGTGTGGGTGCGAACAAAAAATAGTTTACACAGATTATTATGATGTTAGCGTTTATAATAATTATGAGGCGGCTATTCATCAATTTGAAGATGATATTGCAGCTGTTCAGCAAAGCGGAGATGAAGTCACATATTACCAATTGATGGCACAGCAAGATTTTGTAATTTCAAATTATTTATCACTTGTTAGAAACAACAGAATGGGATTGCCAATTATTCATGCAGTTGGAGTGAAATCATGGGAATGGTTCAATAAACATGACGGTGAGTATGTTTATAAAATCATTTGGAAAGAAAGAGGAACCAGTTCATACATTCAGGATAAATACGATATAAGTGAGTGATAAAACGAACTGTAGTCGATATGTTCCCGTAAACGAGAGTAGGTATTTGACAGACTTCCTATCATCTCGAGCCATGTGGAGACTGTCTGCTTGCTATCAAAAAAAACTTGATTTTATGCGGGTTAGTGGGCTTTTTTGAAGAATATGTGTCTGTGTTTTTAGCAAGAAAAAATGTATATAGAACCTGACTTTTTAAGAGGGGTGTAAATTTTTCGCAGCGGCTTATGCTGTGCGCGAATAGTTTACTCCCCTCATTTTTTATTAGTGATATTATTAAATTTAGAAAATGAATAATACAAAACATAAATAAAATAGTAAATATAAAAAATATATACACAATAATTGACAAATGTACTACTAAATGATAGTATATGTACATGGAGGTGGCCAAATGAGTACCCAGAAAGAAGAAAACTTCAAGCGATTAGCTGAAAATAGAACAAATAAAATAATAGATATGCTGCATCTGTTGGGAAACCTATCAAACACGTCAAATTATTCATATTCCGAGGAACAAGTTGAAGCAATCTTTAATGCGATAGAACAGGAACTTGAGGAACAAAAGAATAGATTTGTTATAAAGGAAGAAACAAAGAAAAAATTTAGACTATAGGGGGCGTTCAGAATGACAGAAGAGAAAAAGTGGAGAAGTCCAAATAATGATTTTGGACCGGAGGTTGGTCTTGATAATGGTGATGTAGAAACATTCAAGAAAGAGCCAGAAGAAGCGTTAGCAAGAGAAACTGGTCAGAACTCGATTGACGCAAATCATAAACCACCATTAACGAAAATTGTATATCGTTTATTTGAAGTGGATAGAGATAAGGTTCCGGGAATTGATGAATTAAGTTCTATGATAGAGGCCTGCTATGAATATAAAAAGAATTTACCTAAAGAAGCGGTTCCTTTGAAGAAGATGCTGGCACGTTCTAAGGACAAAAAGATAAAATGTCTCAGAGTAAGTGATTTCTTTACGACGGGACTTGAAGGGGTTAATACAAATGACCCTGAAAAATCATTTTATTTGTTAACAAAAGGATCTGGTATCTCGTATAAGGGTAGTGGCTCTGGAGGTTCAAAAGGTATTGGTAAGAATGCAGCAATTGTCAACAGCAATATAAATACAGTTTTTTATTCAACTTATAACAAAGATGAAGAACGTGGATATATTGGAGTTTCCAAGCTGCGTTCAGCACCTATTCCTGGTGGTGATGGCTTAAAAACTCAAGGTATTGCATATTATTCTTCAAATGAAAAGAAGGAGCCAATACTTGAGGAATTTACTTTAGATACTGAATTTACCAGAGAAGAAGGTAACTATGGAACTGACGTATATATTATAGGTTTTAATGCTGAAACAGACTGGAGATGGTCTATTATTTCTAAGTTACTTGAAAGTTTCATGGTCGCAATTAAAGAAGAAACACTTGTTGTGGAGGTAGATGACATTGTTGTTTCAAAAGAAACATTACCTACGTTAATTACAGATTCTAATCTTAGACGTGTATGTGGAAAGCGTTTGTTTAGAGATATTCAGGCCCAGTATGCTCTTCTGTTTGATGATGATGTTATTCAGAAAAAGATCGAGCTTGGTGAGCTGGGGGAGATTGATGTTCTTGTTAAGAAATATGATGCAAATCATAGCGATTCTGCTACTCAGAAATGTGTTCTTATTAGATATCCATATATGAAGATAAAGATGACAGATACTCTTAGTAAGTTGCCCTTTTCAGCGATGTGTATTATTGGAGATAATGAACTTAATACGTTACTTCGTGCTATTGAGAATCCCCAGCATACAGATTGGGAGTTTAATAGATTAAATGATGATAAGGAACTTAAAAAGAAAACAAAGGCTGCTGAAAGATTGCTACGTGATAGTATAAGAGAGTTTGTTACAGAGGTTATGCTTTCTGATAGCTCAGAGGAAACAGATGTCTTTGGTGCTGGAGAGTTTTTGCCATCTACAGAAAATGGAGAGGTTGAAATTAAAGTAAGAACTATAAAAAAGGATATTGTTCATACTACTAAGGTAAGGAAGAATAAATCAGCGGCGCCAAAGAAAGAAAAAAATAATGAGGATGATGAGACATTTGTACATGAAACCGGAGACATTACTGATGATGGTGATGATGGAAAGGCAACTGGTGGCAATTCAAAAACACCACCTAATCCCAATCCTTATGATGAGCCAAACGACCAGGGTGGACATGGCGCAACAGATGGTGATAAGCCTATTTTGAAAAAGGTTAAATTAGGTGGTATTAAGTATAAGAACATTGTTGTTGATGAGAAGCAGGGAAGGTATGACTTTAGATTTGTTGCACCTCATGATGAGGAAGTGTTCGAAATGGAACTCAAAATGTGCGGCGATGCAAGTGATACCTATGCACTTGAAATTGTGACTGCAGAGGTAAGCGGAGAACAGTGCGAAATTATTGATGGAAAAGTCAGAATGCCTCTGAAAAAGGGTGAGCGTTATGTTGTTAAATATACAACTAACAGAAAAAGTATGTTTTCAAGTGAGGTGTTGATGAATGCTTATAGGTAATAAAATATTTCCTTATCCATTATTGAGGGATAAAGATAACAATGCAGATTACAAATCAACTCAGTTTTTCTTTGATTTTGACAAAGAAAATGACTCTCCGATTATCGTTAACGGAATGCTTGTATTGAAAAATATATTCTTTTTCCTGGATAATCCTGAATTGAAGAAACTGTACGAGAACGGTTATATTAAAGCAATATGTGAAATAGAATGTTCCAATACCGTATATCGAGAATTTTTTGAGTTGTTTGAGACTCCTCAAGACAAAGAGATACCAATTTCTCATTTTGCTAATATCGTTACGATTTCAGCGTATTTGGTTGCAACAAAAGAGATTGAAGATTTTGTAAGTGAAGATTTCGTTGAGGATTTTGAAGGGTATAAGTTCCATATAAACCCTTCGAATATTCTCGCAGCAGACGACGGTATAAAGTTTAGAGTAGATATTAATGAGAGTAATGATAATAAGATGTCATCCATATTTACTATTGTTAATAAAGATGATGCAGAGGGAATTGTTACTTACAATAACGAGCCGGGGAAAATAGTGATATATTTGAATCCGGAAAACTACAATATTTATGATACTATGAAAAATCATAGCATGTACAATAGTATGTTTTTTGCAAATTTAGTTGTGCCGGTCCTTTCGAATTGCTTGCAGGAGATACAACGAGGTTTTGAAGAGACTGATTCAATAGAGGATATATGTGATGATAAGATTTGGTTCAAATCTGTTTTGAAAAGATATTCGTATGTTAAGGGAAAAGAATTAGAATCAGAGGATTTTTACAATATCAATTGTTTCGAACTTGCTCAATTACTTATGAATGAACCAACGGACAAGAGTATAAGAGATTTTTATCAGTTGGCAATTAATGGAGAGGAGGCTTCTGACGATGAGTAAAATTAATATAAAATTTCTTAGCGATGAAGCGTTAGCTACGGTTAAGGGTAATTTAGACAAATTTACAAAAATTATTAAGAACAATCCAACATGTAGTGATGCATTTATTGCTGAGTTACCTGCTGATTATTTCATAGAAAAAAAGTACTTAATTGAAGACTTCGAATTAAAGAGTAGCGTGGATGGAGATTATTCTAAGGTAGATTTTGAAAATGCTGTTATTTTGTATGAACACTTGAAGGATTTGCCGAAGCATGTGCTAGGCAATGAACGTTTCTGGATGTGGATTATACTTGAAAAAGGTTATGCGGCCGGTGTACAAGCAATGCCAATGGATAGTGGTAAGAATGTAATTAAGGACCACTGGATGTTT
This sequence comes from Clostridium fungisolvens, assembly GCF_014193895.1. Classification (NCBI taxonomy): domain Bacteria; kingdom Bacillati; phylum Bacillota; class Clostridia; order Eubacteriales; family Clostridiaceae; genus Clostridium; species Clostridium fungisolvens. Next base: position 2,777,130 of record NZ_BLZR01000001.1, on the reverse strand, counting down.
GGACAAGGCCGAAGAAGAGGTTTGATGTTTGGGGCTTTATCAAGAGTGTTCTATAGAGTATATCTTACAAAAGATGATACGTTAGAGGATACATATTTATTAACAAAGTTTGCTACAGAAAATTATGTGCGTTACAGAGAATTTACCTGGCGCGGATATTCTAATAATAAAAAAATTGTTATAGGTGCATTAAAAGCAGAAATGGCGATGGTTGAGAAATATGGTGAACAAATAGAGACGATTAAAGATATTTATCCTGAAATCGCAAAGTATATTTCTCAGCTTGGAAGTGTTATGCTATTGGATTTTATGACAGAAGATTATATTAAAAATTCTGTAATAGATTTTTGTGAGAATATAGCTAAAAGTAATGGCATTTCGGCGTAGGGATTATGTACATAGCTCATTCAAGTCAAAGTTAGCATAGGATTATACCTTAATTGAGTTCAATAAAATACATATCCCTAAATTATTTTGCTGGAAGTTCTAAAAAGCTAATAAAATTAGCTTTTTTTCTTCTCACGGGTTTAAATGAGTGAATACTAGGGGGTAGTGCTAGTTAAATATGTTATTGTGCTTTTATCCATAAGGTTAGAAGAGAAATCAAGCACGGTAACTAATTAATTAACAAAGATATAAAGCATTAGTATACTTGTGCTCCGATAAGTTGAAAATTGGAGCAATAGTTTAATAAAAGATTTTAGTTAAGTTATATATTGAAGAATTATGGCATATTTGGTATTATTATGATAATACGATTTTCATATTATGTTTACGTATTGTATAATAACAAATAAATTTTTAGGGGGAGTTAATATGCCTTATGGTAAATATGCTGAATGTCCATGTTGTAACAAGATAGCTAAAGGAGAGGCAGATATTGAGGAAGACTTCGGTTACAGAACAATGAATAATGGAAAGATTATTCCACAATCATATTGTCGTGAATGTAGAAGTGCACATTGTGAAGCTGGAAACCCAAAACATTAGTTTTTAAAAATCCAAGAGTATTTTTTAGTAGAATTATATTGGCTTAAATAGAGTTTTTTACTGTGGAATTAATGTTGGAGCAGGTTCGAGAGCTAATTTATTTTATTTAGCATAATGGAAATACAGAGGTTATTGTAATAATAAAAATTGTAGTCTATTTGCAATGACTTTCTTTGATTTGAATTTCATGATTCGTAATGTTCTCGTATAATAATGGTATAAATGTAAATTATAACATCAAAATATCCTAGTAAGGTAACATGGTGCTTTACTAGGATTTATATTTGATGTTTTATTATATATAATAGGACTCGAAAGGTTGTATATTCAAAAGATTATATATTTTTCGAGATATGTAAGTTATAAATACAGTTTCTTTTGATTTCCTAGTAGAATCTACTTTGTTTGTTTTAAGTCCAGCATTTTCATAATAGAGTTGACTACTTGAAGCCATTAGTCCAGAAGTAATTTAAAGTACTTGACCAACGTGCTTGTTTTTGATTAAAATTGTATCTAATCTAATTAATTTGTAAATATTCCTAAAATTAATTTCAACTTAAAGATCCTATTTTTTTATTCTTCTAAAGTAATATGGGTTACTCCTAAAGATATAAGTATGCGTGATGTAATTATATAATCGGTGGTGATTATATATTCAGAAAAAAATTATTATTCAAACTAAGCAGTAATTAATATTTTATGCGCATATTTTGAGTCAATTCAATGACAATAAGTATTTAATTAATGGTAATAGTCAATAATCTAGCAGAGGTGATTATTGATGAGTGAAGTAGAACGAAAATTACAAGGTACCTCTTTATGGAGCTTTCCTAATAGAGGACACTGGAGTGCACATAGGGGTGATTATCCAGGCAATTGGAGTCCATACGTACCAAGAAACATAATACTCAGATATAGTAATGATGGTGATTTAGTACTTGATCAATTTTTAGGAAGTGGAACTACTGCAATAGAGGCAGCTATGTTAAATAGAAGATTTATTGGCACTGATGTTAATGATTATGCGTTGAAAATATCAAAAGAAAGGTGTTATAAATATAATGGTTTCAATATTTCAATTGAAAGAGGAGATGCAAGGAATCTTGTTGCTATAAATGATAACTCAATAGATCTAATATGTACGCATCCACCTTATGCTAATATTATAAAATATAGTGATGATGAAAAAGATGATTTATCCTTATTAACAGTGGAAGATTTCTACAAGTCAATGAAATTAGTTGCTAAAGAATGTTTTAGAGTGTTAAAAAATAATTGTTATTGTGCAATACTTATGGGTGATACAAGAAAGAATGGGTTTATCGTACCTTTAGGATTTAATATTATGAACATATTTATGAATGAAGGATTTTTGCTAAAAGAGATAGTCATAAAAGAACAGCACAATTGTAAGTCCGCTGATAAATGGAAAGAAATAAGTAAGAAGAAAAATTTTCTGCTTATAGCGCATGAATATTTATTTGTTTTAAAAAAGTTTTGAAAGAGCTGTCAAATAGCTCTTTTTTAATGTAAAATAGAAGAGTTAATATATTTGTATAATAATATAATTATGGTGGTTATTATGGCTATATTTAAAGAAAAAAGTAACTTTAAGTTGTATAAAGGAGATTGTAATAGACAATTGATGAAGCTTAATGAGAAGTCTGTAGATTTAATTTTTGCAGATCCTCCTTACCTATTAAGTAACGATGGAATTACGTGCAGTAATGGTAGGATGGTAAGTGTAAACAAGGGTGAATGGGATAAATCAAATGGCTTTAAGGAAGATGTTAAGTTTCATAAAAAGTGGCTTAAAAGTTGTGATAGAGTTTTAAAAGATGAAGGAAGTATTTGGATATCTGGTACTTATCATTGTATACATCAGATAACATATATATTGCTTGAGATGGGTTATTATATAATAAACGAAGTTTCTTGGTTTAAACCAAATGCAGCTCCTAATATGGGCTGTAGATGCTTTACTGCAAGTCATGAAACGCTAATATGGGCAAAAAAAACAAAAAAGTTTAGACATACATTTAATTATGAGCTTATGAAAGAAATGAATGATGGAAAGCAAATGAGAAGTATGTGGTTAATTCCTACAACTCCAAAAAAAGAAAAAATGCACGGAAAACATCCAACTCAAAAACCCTTGGAAGTACTTAAAAGAGTGATTTTATCTTCATCAAATGAAGGTGATGTGATTTTAGATCCATTTGTGGGTTCAGGAACTACAGGAGTTGCAGCACTAATGAATAATAGAAGATTTATTGGAATTGATAAAGAAAAAGAATTTTTAGAATTGACCTATAGAAGGCTAACAGATGAGGAGATTAATAATGGGAATAAGAAATAATGCAAAACCATTTTTAAAATGGGCAGGAGGAAAGACTCAATTGCTAGAGCAGTTTGAAGACTTCTATCCTAGTAAATTAAAAGAAGACAAAATTAATACATATATTGAACCATTTATTGGTGGAGGTGCGGTTTTCTTTAATCTTCAGGCAAAATATAATTTTGATAGAATTGTGATTAATGATATAAATAAAATTCTTGTAATAACATATAAGGTAATACAGAATAATGTAGAAGATTTGATAGAGAAATTAGAAGAATTTCACGATAGCTATCACAGTACAGATGAGATGGAATTTAAAGAAAAATTTTATTATGAAAAAAGAGAACTATTTAACAACTTAAAAATACATGTAGGTGTGGAGGAGTTTAGCAAAAACTGGATAGAACTTGCAGCAATAATGATATTCTTAAACAAGACCTGTTTTAATGGATTATATAGAGAAAATAAAAAAGGTGGATTTAATGTGCCATTTGGTAAGAGACGCAGTGCACCAATTTTAGACGAGGAAAATCTTTTAGAAGTAAATAAAGCATTAAAGGATGTAATAATTCTAAATGGTGATTTTACTGGAGTTGAAGAATATATTAATTCTGAAACTTTCATTTATATTGATCCTCCATATAGACCACTAAGCGATACCTCTAGCTTTAATGATTATTCTAAAGTTGAGTTTAACGATGAATCTCAAATAAGACTTGGAAAATGGGTAAGAAGATTGGCAGAAAGTAAGCAAGTAAAAGTGATGTTAAGTAATTCAGATCCCAAGAATATAGATGAAAATGATAACTTTTTTGATGAGTTATATGAAGGATTTAATATAGGAAGAGTAAAGGCTGTAAGAAACATAAATAGTAAGGGTAGTGGAAGAGGCGCAATCAATGAAATTGCTGTAACTACTTATTAGAGGAGCTAACAGGATAATAGCACATAGAAGAGGTAGAAAGAAAATTGAGTCATGAGGGCTGGGATTTATTCATAGTGTGTAGCGATTATATGAATAAAAATAACTATAAAAAAGTTAAGTAAATCTTTAATTACTTTAAAGAAACGAGTAAAGTTAAGAACATAAAAATTGTATAGTTATATTTTAACGAAGACACTAGAAAATCAAGATGAGAAGATACAAAGTAGAAACAGGGAAGTTTTATATAGTAATGAATTATAAGAAGTAAGAATGTAAAATAGAGTACTTTATGCTAGAGATAGTCAGAGGTGTAATTAGTAAAGGTAATGTATTATCTTTATGTAGTATTATATAATTAAAAAAAAGATTGGAGAAAGAATAGTAATGGAAAGAAATTTTGATGAATGGTTGACCAAATTTCGTGCAAGTATTTCTAGCTACGATTATTATATTGATTTTGATAAGGTTGTACGAAATGTAAATGAAATTAAGATTGAACTAAATATTTTGAATACACTTATCGGATCTAAAAACATAGAATCTGAGTTTATGCATATTATTGAGAAGTATCCAGAAACACTAAGATGTATACCATTATTGCTTGCAGTAAGAGGTAATGAAATTTATGCACAAGATGAAGAAGGGGCATTCTTATATAATTTTAAAAATCAGAACTATGATATTGAACAGTATAAGGTTTTTATGAGAAAAACAGGTCTATTTAATATGATATCAAATCACTTGGTTAATAACCTTGTTGACTATGCATTCGGAATTGAGACAGGCTTGGATTCTAATGGGCGTAAAAACCGTGGTGGCCATCAAATGGAAGATTTAGTTGAAAAATATATTGTAGCATCAGGATTCAAAAAAGACGTTACATACTTCAAGGAAATGTACCTATCAGATATAGAGAAAAAGTGGCAAATTGATTTGTCGGAACTTTCTAATCAAGGAAAAGCAGCGAAAAGATTTGATTTTGTGGTTAAAACAGAAAGTATGATTTATGGATGCGAAACAAATTTTTATGGAGGTGGAGGATCCAAGCTTAACGAAACTGCTAGAAGCTATAAAATGTTATCCAAAGAGGCTGATATGATAGATGGGTTTACATTTGTTTGGTTTACGGATGGAATCGGATGGAAGAGTGCAAGAGGAAATTTAAGAGAAACTTTTGAAGTAATGGAACATATCTATAGTATTGATGATATGGAACAAGGAATAATGGAAGATATTTTTGTATAGTGAGTAACGATTAAAATTATAAAAATATAAGCATAGATAGAGAGCACATTAGTGTTGGACATCTATGCTTAACTCTTTTATTATAGATGGTAATAATGTTATTAATATGATAGACGAAATCACCTCTGTAGGAAGCTATTATTCATGTTGTAAGATAGTACCAAAGAACAAGCGTACATAATATACTAGAAAACTTTCGGTTATAGCTTTCGAGAATTTTTTTAAAAAGATAATTATTATTGCTCGAAAAATTACATGTAAATTATTCATATGCATCTAAAAGATAATTACCATAGAATGTCTTTTATGTCAGGTAGTTACAAGTTAGATTTAAAATTGACAGTTTCGTAAAATATATGTTTTGATAGTTTTATATTTTAAGAGAAAGAAATGCGTACCCTAGTTTGTGATAGAATAGGAGTGCATTTTGAAAGTAATATCAAGTGGAAGTAAATGTTCTACATTATATTCAGGTGAGAATTCTTAAGAATTGCAGAATACAGAACTACAGGTTGACAAAATTCATTAATAATGAATTTATTTGATAATATGAAAAAATATATTATAAGAAAGTGATTTTAAAATTTGATTATACAAAGTATCCACAAGATGTTATTAAAATTAGTGAATATAAAAATAGCGTGAAATTATCCTTAGGAGGCGAGAGGATTGTAGCCAAATGAAAGTTTTAAAGTTGATAGAAGATAATCATCAATCTTGAGCAAGTATAAATGAGATAGTTAGAGAATTTCATAAGTATAAAAGTTAATTATAGATATTAGGTATAATTTTAACCTCTTGAGGAGTAAGATTTTACATTCTCTTGGTATCACTGGATAGTATAAGACTACTATTTGTAATTTAGTACACTATATTATAATTTTTCCCGAATTGCGAAAGAGAAGTTTTAAGCTTTATTACCCAACACATGGCAATTGTGGTAGAATATATTGTGTTTATAAAGATTTATACAAATTTCTTGGATTTTTATAAACAAATTTAGTTATTTGCCAAATAAAGGGGGAATATTATAATGATAATTCTACAAACGATAATTCAAAGGAGTTGGATAGAAAATAATGCAAGAGAGATGGAAGGCTGTATATTTGAATGTGAACTTACAGACGAACAGTATGAATCTGGTTATGGTAATAATATTCAATATAGCATTACTAATCCTTCAAATCAAAACAGAATAATGGGTTATACCGAGGCTCAACCTGGAAGTATACTTATACCTGAAATTGATTCGTGGGTTGAAATTGGTTATTTTGAAATGTTAATATGATAACTTATAAAAGTGCATAAGCCAGCCGTTGATATATACTGTATAGGAGTATTTTTTTCTTATGCGGCAACGTTCAGAAGGTAACATGATAGGCTAGTGATGAGTGGTTCATTATATGTTTAAAATACTTTGAACAATATCAAAAAACGCTGTATGTTGTCAAATATTTTTATGTTCTTTCCATGGATAGGTTTAAAATACGGAATCTTTAATGAGTCTGTCAGTATTTTGTGTAAACTTTAGAAAAATAAATTCTAATTTATTAAGGTTGGAGAGTAAATACAGACCTCCAATCTTATTTTACTTTAAGTGTTTTTTTTATTACAGTACAGTGCATAGTTAATTAAGCCTAAGTCAAAGATATTATTTAGAATAGTTGGTCGTCAAGGCGACCTTTGAAGAAGATTGATAATTGAGCTAGTATTTGTGCCCAACCTCTAATGGATTGAGTCCATTTTTGAGTTATATCTACAGTTGCTAGATAGAGACTTTTAAGCAATGCTTCGTCATTAGGAAATATTGACTTAGCTTTTGTTACCTTCCTAAGCTGACGGTTATAGCTCTCCATAGCATTAGTAGTATATATTATCTTTCTAATTTCAGGAGGATACTTAAAGAACGTAGCAAGCTCATCCCAATTATTTCTCCAAGATTTTATTGCTATTAAGTATTTGTCTCCCCACTTTTCTTCTAGCTTATCTAGCTCCGCTAACGCTAATTCCTCAGTGGCCGCAGTGTATACTAGCTTTAAATCTGCATTGAATGCTTTTAAATCCTTGTAGGACAAATATTTGCTAGAGTTTCTTATCTCATGGATTATACACCTTTGAATTTCAGTATTTGGATATACCGCTTTAATGGCTTCTTTAAAGCCATTTAGCCCATCTATAGAAGCTATGAGTATATCTTTCACACCTCTATTTTTCAATTCATTAAGAACAAGAAGCCAGTATTTAGCTGATTCATCTGAACCTATCCAAATTCCTAAAACATCTTTTTTTCCCTCTAAGTTTACACCTATGGCAGCGTAGGCTGCTTTCGACACTACCGCATTGTCTTTTCTTACTTTAAAATGAATTGCATCCATAAATATTATTGGATAAACAGCTTCTAAAGGTCGGCTCTGCCAGTCTTTAATCATAGGAATTATCTTGTCAGTTATATTAGAAACTAATGTTGGAGAGATATCCATTCCATACATTTGATTTACTTGAGTTGCTATATCTCTAGTAGTCATTCCCTTAGCATACATACCGATAATTGAGCTTTCTAAGTGAGATACATCTGTTTGATGCTTCTTTACGATTTCTGGCTCAAATGAGCCGTCGCGGTCTCTAGGAACATCTAAGTCAAATTTCATTGTTTTGCGACTCTTACCATTTCTACTGTTGGTTGTATTCTTATTTTGATAGTCATGCTTAGCATAACCTAGATGTTCATCCATTTCTCCTTCAAGCATCTGCTGAAGTAAGCCTCCAAACAAATCTTTCAATACACTTTGAATATCCTCAGCTGTTTTTATATTTGGATCCTTGGCAAGTATTTTTATTAATTCATCTTTAGAAAAATATATAGTCTGTATTAAACATCAATTCCACTAAAATAGCTAGGAAACCAATTTCGAGTATAATTGAACAATTACTAAAAAGATGATTTTTATACCTTACTAAAATAAAAAACATATAAATTCAGATTATAAAAAAGTTATTTAAAAAGAGAAAATAGATTTTTATAGATAAAAATAATTTTAATTAATTTCAACCATTTGTAAACAATAGTAGCATAATCTCATACAAAATGTGCACCAATTACGCTTATCTTCATATTATATTACTAGATATTAATACAATAGGAGATAATAGTAGTGAATAAAAAAATATCAATCAGTCTTCCAGAGCATGTTTATAGGTTAGCGTTACAAAAATCTAAGTTTACGCATGGAGATAATAACTTTTCAGGTTATCTTCGTGATTTGATTTGCAAAGAATTTACTGAGGATGAGTTGAAAAATGAACTGATTGAACTGAAAAAGCCTCTATGGATGGGGAAGACCAAAGTAGCTGACTTTAATTCAACATGTCAAGTATGCACTGGCACTATTTCTCAAGGAGAGGTAATATGCTATACAGATTTAGGGTTCCAAAAGGAATCTGATAATTGGGTTCATAAAAGCTGTTGCAGAAGAGAATAATTAAAATTACTTAAAAGACCTATAGAAATGACTATGGGTCTTATATATTTAGTAGACACTGCTTAAACATTAAATTATAATTTTATAATTCATAAAGAACTATGGTTCGATAAATTGAGAATTAGATACAAGTGGAAATTATTATTTTCGATATTATATAGATATTTCAGAACTATGAATATATTAAAAGGAACCTTTTTGAGGCTCCTTTAGTTTCATTTATTTATAGAACAGAAATGAAGTGATGACTATATTTTCTAATCTGCGCATCTATATTTTTCAATTAAAAAATTAGTTAAATCATCAAAAGAAATACTATTATCAATCGATACATTTAAACCAGTATTTATGACAAATACAAAATCATCCTTACTGTATTTTCTTTGTTCTGATTTAGTTGAATATAAATGAAGTCTAATTGTATTAGATTTAGCCAACAAACACAAAAGTTGATAGTCAGTGTCAACTTTCGTTGTATTATTTTTTGGATGTGCTTTTGATAGGTGTTGAGTTGGTGTAAGTAAAATCAAGTTCTCAAGATAACTGGCGATGCTAGGAAATTCACTTTTCATAAATATATGATGAACTTGAGTAGCATCACCTACAGCATATTTATCGCAAAGCTCACTCTTTTTGTGCATTCTCTTAATAATTCTTATTGATTTTTCAATATAATATTTATTAATCGCTTCTCTTTGTAGCATTTTTTCTGATTGTTCTAGTTCGTGCATTTGCCTTGTTTGTTGTTTATCCTTACCAATATCTCTCCAGTTTACTTTGTTATATAATAAATCTGAAAAGACAATTTTTTTGTCTGAATACCTTCCCTTTTCTGTGCCATGTATATTATTATTAGCTGCAAAAGTATTTAGTACTTTAGTGAATATTCTTTTAGGTTCATAATCTTTTTTTATTTTAGTGTATTTTTTAATAAAATTTTCGAAAACTTCCTTTAATATTGCAAATTCATTAGGTGTATTTTCATTTTTAAATTTTTCAAAGTATGAGATAAGAGCACTGTCTGTTAGTACCTTTTTCAAATATATAGCTAAAAATTTATATGAATTTAACTCCTTTAATGATATATATTCAAGGATTTCATAATTATTTACCTTGAAGTTATTAGTATTTCCCCATTTTTCACATTTTAAAACCTTGGCATAGCTTAACATCTTCAAAGGCTGCTGAATAATTTTATCATACTCGTGTTTTGCACTTTCTTCTTTTACATCTGGTTTTGAGAATGCGGTTTTAATAATGTTATTAAAATAATCAAAATCCCAAATATCCTTACCTGTAAATTCTAAAGTCTTGTCTTTACGAAAATCCAAATAATTAATCACGCAATCTGCCATCATACATACAATATCTGGAGTTATTTTTTGATCCATAAATCTTGCATCTCCTGTTTTTCTAACATCCAAATCATGTTTATCTAAGTGATTTTTTATATAATTTTCCGTATTATCACTACTCCCAAAATTATTATGTATACATGAAAATTAGTTAATATTATAACGGGAGTAATATGAAAAATATCAGAAGTAAAACTTCTTAATTTTTTTTGCAATGCTCTTAAATATTATTGTAGGTACGGCTTCACCAATAGATTGTCTAATATTCATCTCTTCTTGTTTTAGAAAAGCTTGTTTTTCAATTAAAGGCATCTTATTCAATTTATCTTCAGCATATTTTGTCCATTTAAAAGAATATGGTATAGACATCATTAGCATAAGTTCTCTAATACTAAATACTCTATTATCATTGGGATGGATAGTATTCTGACTAGATAAAATATCATTCCTTGTATGAATACATGGTGCAACTTTATCCCAATATTGTCTTCTATATTTATCAGCATTTTTCTTTTTATTGAATATAATCGTGCCATTTTTAATTGTATGAGGCACTTTATTATTATCTGTATTATCAAATGCTGACTGGCCTTCTTTTAATTCTTCTATCCAAGGTAACATTCTAGTTTGATACCTTTTAAAACTATGAAAAAGATCTTTATTATCTATTTCACCCATTACTTTTAGGGAAGGTAAATTTCCGATTACTTCACGAAGTGGTAATTCTCTTGTTCTTTCAGGTAAAAGTTGATCTGGACAAATACTTAAAGTATTTCTAACACCTATTATTAGGGTTCTTGTTCTGCTTGATGGGCAACCATAATCCTTAAAGTTTAAAATATTGTAGGATAGATTATATAAATGTGACAAATTGTCATCTATTGCATCCTTAATTTTCTTATCTTTACCATCAATATCAGTACAAATTGTATTAAGAAAAGATCGTACGTTTTCGATTATAATGAAATTAGGCAAAATATCTTTTATAACCTTTATTGATTCTATAACCAGAGAATTGCGAATGTGCTCATTAAGATTTTTTTTGTGATTGGCAACAGACATGCCTTGACATGGTGGTGTTGCAATTAATACATCTACATTCTTTATATTGTGCTTTATTTTCCAAAAGTCTATTGCTTCTAAAATTTTTTTGTAGTTATTTTTCTCCTTTATATCACCTAAAATGTATCCACTATCATATCTACATTTATCGTTATATCTTTGTATCTTCATTCTTTTTTCAAGGAGCTCATTTGTTGCAATGCACTCAAACCCTTCTTCTTTGAAACCATAACAACCTATTCCTGCACTGCTAAATATAGAAATATAGGTAAGGACATCTTCTTGCATTTATATTATATTACCTCATTTTACTTGATATATGTACATTTTATGTGAAAGACAATATTTTTAGACTTATTTAGATATGATTTTAATATGTTTCGTTTTGCTTTTAGATTTGCTAAATATTAAAATATCATATGCTTTTGAGTTTCAAATTAGAGAATCGAGGTTTCTAGGGGGGCAGGTATATATAACTTTATGGTTGAATTAGAAATTTCGTTTTACAATTAAAGAAAGAGCTGAAATACCGTTAGTTAAATATATTGGCATTAAAAGTAGTTAAAGAACTTCTCTTTAGCTACTTTTTTCATATATCAACAGTATAAATAACATTATATTGTATAATATGGTAAAATATTATCATATTCAAAATTAAAAGAGGAGACTCAAAAAGTTGAACATAGAAAGAAATCTAATCTTCATAAAAGGTGAAGACAAAACTGAAAAGATTACATATTGCAAATATAATAACGGAAAGTATGATGTTACTTTTACTGGCAAACCAACGACATATAGCTATAATTATAGCAATGTAAGATGGCTTTCAAAGCCAGAAGAGCTAAATCCATAGAATATATTTATATATGAAAATAAACAGTGCATAAATGGAATTACCAAGATATTTAAGTTCGAAGATTATTATAGATTGATCTTTAAGAGTGGATTTAATAAGCTCTATAATAAATCTCAGATAGTTATAGAAGAAAACTGCTTAAATAATGAAGTATCAAACGATTGTTTTAAATATTTAAAGATGCTTACAAGTTATATCAATGTTTCTGTAGATGAAGATAGCACTTTCTTAAATAAGCAGTATGAAAAGCTTACTAATATTAGCTCAAGTAGTGTTCTTGCTAATTATTTAAATCCAAAGAAGATAAAAAGAATAGAAAAACATCAACAAATTATATTTCCTTTTGGTTTTAATATCAGTCAAAAGTCTGCAACTGAAAATGCTCTTTCTAGTCAGATAAGTGTAATAGAGGGACCTCCAGGTACAGGTAAGACTCAGACAATATTAAACATTATTGCTAATGCTATTATAAATGATAAAACTGTTGCTGTTGTTTCTAATAATAATTCTGCAACTGCAAATGTTTTAGAAAAGCTTGAAAAGTATGATGTAGATTTTATTGCTGCTTATTTAGGAAAAAGTGAAAATAGAAAGAAGTTTTTTGAAAGGCAGCAGAGCAATTATCCAGAGTTTAGTAAGTGGAAATTAGAAGCTGAAGAGTATGAAACTATCCAAATAGATCTGTTAAATTCCCAAAAGACTTTAGAAGATATGTTAGAGAAACAAAATACACTTGCGAGGCTAAAGCAAGAACTTTCAAGTCTAAACACAGAGCTTGAATATTTTAATAGCTATAGTAACATCAATAAAACCACAATAAAGTCTTATAAAACCTTATTTAATAATAACTCTAATTTAGTAATGTCTTTCATGGTGGATTACCATCTTAGATTAGATAAAAATCAAGCCTTTGATCTTAAATATAAACTTAGAAATCTATTTAAATATGGAATAATCAGTTTTAAGTTTTATAAGAATAGTGAGGAAGATATAGTTGAGCATCTTAGAAAGCTTTGTTATGAGCTTAGGTTTAAAGAATTATCTAAAGAGATTAGAGCCATAGAAGCCCTGCTAGATAACTATAGCTTTAAAGATCAAATGAAGACTTATAGCGAAAAATCTATGAGATTACTAAAAGCTAAATTAGCTAAAAAGTATGGTGAAAAGCAGAGTAGATTTACCTTTTCTGAAGAAGCATTGTGGAAAAACTTTGATTCCTTTATATACGAATATCCAGTAATACTAAGCACCACCCATTCCTTAAGAAACTCTGCAGCTAAGAACTATTTATTTGATTATGTGATTATTGATGAAGCTTCTCAGGTTGATGTAGTAACAGGAGCACTAGCTTTTTCCTCTGCAAAAAATGCAGTTATAGTTGGAGATTTAAAGCAACTGCCTAATATAGTATCATCTGAAATTGAAAACATAACTAACAATATTTTCAATCACTATCATCTAAATGAAGCTTATAATTATTCAAAGCATAGCCTACTTTCTTCTATTATAAGTCTATATGATGATGTTCCTAAAACACTGCTTAAAGAACATTATAGATGTCATCCTAAGATAATAGATTTTTGCAATAAGAAGTTTTATGATGATGAATTAATAATATTAACAAGTGGAGAAGAAAACTATGCTCCTTTAGCTGTCTACAAAACTGTTAAGGGTAATCATGCAAGGGGTAACTATAATCAAAGACAGATAGATGTAATACGTGAGGAAATACTTACAAACTTAAAATCAAAGAAATCAATAGGAATAATATCACCCTACAGAGATCAAATAGTAGCATTACAAAAAGTAATAGAAGATGAAAATGTTGAAATTGATACTGTACATAAATATCAAGGTAGAGAAAAGAAGACTATTATATTAAGTACTGTAGCTAATGAATCCAATGATTTTATTGAAGATCCTAATCTCATAAATGTAGCTGTTTCCCGTGCAGAGGATAAACTGATCCTTATAGTATCTGATAGCGATATAGTAAATGGAAATAACAATATCAGCGATTTAATAAGATACATAGATTACAATAACTTTGAGATTATTGATAGCAATATATATTCTGTCTTTGACCTGCTTTATAGTAGCTACTCAGAGAAATTGCTTGAGGTGTTAAATAGAAATAAAAAGGTTTCAGAACACACCTCTGAAAATCTAATGAATGCAGTAATAGAAAAGGTCTTATCATATGATAAGTTTAAATCCTTAGATAAAGTTATGCATCAGCCACTTAAAATGCTTCTTCGTGATACCTCAAAACTAAATGAAGCTGAGTATAAATTTGCGATGAATATATTAACCCACACTGATTTCTTAATTTATAGAAAGGTAGACAAAATGCCAGTGCTTGTGGTTGAAGTAGATGGATATCATTATCATGCAAATAATCCGAGGCAACTAGAAAGAGACAGGATGAAGGATGAAATCTTAGAAAAGTACAATATCCCTATATTGAGGATAAGAACAAATGAAAGTGGAGAAGAAAAGAGGATTTATGATAAGCTTTTGGAAGTATTAGAATAGGAATAATTTTAAAGTGAATGATAAATAAAATATTGCGGTGATTGAATTAGGCTATTGGAAAGTAATTAGCAAAGTGATCTATCAATATTTGTGACTAAGCATCTATAAATTCTTATAAGCCTTAGCAGTACAAAATTAATTGAAGGAATTTGTTTGAAATAACCCAAATTAGCTCAAACCCGCATGTTTGCTATATATTTATATGATTTTTTAATTTTATGATTAAATGTTTTTATGATTATATAAATTCAGAGGACATTTATTTAGAGTTATGAATCGTTTGGAAGAAGCCCTTGAAGATAATAAATATGAATTATGGAGGATTTTATAAATGCTAGTGTATAGCAATGAAGAGCATAATATAAAAATATATTCTTTAGACCATACAAGATGGGAGGACTTTGAACTTTTATTTGGTGAAAGAGGAGCATGTGGCGGATGCTGGTGTATGTCTTGGAGACTTAAGAAATCGGAATTTGAGCGTGGAAAGGGCGAATTTAACAAGAACTCCATGAAGGATATTGTATATAGGGGTAAGCCTGTAGGGGTGCTGGCATATGTAGATGATAATCCAATTGGATGGTGCGCTATTGCTCCAAGAGAAGTTTATAAGCGTCTTGAAAGTTCCAGAGTCCTTAAAAGAATAGATGATAAACCAGTTTGGTCTATTTCTTGTCTTTTTATAGCTAAGGATTTTAGACGAAAAGGAATTTCAACAGAGTTAATTAAAGGGGCAATTGAATATGCAAAATTAAATGAAGTAAATATAGTTGAGGCATATCCAGTGGTCCCTTATGGTAATAATGTGCCAGATGCCTTTCTCTGGACTGGTGTTCCTGTAGCATTTGAAGAAGCTGGCTTTACAGTGGTAGAGAGAAGATCGAAATGGAAGCCTATGCTAAGGTACTATATTTAGTTCAAGAGTGGCATAATTGCTTAAGAATTGTGAATATTAACTAAGGAGAAATTTATAATTACAGAAATAGGAAAGATGATAAGAGATGAGGGGAAGGCTGAAATTCTCATAAAACAATTAAACAAAAAATTTAATATACTTCCTCAAGAATATGAAGAAAAGATAAAGAATCTACCTTCAGAAAAAATAGAATTAATAGCTACTGATATATTTGATTTAGAAAAAATAGAGGATTTAGAAAAGTATTTTTAAATGCTTAAGTGTGATTTTTATAAGAGTCTACAATCTAGGCTCTTATTTTTATTTCTAAATATATTTCTCTTGATAGGAAATGATATAATAAGTTTAATAGAAAAATTTAGAAGATAAAATTACAGAAAACACTACTCATATATGGACCTAATAATTATGCAATTTTCGAGGTGATAAAGTTGAAAGTAAAAGATGTAATGAATAAAGATCTTGAGAGTTTGGGAAGTAAGATTCCTTTGAACTTTGATAATATTCCTGTGCTTTTTAGC
Organism: Clostridium fungisolvens; assembly: GCF_014193895.1. Classification (NCBI taxonomy): domain Bacteria; kingdom Bacillati; phylum Bacillota; class Clostridia; order Eubacteriales; family Clostridiaceae; genus Clostridium; species Clostridium fungisolvens. Next base: position 2,760,905 of record NZ_BLZR01000001.1, on the reverse strand, counting down.
GAAGATGAGCTTATTAGCTGTAAGGGTGTTATAGATGATGAATATTTAAATAATAACTACTATGTCTATGTTCTAAACCAAAAGAAGAAGTTAGTGGGATTTATCACCTGTGATTATATAAGACTTTTCTTAAAGGAAAAGGTTTTATTTATGTTTTTAAGTGCAATAGATCACATACATGATGGTGTGGTTTTAGTAGACAAGCATTCTAAAATAATTTACTTAAACAAAGCGTATTCTGAAATACTTAATATTGATAAAGAAAAAGTACTTAACAAATATGTTAGTGAAATAGAGCCTGGTGCGGCAATACTGAGTACTTTGAGGGAAGGAACCCCAATCCAAAATAAAAAAATCAAAGTTAAAAGTATTGAAAAACAGATAGTAGCTAGTATTAATCCAATCATTATTGATAATGAGGTGCTTGGTGCAATTTCTATCTTTAAAGATGTTACGGAAATACATGTCTTGAATGAAGAGCTTGCCAATGTAAGAAAATTGAGCGGGTATTTTTATGAAGGAATCGCAAAGCCTCATAATGAACTTCCGAAGAATTTTTCCTGTATTGTTGGTAGCAATGAAAAGTTTTTGAATTGCTTAAAGCTTGCTGCAATAGTGGCACCAACTGACGCAACGGTTCTCGTTCAAGGGGAGAGTGGTGTTGGCAAGGAAGTAGTTGTAAAGGCTATCTACGAAGCAAGTAAAAGAAGCGAAAAACCATATGTAGAGCTAAATTGTTCTGCTATACCTGAAAGCTTGTTTGAAAGTGAACTCTTTGGTTATACAGACGGAGCATTTACAGGAGCGCATAAAAGCGGGAAAATAGGTAAATTTGAGGCAGCAAATACTGGAACAATTTTTTTAGATGAAATAGGAGACATGCCTATGCTTATGCAGGCAAAACTGTTAAGGGTACTTCAATCAGGACAAATTCAAAAAATAGGATCTAATACCATTAATAAAGTTGATGTAAGAGTTATTGCAGCTACAAACAGAGATTTGAAAGCAATGATAAAAGAAGGAACCTTCAGAGAAGATTTATATTTCAGGTTAAATACTTTTAATATAAATATCCCATCTTTACGTGAAAGAGTAGAGGATATAATTAATCTGGCAGAATATTTCCTTAATATATATTGCAAAAAATACAACAAGACTTTAATGTTATCTGAAAATGTGATAAATGTACTTTCATCATATAAATGGGTAGGTAATGTTAGGGAGCTGCAAAGTTGTATGGAGTATGCAGTGATAATATGTCAAGATGACATTATTGAAGTAGAACATTTACCTGAAGAAATAAAAAAATCATCAATTATAAGTCTAAATAGAGACGATAAAACAGAATCAAAAAAATTAAAACATGAAATATTAGATATAGAAAGAGAGAGAATTATAGAAGCTCTTGAAAAGTTTAATGGGAACAAGACTCGTGCAATGGACATGCTTGGGATGAGCAGACGAACCTTTTATAAAAAGCTCAAGCTTTATAATATTGATGCTGATTAAGATACACTATGGTATTGTATACAAAGTATATAATGTATAAAAAGTATACACTAGATATTTCACTTAACTAATAAAAGTATACATAAAAATATGATTTTATAATGCTTTTGAAGCATTATTTTTTTGGCATGAAAGTTGCTTAATAAAGGTTAGGGATATATATTCCTAATTTTTATTAAGAAGGTGGACAAATGAAAACAATTAGAATTGGTGGTGCTCAGGGTTTTTGGGGAGATTTGAATGAAGCACCAGTAAATATGGCAAAAAATGATCAAGTTGATTATATAGCTTGTGATTATCTTGCAGAGCTTACCCTGTCTATTATGCAGAGGCAAAAGGAACATAATCCGCAAAGAGGATATGCTAGAGATTTTATAACAGCTTTAAAAGATATGCTTCCTATGATAAAAGAAAAATCCATAAAGGTTTTAACCAATGCAGGTGGTATGAATGTAAAGTGTGCAGTGGAAGCAGTGAAGCAGGCGATTAAAGAATCAGGACTTAATTTAAAGGTAGGTTATGTTCTTGGTGATGATGTTATGAGTATAATTCCCCAGCTTAGAAAACAGGGGATTACAATGAATAACATGGATACAAATGAACCAATCGATGCTATTTTGAATCATATGGTAAATGCAAATGTGTATTATGGAGCTGAACCTATTATAGAATGTCTTCAAGGTGGGGCTGATATTGTTATAGTGGGACGTTCTACAGACTCAAGTCTTTTCCTAGCACCACTTGCATATGAGTTTGGTTGGAAGAAGGATGATTGGGATGGTTTAGCTACAGGAATTCTAAGTGGGCATCTTTTAGAATGTGGAGCGCAGGTAAGTGGAGGCAATTATGATTATGACTGGAGAAATGTGCCACATCCAGAAAACTTGGGATATCCTATTGCTGAAGTAAGTGGAGCAGGGAGTTTAATAATGACAAAGACAAAAAATATGGGGGGACTCATGACCACTCAATCAGTAAAGGAGCAGCTATTATACGAAATACATGATCCTAAAAAATATTTAACTCCTGATGTAATTGCAGATTTTAGTAATGTCACTGTAAAGCAAATAGGACAAGATAGAGTTCTAGTAGAGGGAGTTAAAGGACATAAGAGACCAGATACATTAAAACTTTGTGTGGGATATAGCGAAGGGTATAGAAATGTTGGATACTTGCCATTCAGCTGGCCTGATGCCTTGGATAAAGCTCAGAGAGCTGCAGAAATACTGAAATTAAGATTGAAAAATAAGGGTCTTGATGCAATGGAAATACGAGAAGAGTTCCTTGGACTTAATACACTTCACGGTCCATTGGCAGAGGAGATGAAAGAAGATTTAAATGAGGTAATTCTTAGATTTGCTATAAAAACTAAGACTTTAGAAGAGGCAAATAAGTTAACTCCGGAAATTGCACCTTTTATTTTAAATGGACCACCAGCATCCTGTTTCTTTGGAGGAAGAACAAAACCATCTGAAGTATTTGCATTATGGCCTACACTAATACCTAGAGATGCAGTTAAATTCGAGGTTCATGTTGAGGAGGTAAAATAGAATGGTAAAGCTTAAGGATATAGCGCATGGAAGATCTGGAGATAAGGGTGACGTATCAAATATATGTATTTATGCAAGAGAACCTAAGTACTATGAAATAATAAAAGCTCAAGTTACGCCAGAAGCAGTAAAGAAGCACTTTAAAGGTATGGTTCAGGGAGAAATTGAAAGATATGAGGTTCCACAGCTTGATGGCTTCAACTTTGTATTACATCATGCATTGGATGGAGGGGCAACCCGTTCTTTAAGGCTTGATTCATTAGGAAAGAGTATGGAAGCTGCACTATTAAGGATGGACATTGAACTTAGTAAGTAATCTATATTGAAGGGAGATTTTATAAATGTCAAAGCAACTTGATGGCATTCGCATTTTAGATTTAACTAGAGTATTATCTGGCCCATATTGCACTATGCTCTTAGCAGATATGGGAGCAGAGGTGATAAAGATTGAAGAGCCATTAAAAGGGGATGACAGCAGAGGCTACCCTCCTTTTGATAGAGGAATAAGTGCGTATTTTGCCAACCTTAACAGAAATAAAAAGAGTATAGCATTGAATCTTAAGGACCCAAAGGCTAAGAAAGTATTGATTGATTTAATAAAAATATCAGATGTTATCGTAGAGAATTTTAAGCCTGGAACTATGGATAAATTAGGCTTTTCTTATGAAGAAGTAAAGGAAATAAATCCTAAAATTATTTATGCTTCAATATCAGGTTTTGGACAAACAGGAGCATATAGCAAGCTGCCTGGCTATGATGTAATTGCCCAAGCTATGAGCGGAATCATGAGTGTCACTGGTTGGACAGATTCTGCACCTACAAGGACTGGAACTGCTATAGGGGATATTTTAGCAGGGCTTAATTGTTGCATAGGAATATTAGCAGCATTGCAAGGGAGAAGTAGAACAGGTCACGGAGAGAGAATTGATATATCCCTTGTAGATTGTTCAGTAAGTGCAATGGAAACTCTGATTGAAATATTTTTGGTTGAAAAGAGAGTACCAGAGAGAATTGGAAATAGATATGAATTTATTTATCCATACGATTCTTTTCAAGCAAAAGACGGATGGGTTGTTATTGCAGTAGGTAATGATAATATTTGGACAAAATTCTGCGAAGCTATTGATAAAAAACAGTTACTAGAGATAGATGAGTTTAAGTTAAATAAGGATAGAGTAAGTGAACATGATAGATTAAAAGCAATTGTAAGTGGCTGGACCAAGGAGCACAATGTAGAGGAAATAATTAAAATACTTTTAGCAAAAGGGGTTCCTTGTGCACCAATTAATGATGTGGCTCAGGTAGTTAATGATAAGAATATTGTTGAGACTAGAAAAATGATAGAGGAGATAGAGCATCCTATTTCAGGAAAAATGAAAATAGTAGGCTCACCTATAAAATTTACTGAAAGTGATGAGTATTCATATGATAAGGCTCCAACTTTAGGCTTGGATACTGAATCAGTTATGAAGGAACTACTTGGATTGTCCAGTGAAGAAGTAGATTACTTTAAAAATAGAAAATAGCAGAGTATTAGTATATTCAGCATTATTATAAGTATTTATGTAATGCTGAATGTGCTAGATAAAATCAATTTTTAGTTTTGGAGGCATATATGAAATTAATTATTAATGCTGATGATTTTGGATTTACCAAAGGAAATACTGAAGGCATAATTGAAGGGCACAAAAAAGGAATAATAACCTCAACTACTGCTTTATGCAATATGCCTTACTTAGAATATGGAGCAAAAATTTCTAAGGAAACTACAGAGCTTGGCATAGGAGTTCATTTAAATCTAACTATAGGGAATTCTCTTACTGGAGGAAAAACTATTACAAAGGGTGGAAAGGTTTTCTTAACAAAAAATGAGTTTTATTCAAGTGAAGATATTATTCTTTCCGAGGTTGAGACAGAGTTTAGGGCACAGATTGAAAGATTCATTCAAGTTTTTAATCGTAAGCCTACACATTTAGATTCTCATCATGGAGTACATGACAGAGGAGAAATCTATAACATTACAATGAAGCTTAGCAATGAGTATGGTATTCCAGTGCGTAGATATAGTGCATTTAAGTTCGTGGCAGGCTTTTATGGAGAAACCGCTACTATAGAAGTATTAAAAAATATAATAAAATCCAACTCGGAGGAGACAGGGATTGAGCTTATGACTCATCCTGGCTACTGCGACTTGGAGCTATATAATAACAGTTCCTATAATGTTCATAGGGTGAAGGAACTTTATGTATTGTGTAGTGATGAAATAAAAAGCTTTATAAAGGAAAATTCAGTAGAGCTTGTTCATTATTAACAGCACTAAGTACACTGCTATTTTGAAAGAAGTTTTCTTTTAAACATTACGTTTTGGATCGACTTTATCTTTTTTATTTATAATATAATTTGCAATATATGAAGTTAGAATATCCACATATATCATGAACACTACCTGGTTTTCAACGTATACTGGGGAGGTTTCACGATTTGTAGATGGAAGCCATATGAAGTGTGGGAACATCTTCTTCAATGGATTTTTATCATTCATTGTGATCATAGCAAACTTTGCAGCTTTTTTCTTTACAAGTTCACTAATGCTCGCTTTTAAAGATTCACCTTTTACGGAGAATACAATGACTAAATCATCCTTTTTTATGTACGATTCTAAGTCTTGTACTTCTCCAAAAGGAACAAAGGTCGCATGCTTTGAAAGCTTGTGTAGATTTATATTAAGTAGTCTTGCAGGCAATTCGCTTTTATGCACGCCAAGAATAATGATATTATCAGCCTTACCTATATCCTCAGCAAGGTTGCTTAGCTCATCATTATTTACGGAAGTTTGTAGTTGCAGGATAAGATTGGAGTAAGTAGAAAAAGCATTCTTGCTTGGATCCAAATCATCCAATGGGACCTGCTTCTGATATCTGTAAATGCTGAATTTAAAATCATTATACCCATCATAGCCAAGTTTTTGACAGAAACGAGTTATGGTAGATTGGGATACATTCATATGGTCAGCTAATTCAGTTACTGATTTACGTGAAATTTCATCAACGTTTTTTAGCATTAGCTCATAAACAATTTTTTCTTTTTTAGTAAAACTATTTTTTTTGATTTCCATTTGTTCGAATGGATTCATAAATACCTCACCTTTATATCTCAATATTTTGAATTTATAGTAGATTATTATACTACTTTTGAATGACTAATTCAAATTTTAAAGAGAGGCTGCTTTTTCTATTACTTTATCAATGAACTCGTCAGAAACTCCTCTTGATAATCTTGTATTAAAGGTCTCGAAGTACTTTCCGTAGTTTTTGGATTCCACCATATATGAAACATAAGCATTTGAATAGCCTATTAGGATTATTTCTATATTAGGAATGCTTTCTCTTATGTGTTTAGCAAAATATGAATTAACATCTCCAGGCAAAGTAATAATCATAAGCTCATCAGTTTTTATTATGGTGCTTGTAAGATGAAGCACATAAGGGCTTAAGCTTTTTTTGATTTCTAATCGTGAAGCTAGTAGCTTAAGATATGATTTTTCAGCTTCAGATACATTGCTTGATTTTTCATTGAGTCTTTTTAATTCAGAGTTATTAAAATCATCTTTTTCTGCATCAAATATTGATACCATTGAGGTTGAAGCTATTCTCAGGTTGTTTAAATTCAGTACCTCAGAAGTAATTTTATCTTTCATTTGATTTACTATTGAAGAGGAAGTGTATTCAAGTTCTTCTATGCCACTTAATTTTCGATAGAATCTAGTTGATACATCACCACATGTTCCATTACAAATAAGAACTGGGCAGTCTAACTGATCTTGCAACTTTTGTCTCACAAATCCTAATAAGTCTGCAGAAAGCATTAGATTGCTACCATTCAATATAGTAGGATGAACAGATATATTTACAAAGGCTCCAATCAAAGAATTATGCTTATCATAGAATTTAAGGACATTTACGCTTTTATCAGCATAACCGTCTTTTTGATTTCTATTGCCATAAAGACCTTCTATCATAGATTTTTCAAAGATAATATTTGAATCTTCAAGGTTATTATAAGCTCTTATTATACTCTGAATTATATTGATTTTTACTTGATTTGTAAGATCTTGCTCCACACTAGTTTCTTCAAAAGCAAGCTTAAAGAAGGCTGGTGCAGAATGAGTGTGAATACAGCCAATAATAATATTTTCATTAGGAATGTGAAGTGTTTTATTAACCTCATCCTTAATATTATTTACAAAGCTTTCTTCAATAATAATTGAATCAAATATGCAAATGACAAAAGGTGTTTTCTCCATTTCTATGACCAATGTATTGATTTCTATTGGATCAAGTACTCCAATACTTTTGCTCTTTCTTGAATATCCAGCCATATGAACCGGATAATTTGGTGTAATATCAAATTTATCAAATGATGCTTTCATAAACAAAACTCCTTTCTCTAATTATATTGTAAAACATAAAAAAGAAAAAGTGAATATATTATTCAAAATATTTTTATTAATATTGCATGGTATATTCATATGTGATAGAATTATATATATAGAAAACCGGTTTTTAACAAAAGTTCTAATTTTTAAAAGGAAAGGGGAATAATAATGGATACTAATGGACAAAAGACCACTAAGAAATCATTCATTGACAAGCTACAAGAACAAATGGAACGATTTATAATTCCAGTAGCTCAGAAGATTGGCGATCAAAGACATCTTGCCTCTGTAAGAGATGGAATGACAGTTTTAGTTCCAATTACTATAATAGGGGGTATATTCTGCTTACTTGCCGTTCCACCTGTTGATTTAAATAAAATTAAGGGGACAAACTTTTTTTATCAATTTCTAATAGCATGGAAACATTTTGCTGACGCACATAATGCCACTTTGATAACACCATACAATTTGACTATTGGGATTATTTCTATATATGTAGTAGCTGGTATTGCCTATAGATTAGCAGCTTACTACAAAATGAATACTATAACCAATGTAATCGGTTCAATATTTATTTTCCTACTTATTGCTGCACCAACTCAAAGCTATAAGGTTGGTGAAACCGTTATAAGTGCTATGCCAACCTCTCAACTTGGAGCCGGTGCAATGTTTGCGGCGATTATTACTGCTATTATTGTAGTAGAAATAGGTCACTTTTGTGTAAAAAAGAATATTGTTATTAAGCTACCTGCAAGCGTACCACCAAATGTAGCTGCTCCTTTCACAGCCTTGATTCCTATGACTATTTCCTTACTTTTATTTATTGGTGGTAATGCACTATGCAACAGTCTTACTGGTGCTGGACTAACACAGTTAATTTTTAAAGTATTCCAACCACTAATAAGTGCTACAGGAAGTCTTCCATCTATCATATTAATTAATGTACTTATGACTATGTTCTGGTTCTTTGGAATTCATGGGGGTAACATGGTAGGCGTAGTAGTTACACCAATAACTACAATGAATCTAGCATTGAATGCACAAGCATATGCTGCAGGAAAGCCATTACCTGCGATATTTGCTGGTAGTGTAAACAGTGTATTTGGAGGATGGATTTCATATACAGCAATGGCAATTGTTATATTGATTGGATGTAAAGCTGCTTCACTTCGTTCAGTATCAAAGGTTGCATTAGTACCAAGTATGTTCAATATTAATGAACCATTAATATTTGGTATACCAACGGTATTAAATCCATTTACAGTAGTGGGCTTCTTGATTTGTAATAATGTTAACTTCTCAATTGCATATATACTTATGTCTACAGGTGTTATAGGGAAGTTCTTTATAACTCTACCATTTACAGTTCCGGGCCCTATAGCTGCATTCTTAGCAACAATGGATATTAAGGCAACAATATTATGGTTTGCATTGTTATTGTTAGACATTATTATATTACTTCCAATATTAAAGGCATACGACAAAAATGTTATGAATAAAGAAGAAAAGGAACTTGTAGAAGTATAATTATTTAGAAGAAACATATCCACTATTACTTTAATAAAGTTTGGTTGAGTAAGTAAATTTGGGGGGCTATAAATGTCGTTATATATTAGAACTTTAAGACTTTGAGATGTTTATAACCAAGAGAAGAACAATATTAAGAGCTAAAATAAAGATTCAATACCGTATATTCGAGAACTTTCTCAAGATTATTAGAGGAGAGAAAAACGGTAGACGGTACAACATTATAAAAATGTCTGTGTAATTTGGAGAGAGCATCCATAGGTTTGTGAAAATCAAATCTATGGATGCTTTCTTTGAATGTATTCACTAAAACTTAATTGTTATTCGTATCTTGTTCAGCAGATGAATAACCACGAATACAACTATCATAATAATAAAAAGCACAGCTTCCCAAGTAATAGAGTGTAAATCCTTTGTTATTTCAAACTTAACTAACATCTCAACTAAAAAAATTACTACTCCAATGATAAGAGTTATAAGTGAAGAACTTCCTACTACGTCTATAGTTCTTTCATCACTACCTGTTGCATAATTCTTTAACTTCTTTTTAAAATTCATAATAGCCTCCTAATCATCTAGATTCTCATTCCATTTGTTATATTTTTTAATTTTTCGCTCTTTCAATAAAGTATCTAAAATAAAGAAAGGAATAAAATATAGTATAATTTTAAAAAATTGACTTACGAAGAATTCTAGGTTAAAGGTTATATTCTGTTTTTTTGTTAGGTAATCCATTACTACAGAAAACGCTGTAAAGCTAATAGAATATACAAAAGAGTCTTTTGCATAGATTAACAGCCTTTTGTGCTTTGCTTGTTTTGTATTTTCGGGACTTAGAAGTTCACCATTATTTTTTCTTGGCAGTGTTGGTGAGTAGCTTCTGTGAAATCTTTGCACTATAAGAAAAGTGAATATGACAGAAAGAAAAATTATAAACTCGCCTAGTATACTTGTGATATCTTTAGTTACCATAAGCTTTATTATCATCTCAAAGGTGCATATCACATAAAAAAGTCCTAATACCCCTGTTGCAGTTTCTTCTAATCTTCTTTTACTTCTTTCATCAATACTTAGCATCATCATTCCTCCCAAAAAAGATCATTTAAGGTCTTGCCAAGTGCTTTGCATATTGCTACAGCAAGCTTTAATGTAGGGTTATAGTTGCCAGATTCAATCATACTTATGGTCTGTCTTGTAGCTCCTACAGCTTTAGCTAATTCATCTTGAGACATATCGCTTTCAACTCTAGCCATTTTCAATTTTAAGTTCTTCATGTAAACTACAACCTTTCATTCCATAATATGTATATATAGTATAATATGTTTTGCAATATGTCAAATATATTTTACATATTGTAAGATAAATGGGACAAGAAGGAGATGAAAAAAACGGTTTATCGCTTTTTATCTAAGCTAAAGAAGTTATTATTAATATAGAAAAGCATTAGTAAAAGATATTATACAGTATACTTAATAGAATGGTATAATTTTCATGTGAGAAATAATCAGCGTATTTTATAATAATGTATAGGGTGGATTGAGGATATAGATGAATATTGAAACCATTAATAAATTGAAAGAAAACTTTAAACTTAGAAATATAGAAGTTCAGTATTTTGAAACCTTAGAGGATGTTAAGTCATATATATTAAATATGATACCTATTGAATGCACTGTTGGAATAGGACATTCAGCTACACTTGGGAAGATGGATATTACAGATTCTTTATTAAAAAGGGGTAATATTGTATACGACAAAGAGCTTGGTAAGGATAAAGAGGAGTGTAAGTCCTTAAAGAAGAAGGCACTGCTTTCTGATTGGTATATCACTGGTTCCAATGGGGTATCTCTTGATGGAAGAATCGTTAATGTAGACCATAGTGGAAATAGAGTAGCTGCAATTAACTATGGACCAGATCATGTGATCATTGTTGTTGGGAAAAATAAAGTAGTAGCCACTATAGATGAAGCAATAAAAAGAGTAAAAAATATAGCTTGCCCACAAAATGCAAAAAGAGCAGGGTTCAACCCTCCATGTGTAACCTTAAATAGGTGTGTTGATTGCGTATCAAAGGAAAGAGTGTGCAATAGCCTATCAATAATAGAAGGTCAATCAGATAAAAATAGAATGAAATTATATATAGTTAATGAAGAATGCGGTTTTTAAAGAGTTCCCGTATCGAAACTTAATTTATACTTGTTCGAAAATCCCGGCTTCTGGGGATTTTCGGGCATGTATAAATTAATAGTTGAGTTAGGAACTCTATAACATAGATGGTCAAAGCTTAATTTGACTGATTAAAAAGAAGATAAAGTGAGGATTATACATGGATACAATACTAATTACTGGAGCAGAGGGCTTTTTTGCGTCCAGATTTGTTCAATATTATAGAGATAAATATAACATAATTGCTCTAAGCCATAAGGATTTAGATATATGTGACCAAGAAAAAACTATAGAAAAAATTATTAATATTAAACCAAAATATCTTATTCATTCCGCAGCAATATCTGATACAGGAAAATGCGAGAAAAACCCTGAATTATCTTACGATGTAAATGTTAAGGGGACAATAAATATTGCTAAGGGCTGTGCTGTAGCAGGGGCAAAGCTTATATATTTAAGTTCTGATCAGATATACAATGGCAATGTTGAAGCAGGACCATATAAGGAAGACTGTGTAGCATTGCCAAATACGGTTTATGGTAGACACAAGCTTGAAGCTGAAAATGCTATATGTGGCATTGTGGAGGACCCAGTTATATTAAGACTTACCTGGTTATTTAGTTTACCAGAAAGAAATGTTAAGATTAATTCTAATATTATTTGGAACTTAGTAAAAGCTGCACTTAAGAACGAGGAAATAACCCTTCCTGCCAATGAATATAGAGGGATAACCTATGTTTATGATCTAATAAGTAATTTTCATAAGCTTATTAATCTACCAAAGGGAATATACAACACTGGAAGCGAAAGTAACCTAAGTACATATGAAGTTGGTAAAGTGATTCTGGAGAATATGGGGATAGGTCATAGGATAGAGGAGCTTTTAATAAAAGATACAGAAAGATATAAAGAAAACAATAGAGACCTAAGGATATGTAATAATAAGCTTAAAGATCAGGATATAAGATTCACAAATACTGAAGAAGCAGTTGATAGATGCATTAGTGATTTTTCACTGTAATGAAAAGGATATATTAACACTGAGTTTTATTCCATTAATGAGTAGTAAGATTAGTAAAAGCGAAAGAACTCTAGAAGGAATAGAGCTAGCAAACTCAATTGAAGATAGTGCAGTTAAACTAAAATGCTTAACTTTGTTGTATGCATTGTTTGATAAATTTGGAGATCAAATATCTAAAAAGAGATTTAAGGAGGTTTTTAGTGTGACAGAGATAGGAAAGATGATAAGAGATGATGGAAAAAGTGAAGGAAAAACTGAAATTCTCATAAAGCTATTAAGCAAGAAGTTTAAGGATCTTCCTCAAGAATATGAAGAAAAGATAAAGAAATTATCTTCAGAAAAAATAGAGCTAATAGCCACTGATATATTTGATTTGGAAAAAGTAGAGGATTTAGAAAAGTATTTTTAAAAAGCTTAAGTGTGATTTTTATAAGAGTCTATAATATAGACTCTTATTCTTACTATTTAGTAATAGAAAAACTATTAATTTGATATGTGGTGATTTGTAACATATAATAACTATATTATAGAAAAACCAGTTCTAAATAAAACATATAGTTTACAATCCTATTACCATTAATAATTAACACAAGTATAGCTTAGTTTTATTAGAAATAACTGGATTATCTATTCCGCTGAACTGATAAACTACTTCGGTCATTAAACTCCAAATAAAGATTTCGATGATTCTACGAATTTTTATTTGGATAAATTCTAATATGAAGTAGTTTATCTATAATAAGAATAACGAAAATTATAGATGCTTAAGAGTTAAAGAGTTTCTATATCAAAACTTAAGTTATGCATGTTGAAAAATCATGAATCTACGAATTTTAGACATGGACAACTTAGAAGTTGAAGTTGGAGCACGTAAAGGAGAAAATATATGATAGAAACTAAAAGAGAATGGAAGACCTTTGAATCCATAGAGGAAGAACTTGAGAAACTGAAAGAATGGCATTTAATATCACCAAAAGCTACAGAAGTAAAAGCCTTTTATTATAAAGGTGCTTATACAGACAAACATATAGAATGCAAGGTAGCTGGATATGTGGATGATAATGAAATAGTGATTTATGTTGATGGAAAGCTTCATAGTATTCATCCAGATTATTTTTTGGACATGCAGAAAAAAGACTTTTCACTATATGGTTCAATTGAAGAAACAGGATTATATGAAGCTAAAAAATTAGATGAAAATAAAAAAGATAAAAAAACAGATGAAAGTAAGAGCATTAATAAAAAAGCGGAGAAAAAAGAGAGATTTATAATAGTTGATATAGAAACTCCACATAGTTTTTCTCCAAAAGACGGAATAAGGGAAGTAGCAGCTACAGTTGTTGAAGATTATGAAATAATAGACAAATTACATTTAGCTATTATTAATGATGAAGAAGAATATAAAAAAGGCTATGGCTATGGACTTGAGAATATTGAAGAAAATGAAAGCTTAAGAGAAGAATTTAAAAACTTCCTTATTAAATATAAGTATCCACTAGTAGCTCATAATGCTAGCTTTGATAAAAGCTTTCTTGATTTCTGGAATTGGGTAGATAAAGATCAAGTATTTTATTGTAGTATGAATACAATAAAAAAGATGGAAAAGCTGGATAGTTATAAGTTAAGGGATTTACTAGAACATTACAATATAAAAGATAATCAAGAACATACTGCAATGCAAGATGTATTGGATTTATTAGAACTCTTGAAAAAGTTAAAACCTAAAAAGTGGAGCAAATTAGGTGGAAACACAAGTGCTAGTGAAACTAAACCTAAAAGAAGTTACATGTTTGATAAGGAAGAAAGAGAAGAGAATAAAGCAAGGTTAGAACGAGCTAAAGAAAACATCATAGAGGATATATTACATAGTAAAAACATAGTATTTACTGGTGAGACCGTGAAAGATAGGGTAGAGCTTTCGGAACTTGCTATTATGTATGGAGGAAATGTCAAAAGTGGTGTAAGTAAAAAGACTAATATTCTAGTTGTAGGTAAGAATCCAGGAAGTAAACTAGGTAAAGCACAGGAGCTTGGAATTGAAGTGCTGTCTGAGGACGAGTTTTTAAATCTAATATACAAGAAGTAATTACTATTTTGTTTAGATATAGTATGAATTCAGTTAATTAAATATATTACTATAAAAAGCAGTTAAAGAAAGTCTCTTTAGCTGCTTTTTTGGGCATGCTGTAGAATAATTAGTATCATATTGGAAAGCATGGTAATATGTCTTTACATTTAAAAGTGAAAGAGAAGACCAACAAAGTTGAAGTTAGATAAAATAGGGAAGAAGGAGACAAATATGTTCAACATTGAAGCTATAGTAGAATATTTAATACCACTCGCTTTAAAGCTTGAAAAATTGTTTAATTGGGATACTCCAAAAGATAAGGATGTTATCTTCTTAAAAGAAAATGGAATAATTAGCTCCGAAGAGTGTCAGCAGTTGCAGCAGATAGAAAGTAGTTATGAGAAAAATGTTGCAATAAAATTAATACTATCTTCTGTTTTAAATAAGCTTGATTCAATTAAAGATAGAAAGTTAGTTTATAAATGGATAGTATCTAACTGGGGTGGGATAAACTCAACTAATGTTGAGAAGCTAAACTCTTCAGTAGAGGAGTTTCTAAAGCAAAGAATAGAGGGCGGTGAATATTGCAAAATAGAAAGCAGAGCAAGTGTAACAAAGGTTTTAAGCTTTATTGATACTGAAAAATACATTATCTACGATACAAGATTAGCTTATTCTATTAACTGGATACTTCTAAAAACTAATTCGTCTGAGATGTTCTTTCCTATGTCAGAGGGGAGAAACTCAAAGCTTAGAGGAGTAAATATTGAAACTCTAATAAGACTCTCTAGAGCCAGTGAGTATCTAGATAACTTAAATGATAAAAAAGTTATGAGTAAAGTAGATAAGAAAGTATTTATAGACGATAACTTAGCGTATCCAATGCTTTGTGACTTGATAGCTGATATTAATGATAAGCTTTGGAGTGATGAAAGAAGAAAGTATCCTTTCTATACAGAAATGTTATTGTTTGCGATAGCTGACAATATTATATTTGAGGATGTTTTAAAATCTTGTAGTATGAAATTTTAGAGGAGCTGAAAGAGTGTTTTCAGCTCCAATTTATATTTTATAAAACCTCATCCATTGATTTTATATAATGACATATAGTTAGGGTTTTCCATCTAGGTGCATAATTGATTTTCACTTTTCCGCTTAG
The DNA here is from genome assembly GCF_014193895.1 of Clostridium fungisolvens. Classification (NCBI taxonomy): domain Bacteria; kingdom Bacillati; phylum Bacillota; class Clostridia; order Eubacteriales; family Clostridiaceae; genus Clostridium; species Clostridium fungisolvens. The sequence goes on along the minus strand of NZ_BLZR01000001.1, from coordinate 2,745,470 downwards.
CATTCTTTCAATTAAGGTGCAGCCATAACAAGAATTCTTATGTTTTTTAGGGATGCTTGACCAATAAGGTGAAAAAGTGAATTTTGGCAATACCATGGTTTCAAAGGACCTAACTTTTCTGTATAGCCCCTTAAATCCAATGTAATTATTTGATAATGCAGAGTAGTGAATATATGCTGGGCTTGATACAGGAATATTCTCGAGATTTGAAACCTTTATGCCTGCGAAATCACCAAAAGCATCAAATTTATACTTAGGGCTATTATATGAAGTTATAAGATTAGTGCTTGCGTCCTGTATAATCTGATTGTCTATCAGTTTAGTGTTTGTTAATTTATCTGGGAGTGCTGAGTGTAGTATTACAGTGGTACATCCAATGTTGCTTTTTAATGTATTGATTTCAGAATACATGCTGAGTAGCAATGGGGTATTATGCTTTTGATGAAAAATATCAAGTAAAATAGTATCTTGAGGCTTCAATACTGTTTTTAATTCATCAATTATTGACCTATTGTAAGGCGCAAAAATTCTAAATGCAAGCTTCTTATAATTAGGTCTTAATAATTTCACTTGCTCTACAATAAGTTTTTTAATATATGGAATATTAGAATTATAAGATACTACAGGTACTAATCTTCCAGGACAAATATTTGATAATAAATTTAAATAGACACATCTCTTAAGCTGATTTTGATAAATATGATCAAGAAATTCAGTAACGGATAGTTTTGTTCTTTTAGACAATTTAATATACATAGGAATGTCAACAAAAAAAGGATTAGACATATTATTAAATAATTGTTGACTAAAGGTTTTAAAATCTAATTTTGAATTCTCACGAGGTTTATCTGAAACTAACTCTATAAGTGGCATTACTTTAGCTGATGTTTTTTGATATTTAAGTGCCTCTCTCTCAGCTGTTAAATTTCTTAGAATAGGTACATATTTGAAAGTCATAGTATTTCCTTACATAATTATTTTCTTAATGTAATATGCTGCTTAAATTGTAAATATGCTAATTTCAATATGTTTTTAATTTCATTGTTAGTTATTGTACATAAAATGACAATTTTGTTAATTAAAACTTTTATTTTTTGAATTTTCTGATAAATTATTGCATATATTGCCAATATTATTATAAAATATAAGAGTAAAGTCAAAAATTTTGAATTGAAAGGATTGATATTATGGTTCAAGAAATGTTCTGTTATCAATGTGAACAAACTGCCGGTGGCAAAGGATGCACTAAAATTGGTGTATGTGGTAAGACACCTGACATTGCAGCTATGCAAGATCTATTGATTTATCAGTTAAAAGGAATTAGTTTATATGCTAATGAACTTTTAAAAAATGGTGAAGTAATAGATAAAAGCGTAGTTTCTTTTGTAGAGGATTCATTATTTATGACCTTGACTAATGTTAATTTTGATCCTGCTGATCATATGGCTAAATTAAAGAAATCTCAAGAAATCAAAGAATCTTTGCGTGAAAGAGTACAAGCTGGGAAGATACAAGCTCCTGAAGCATTATATGATTTAAGCGAATCTACTGAAGTTATGTTTGAAGATGCTAAAAAAGCTGGAATCATGTATGATCAAAATTTAGATTCTGACATTCGTTCAGTTAGAGAGACTATAAAATATGGTCTAAAAGGAATCGCTGCTTACGCACATCAAGCAAGATTTGTAAAATATAATAATGATGAAGTGGATAATTTTTATTTTAAAGCTTTAGCTTCTTTAACTGATGATGCTTTAACATTAGATGATTTAATTAAATTATTAATTGAAACTGGAGATGCCAGTGTCAAAATCATGGAGCTTCTAGATACTGCTAATAACAGTCTTTATAGCGCACCAACTCCTACAAAAGTAAATGTAAATAGAAAGAAAGGTCCGTTTATAGTAATTTCAGGACATGACCTAAGAGATTTAGAAATGCTTTTAAAGCAAACTGAAGGTAAAGGTATAAATATTTATACTCATGGTGAAATGTTACCTTCTCATGGATATCCTGAATTAAATAAATACCCTCACTTAGTAGGTAACTTCGGAAGTGCATGGCAAAATCAACAAAAGGAATTTGATAATATTCCTGGTTGCATCTTAATGACAACTAACTGTTTAATGAAACCAAGAGATTCTTACAAAGATAGAATTTTCTCAACTAGTGTTGTTGGATGGGATGGAGTTAAACATATAGATAAAGATGAAAATGGAAATAAGGATTTTACTGAAATAATAAATAAAGCTCTAGAATTAGGTGGCTTCAAAGAAGATGAAGAAGTAAAAGAAATTTTAGTTGGCTTTGGACATAAAGCAACTCTAAGTCACGCTGATACAATAATAAATGCAGTAAAAGATGGTAAAGTTAAGCACTTCTTCTTAATCGGAGGTTGTGATGGTGCTAAACCTGGAAGAAACTACTACACAGAATTTGCTGAAAAGGTTCCGAATGATTCTATTATTCTTACATTAGCATGTGGAAAATATCGTTTTAATAAACTACAATTTGGCGAAGTTGCTGGACTTCCACGTTTATTAGATGTTGGACAATGTAACGATGCTTATTCAGCAGTTAGAATAGCTTTAGCTTTAGCTGATGCATTCAAATGTGGTGTTAATGATTTACCTTTATCGATAATACTTTCTTGGTATGAACAAAAAGCTGTTGCTGATCTTCTAGCATTGCTTTCTTTAGGGGTAAAAGGAATGTATATTGGGCCAAGCTTGCCTGCATTCTTATCACCAAATGTATTACAATTCTTAGTTGACAATTTTGGTATAAAGCCAATCAGCACACCTGATGCGGATTTAAAACAAATATTAGGATAAATAATAGTTTTTAAGATACATAGCAGCCAAGAATAGAGATCCTTTTTCTATTCTTGGCTGCTTGTTTAAATATAGTTAAATTACAATGCTCAACTTTGTTGTATGCATTATATGATAAAATTAGATACGAAGTGGTTTACCTATAGATAAATCTAAAGAAATTTAATGCTGAAGAATGTTGGAGGTAGTTATATGAGAGATGCAAGAAATATCATAGCGGCAGGTCATCGTCATACTATTGGTATAAAAGCAGACGGAACAGTTATGGCTGTAGGTGATAATAAATGTGGTCAATGTGATGTAAGCATATGGAGCGATATTGTTTCGGTGGATGCTGGTAATGTTCATATGGCGACGAACACAGGCAATTCTCATACAGTAGGGCTAAAGTCTGATGGTACTGTTGTAGCAGTGGGTTGGAATAAGCATGACCAGTGCGATGTAAATGGTTGGAGTAATATTGTAGCCATTGCAGCTGGTTGGCGTCGTACCGTTGGCCTTAAACAAAACGGCACGGTGGTTGCAGCAGGTCGAAATAATGAAGGGCAATGTGAGGTAACTGACTGGCATGATATTGTGGCCATTACAGCAGGGGATTGGCATACAGTGGGGCTTAAAGCAAATGGTACAGTTATGGCTGTGGGTAATAATAGATATGGTCAATGCAATGTTAGTGACTGGAGTGATATAGTGGCAGTAGCTGCAGGTTATCTTCATACCGTTGGTCTTAGATCCGATGGTACAGTGGTTGTTACAGGTAAAAATAATGAAGGTCAGTGTGATGTTAATGATTGGAACGGTATTGTAGCTATAGCTGCGGGCAGTAGTCATACCATAGGTCTTAAAGCTGACGGAAATGTGGTTGCAGTGGGCTGGAATGAGTATGGACAGTGCAATGTTAGTAGCTGGTATGGTATTGTGGCAGTTGCTGCTGGATGTGCTCATACAGTTGGTCTTAAAGCAGATGGCACTTTTGTTGCCGTAGGTGATAATCAATATGGTCAATGTGATGTAAGTAGCTTGTGCTAAAGGGGTAGAGAAATCTAGCCTTTTTTCTATATTCTTTAATCTTTAATTATGCTTTTAAAAGTTGTGGATTATAAACAAAAAAATTAGGAAACCTCTATGGTTGCCTAATTTTTCTTTCTCTTCATAATTACAGATAAACCTTGCACTATAATCCAGCCAATAGTTGAACCAATCGCTAATGACCATATAGATGAATGTGTATTAATACCAAACTTCCTTGAAATGAAAAATATAAATAAAACAATTGCAAAATATGCAACTGACTGAATAATTAGATTAACAATCTTATCCAATCCTGCTTCCTCCATTATTATATCATTTATTAGTTTTAATCCGTAATTTTTTTACTACCAATACTTAATTATTTGTAGTTATATCATTTATAACCAGTTAATGCCGATAAGTTTATATTTAAGTGAAGATTCAAATGGTTTCTCGCTTCTTTCTTCTGAGTATAAACAATGTTCGGCCGCCGAATAGAATGAGTGTTCTTCTATCATTTATCCTTTTTCTTAAGGATTATGTAAAATACAACAAAAATCACTACAGCAATCGCTACAAGAGCCCCAGCCATTTCATCACCTCCAATAATAGAATATACTTAAATTTGTCTTATTTTCATATTCTGTCTTAATTATGATTGATTATAACATATTATACCAATTAGCTCTAGGAAAATTGTAGACCGAAGAGTGTTTTAAAATAATTTTTTTATCGCATTATTCAATTCTTAAAGAACATTATTTGTGTTTTTAGTTTCATCAATTAAGTTGTATTATGTTTCGCATTCTGACTTAATTGTCTGTAACTATAGGGTTCCAACTTCAACTATTAAGTTATGCATGCCGCGAAAATCCTCAGTAGCCACGATTTTCGAACATGCATAACTTAAGTTTTCGTAATGGAACCCTTTATATACAACTTTAGGTGAAAATAGATGCCAAGATATAGTTGTATTATTTAAATCCTTAAATTCAATATACTCCAATTAGTGTAAGTGAAATAAATCTAATTACTCAAACGCTCATATCTCACTGATTGTAACCTGTGTAAATATTTTTATTACATTACCTTATATATTAAGTAAATGTTGGTATTTTATAGCTTGTCCTTTTAGATAGCAGTAACAACATTTATTTAATACATAATATAAGGCTTTTTTATAGTAATATCTAGTACGCACCTTCAGCTTAATTTTCTGCAAATTTCGAAGTAGATTAAGGATCTAGATAATTTTTTCTATTACTTAAAAGTAAATTACTATTCTGAATCAATTACTTGAAATCTTTTGTAATAGTCTTTGTAGGGTTCCTAACTCAACTATTAATTTATACATACTAAAATTCATAGGTGCGTGATTTTTGGGCATGTATAAATTAAGCTTCGCCATAGGAATCATTTAAATCAAGTAAAATAGAATTGGTGATAAAAATGTTTTCCAACACAATTTACAGTCATAGAACTGGAGTATATAAGTGGTTAATATTGTTATTAATAAAATTAATGTTAAAATTAATTTTATTAATATGAAAATAAAAATATATAAAATAAATTAATAAATGTATTGAAATTATAAATAATGGTAGTATAATGAAACTATGGAGAGTGATTTGTATGGCTTATAAAGTATTAACTCGATGTCCTGTATGCAGTTCAAAGCTTACAGTTACAAAGTTACAATGCAAAAAATGTAATACTGTTATTGAAAATGATTTTGAACTTTCGAAGTTTTCTTATCTTACTACAGACCAACTAAACTTTGCAGAGGTTTTTATAAAATGTAGAGGTAATATTAAGGATGTTGAAAAGGAACTTGGAATATCTTATCCTACAGTTCGAAGTAAAATTGAAGATTTAATTGTTTCACTAGGTTATGCACCTATTAAAGAGAAGGAAGATAACAGTTCTGAAGTGATTGACAAGCTTGAAAAAGGTGAAATTACAGCAGAACAAGCGATAAATTTATTAAAAAAATAATTTAAAAAAGGGGATTGTATAAAATGAATGATGAGATTATGAAAGTTTTAAAGATGCTTGAAGAAGGTAAAATTGATGCTCAGAAGGCAGGAGAATTAATAGACGTTTTATATGCTTCTAGAAGTACTGTTCCTGCAATAATTAACGCTGATAAAATGCTAAAGATCAGAGTGAATTCACAACATGGAGACAACGTAAATATAAATGTACCTGTTAAGTTCATAAGAACTATAGGTGGCGCTATTAAAAGAATACCTAAAATAGAAGGTGTAGAAGGTATGGAAGATATAGATATCCAAGCTATTCTTCAGGCTGTAAGTGATGGACTTGACGGTAAAATTGTAGATGTAAAAAGTGAACAAGGTGACAGCGTCGAGATAAGTGTTGAATAGAAGCATTAAAGGCACAGGCATTAATAATTCTTCTGTGCAAAAAAAATAATGCAGAAGGGAATATATGCGATGAGAATTTATATAAGAGAAAAGCATGGTAGGAAATTTTTTATTCCCGTACCTTTAAGTATTGCAAGCTTAGGATGTAGGATAGCTTCTTACGCTATAGAAAAGTCAGGAAAACATCTGAGTCAGGAACAAAGGGATATAATTGATTGTATAGATTTTGACGAACTTGCAAGGAGCATAAAATATCTAAGAGGCTACAGAGGTTTAAAATTGGTAGAAGTCACCTCAGCAGATGGAGATGAAGTAACTATAACTCTGTAAACAAAAAATTATAATATGAAATTCCAAAAGGTAGCTTTATGTAGAACTCGCTATATAAAGCTGCCTTTTGTTATTGGGTGTCTATCCCTAAAGTTCGCTGTTTTGGTATAAGCAGAGTCTACATTATATCTACCTATAAAATTACTTAATGAAATATAGGAAGATATTTAGCTTAATTTCCTGTAAAATATGTTTGTAATAGGGCTATTACTGGAGTGATAATAATGAAAGAAGCCTATCTACCAGGATCGCATTTATGATTTATACAATAGAGCTGGATAAGAAAATATTATAGCTTTTAAATGAAAATTCAGGCAACATTTAGATTAATATAGATCGGTTGTGTTTATGTATGATACAAGGACTTATAAAGATTAAATATTCATAGATAAACATTGATGAGGAGAAAACATATGAAGCAGTGTATTAAAATTTCAGATAGTGAAAAATGGCAAGCGGTTATTAGCTGTGACAATAAATATGATGGACTCTTCTTCTATGGAGTAAAGACAACAGGGATTTTCTGCAGACCATCATGCAAGTCAAAGACTCCAATACGTGAAAATGTAATTTTTTTTGATAATACTGTAAATGCTTTGGATAGTGGGTTTCGTCCGTGCAAGAGATGTTGTCCAGATAAGGTGGATTTTCAGCCTGATTCAGAGCTAATAGAAAAGGCTAAAAATATATTTCATACATATTTTAATAAGCCCGTTGACTTAAGTGATATTTCAAAACAACTTGGAATTAGTACAAACCACTTGATTAAGCTTTTTAAACAGCATACTAAGCTTACTCCAACACAGTATATTATTAAGCTAAGAATAGAAAAAGCAAAAGAACTTCTAAAGCAAAGTGATATTGATATTCTTGAGATCTCCTATGCAACGGGATTTAAAAGTTTGTCTAATTTTTATAAATGTTTTAAGGAACAAACTGAGTTTACACCAAGTGAATATAGGAAAAGTAGAGGTGATTTGTAGTGTCTATATATTCGTATGAATTAAAAATTGGTAAGATTGCAATAGTAGAAAATGATGGGAAAATAACTAATCTATATTTTGAGAATGATAAAATTCCTCAAGATATTAAAGTACAAGAAACCCCTATATTGAAGGAAGCTGCAAGGCAACTTAAGAGTTATCTTATGGGAGATCTTAAAGAGTTTTCCCTATCCTTGGAGCCAGAAGGAACACCCTTTATGAAAGATGTTTGGTTAAAGCTTTGTGAAATACCATATGGTGAAACCGTAAGTTATAAGAGTATAGCTACTAAAATAGGTAATCCTAAGGCCTCTAGAGCGATAGGGCTTGCAAATAACCGTAATCCAATACCAATATTTATCCCATGTCATCGTGTTATTGGGGCAGATGGTTCTCTTATAGGTTATCGTGGAGGAATAGAACTAAAAAAAACACTACTTGATATGGAGAGTGCAAAATAAAATGCAGATTTTTGAATACGGTGAAAAAGAGATAGAATACTTAAAAAGCAAGGATAAGAAACTTGGTGCGGCCATTGAGAAAATTGGTATGATAAAACGTAAAATTACTCCTGATCCATTTGAGGCGCTTGTTTGGATTATAATTGGTCAGCAAATTTCAACTAAGGCTGCAGAAACTGTATGGAACAGATTATTTAGTCTACTTGGGGTAATTACAGCAGAAAGTATTGATAAAATAAGCTTATCTGACATTCAAGGTTGTGGTATGACTTTAAGAAAAGCTGGATACATAAAGGGAGTTGCAAGTGCTGCTATTTCAGGTGAAATAAACTTTAATGAACTTTATGATTTAAGTGATGAGGAAATCATAAAAAAGCTTTCATCACTTAATGGGATTGGTGTTTGGACAGCTGAGATGCTACTAATTTCCTCACTTTGTCGCCCTGATGTGGTGAGCTATGGAGACCTAGCCATTCGTAGAGGCATGATGAAGTTATATAGTCTAAAAGAGCTTCCGAAGAAAAAGTTTGATATGTATAGAAAAAGATATTCTCCATATGGTTCTGTTGCATCATTATATCTATGGGCACTTTCTGTGATATAAAAATTAAATACTTTATGAGGTAGTTTAAGATGTACAACTTCAATCTGAAATCTATTTTTAAAACTCTCACAGGTTCTGGTGAGAGAATTTTAAAATAATAAGTTTCAAGATGAAGTGGTACATCTTTTCTGCTTAATTATAGATAAAAATCAGGGGTCCAAGATTAGTGATTGTTTTTATTTTTAGTGATAGAATAAAATGGTATATCTATAATAGAGGTGGTTTTGTGAGATATAAGGTTGAAGGCAATATGCATCTTTGGGGATGGACAGATTTTAAGGAAGAGATTAATGGAAAGATCATAGACTATAAAACCGATAAAAATGTGATCTGTTGGATGGAGTTTGAAAGCAATGAAGATTTTAAGTATATAGATAGTGTGCTAGAGGATTATGGGTTGAGGGTAAATGAAGGTAACTAAGGGGAACAGATAGGTTGTTTCAATAAAAAAGCACTAATCCACGAGGATATAGTGCTTTTTTACTATAATAATTTTTATAGCTATATAAATTTTTCATTAGTTATTAACTTAGAAATGGATAGAGTATTACCTTGTATAACTGCTGTTATCAGAGAGGGGAGTTATATCCTCCAGTAAATTATTTTCACATTTTTCTTCATAAGATCTTCTTCTTTGCTCATTGATAATTTCTTCTGCGTTAGGAGACTCATATATACCTATCTTAAAATTAATCACTTGGAGCATTTTAGTGAGTTGATCTATTTGGCTTAAAACTTCTTCTCGATGTTTGACAAGTAAGTCTTTTCGAGGATCTATAGTTTTAGCACCTTCCATACATAAATCAATATATTTTTTGATATCTTTAATTTGCATTCCTGAATCTTTTAAGCAACAGATTACCTTAAATAGACCTAAGTCTGATTCAGTAAACTCTCTATTTCCAGCTTTATTTCTTGACACAAAGGGCAGTAGACCCTGTTTGTCATAAAAACGAATTGTATATATGGAAAGCCCTAATATTTCAGATACATCTTTTATAGAATAAGTCAATTTTAAAATCTCCTTCGAAATTTATTTGGATAAATTTCAATGTGAATTAGTTTGTCTACACGTTAAACCCTTGAGATCACTATGTTTATCCAACTTGAAAATATGTTTGTCCTATACAGTAAAAAAATCTTGCCCTAGACATATGTCTAGGTATTAGAATGAGTATAAATCATAAGAAACTAATTTTCAAGTAATTTAAAAAAACATCTACCGGAGGGATAAAATATGATGGAAACAGTTTTAGTAACAGGAGGCACAGGCTTTCTTGGTGCACAAATAATTCTTCAATTATTACAAAAGGGGTATACCGTAAGAACCACACTTCGTTCATTAAGTAGCAAAAACAAAGTAATTGATACACTAAAAGCAAATGGTATCACTTCCTTTGACAAGCTTTCATTTTTTGAAGCAGATTTATCAAAGGATGATAACTGGAACGAAATCATGAAGGGCTGTGATTATGTATTGAGCGTGGCGTCACCTGTGTTTTTTACAATACCAGAAGATGAAAATGAAGTGATGCGTCCTGCTATAGAAGGTATAATACGTGTATTAAACAATGCTAGAGATGCAGGTGTAAAACGTGTTGTAATGACTTCAAATTTCGGTGCAGTTGGATTTAGTAATAAAAATTCGAGTATTGTTACTACAGAAGAAGACTGGACAGATCCAAATGAAAAAGGTTTATCAGTTTATGAAAAATCAAAATTACTTGCAGAACAGGCAGCTTGGGATTTTATTAAGAAAGAAGGCGGCAATTTAGAATTTGCTACAATAAATGCTGTTGCAATGTTAGGACCTTCTTTAAGTGCTCACATTTCAGGTAGTTTCATAATTCTAGAAAAGTTGTTAGACGGTTCTATGAAAGCTATTCCTAATATGTCTTTAAATATTGTTGATGTTAGGGACGTGGCTGACTTACATATACGTGCAATGGCAAATCCTAAAGCTAAGGGACAAAGATTTATAGCATCAGCTGATGGTAAAATTTCTATGGTTGAAATCATTGCATTATTAAAGAATAAAAGACCAGATATAGCTAAGAAAATTCCAAAAAGAATATTGCCTAATTTGGTTGTTCATTTAGCAGCATTATTCAATAAGGAATTAAAAGAGATAGCTTTATTTTTAAAGATGAGCCGTAATGTGAGTAATGCTAAAGCTAAGAAAATATTAGGATGGACTCCAATTGCAAATAATGAAGAAATTATTCTTGATTCCATAGATACTATGGTTAAATACGGAATTATAAAATAGCTACTGATATATTTGAATTAGAGTCAGTGGAAGACCTAGAAAAGTATTTTTAAAATCATATATTTGTTTTCTAAGAGTATAGGATCAAAGAGAATTTTAAGTCCTATACTCTTATTTTTTTATTAAAACATATTAATGCGAAGTGTCAGATTCGAGACTATTTTGAATTGCTATAAACATACAGAGACCGAGATATAAATATGTGTAGCTAATATAAAGATTATTTTATTTGTTCCTTTTATGACTATGGGAAAAATAGTGGGCTTTGATTTATGTTCAACATATAGTGTGTCTATAAATCTAACCCCTTCATTACATATGTAAGCGCGATATCTAGAAGTAAATCAGGTCGATCATTTTCACCTTCCTTAAGCCAAGTATAAGCGGCACTGTAGATAGCAGAGCAGGTCATGGCTGAAATAATCTTTATATTTAGGCTATCTCTCTTAAAGAAGTTAGCATCTTTTGAGAATATGTTTTCTATCATAAGCTGCAGCATTTTTCTAATCTTTTCATCAACTATAGTAGCAATAGATTTTGAATCTAATCTGCAGGTCTTATAAAAAGATACAATATAGTCGCAGGTCATTAAGATTAACTGTCTGCAGGTTTCATCATTAAACTCCTCAGCATGTAGTACTTTTTCAGGAATCATATTATTAAAGGCCACTTCTGTGATATCTTCTAGTAAAGCATATTTGTCTTCATAATGGGCATAAAAGGTAGCTCTATTAATAGAAGCCTTTTCTGCGATATCCTTTATGGTAATTGAATCAAAGCCTTTCTTTTGTAATAAAGAACTGAAAGCTTCTTTAATTAATTGGCGTGTACGCAAAACTCTTGGATCTTCTTGATTTACCATATATATCTTCCTTTCAAAACATCAAATATTCAAATATGTTGCCTAAGCAACTTTTCACTTAATTTGATTATTGTACTCATATGAACGTCGTACTATTATACTATCATACAGGTGTTGCTTAAACAACGCGTAACTGTATAGATGATCCGCTTCGATCTGAAAATCCTAATTTACTCTGATGAGAGAATTTAAAAGTATAAATTACGAAGTGGTTCATCCATAATTTTTTGAAGGGATGGATAGTAATGAGTATAAAACAAAAAAGAATTTTGGTATTTGGCGCTGGTGTAGTTGGTAGTATATACGCACTTAGATTTGCTCAATCTGGACTAGATGTAACATTGCTTGCTAGAGGAAAGAGAATGGAAGAACTTAAGAAGGACGGGCTACTATATAACGATAAGGGCACCATAAAAAATATATTAATTAACACAGTAGAGAAACTAGAAGATGACGATATCTATGATTTTATATTTGTTCCAGTGCGTTATGATCAGGCGGAAGCAGCATTGTCTGCAATTAAGAATAACAAGAGCAAAAATATTATTACCTTAACTAATACTATGGGATATGAACGTTGGTTTGAAATAGTTGGAGAGAGGTTGATTCCTGGATTTCCTGGTGCTGGTGGAGACCTTAAAGACGGTATCCTATATGCACAATTTGGTTCCGAAAAGCATCAAGGGACCATTTTTGGTGAAATAAATGGACATATAACTGAAAGAGTAAAAGAGCTAGCAAAGATATTTGAAGCAGCCAATCTACATTATGAAATACAAGAAAATATTAAGGCATTCCACATATCACATACTGCTACAGCCATAGTTATCAAACATTTTTATACAAATGATGGCATGATGGATATAGAAACAGCAAAGAGTGAAAGCACTTTAACAAAGATTGCTACAGAGCTAAAAGAAAACTTACAAAAGGTAGAGCAAGCAGGGATTCCAGTGATTCCAAAAGAAACTAAGTCTATGGGACAGGTGCCTGAGAAGGATATTATTGAGATGTATCGCAATATGCTGAGCAATAATTTTACCATTGATGTGTTGCTTGGAAATCATGCTATAAGCGCAAAAAGAGAAATAATGATGTTGGATGAGATGTTTCATAAACAGATACCTTAAGAAGCAAAAGTTCTTCAAACCCGGATTTTATGAGTAAATAGTTAAATATTTATAAAGTTATAATCTTTTAAATTTTACATTTTAAAATGATAACTTTATAAATATTAGGCAGATTAAAGGATTCCTATATGGAAACATAATTTATAATTGTTGGATAACCAAGGCTTTAGGGGATTACCGGGTATGTATGATTTAATAGTTATGTTAGAAGTCCAATAACACTACAAATAATAAAAGAAAAAGAAATAAACTTTATGCAAAATGCTCCTTTATAGTACACATTGAAGAGGATAACAATGCAACTATATAGGAGCATCTTATTATGCTAAAAAATCCTGAGATAAGCATTCTAAACTCAAAACATGAAGTAAGAGTAAATATAAATTTATCAATAAAAAAGCAGGATATGTTAAGTTATAACTGGATAGGATATTGTAAACACAAGAGGATTTGTTAAAATAAGACTATAATTCAAATAAATAATGGATTATAGGTTAAGTGATCATAAAAATAACTGGCGATAATAGTTAAATGAAGTAGTTTGTCTATATATGATAAGTAATAATAAAACAGTTGATTAAATTAGGAGAAAACTATGATAAAGGTAAATATAGGAGGGTGTAACAATCATCATCCTCAGAATTTTGTGGTAAGGCATGTTGAAGGTAGTAAGGATTATTTGCTACTAATCACAAAGTCAGAAACCTCTTTTTCAATTGATGGAAATGAATATGAGACACCTCCTGGGACCATGGTATTATTTGATAAAAACGTACCTTCAAACTATAGAAATAAAAGTGGTGAATATATAAATGACTGGCTGCACTTTGATTTTGAGGGGGAAAAGCCACCTTTTGAAGAACTGAATATTGTTTTAAACAAACCAGTGGTTCTAAATGATATTACGTCTCTATCTTTGATTCTAAATTTAATCATTAATGAAATGCATTCTAAAAGTCCTTACAAGGAGGATATTTTAGATCATTACGTAAAAATACTACTATATAAGCTTTCTGAGCAGCTCCAAAATAAAAACGATTCTATAAAGTCACTGCCTTTGTATCAGAAATTATTGGAACTAAGAGCTAAGATTTATAATAATCCGCAGGAGAAGTGGACTATTACTAGAATGTGCAAGGAGCTCAAGGTTAGTCCTTCTTATATGCAGCACATTTACAAACATACATTTCAGACAAGCTGTATGAATGACGTGATTAATGCTAGAATAGAGCAGGCTAAGTTCTATCTTTTACAGTCTGTGCTTGGCATCAGAACTATTGCTGAGAATTGCGGATATGAAAGCGATATTCATTTTTCAAGACAGTTTAAGAGATTTACTGGTATGTCACCAAGGGATTATCGGGATAACATGATATTAAAATAATATAGAATAAGTCGATAGATAGAACAATGTAAAGATGCAAAATCGCTACTAAATAAATTACAAAGTTTTAAACCTTTAAAAAGATATGGGAGGGAAAGGGTAATGAGTGAGTTACATTGGGTAGAGGAGACTTTTGAGAAAATTATTAAAAAATCTGAAATTGTTGCAGGTCGTAATAGGGAGAACATACCTTATTCAACAGTTAACGGCAGATTTGACGACATGGCAAAAAGTAATTTCTGTTGGTGGACCAATGGTTTTTGGGGAGGCATGATGTGGCAGTTATATCATGCTACAAACAATCATTTGTACAGAGAAATTGCAGAGAATAATGAAAAAATATTGGATAAAAATCTTATGGAGGCACAAGGACTTGATCATGACAATGGATTTAAGTGGCTTCCTACTTCTGTTGCAAATTACAGATTGACAGGTAATGAGGCATCTAAAAATAGAGCACTGCTCGCGGCAAATAATATGGCTGGAAGATTCAATCCTGCTGGTTCCTTCATACGTGCTTGGAATGATTGGGGAGAAAGCAAAAATACAGGCCTCGCAATTATCGATTGTATGATGAACCTACCTTTACTTTACTGGGCATCAAAGGAAATAAGTGATCCACGTTTCAAGCAAATTGCCATGCTTCATGCAGATACAGCTGAAAAACACTTTATAAGACCAGATGGTTCAGTAAATCATATTGTTGAGTTTAATCCAGAAACCGGTGAATATGTTAAGTCCCATGGTGGCCAGGGATATGGAGAGGGATCTTCTTGGACTAGGGGACAGGCTTGGGCATTATATGGATTTGTTTTGAGTTATATTCATACTAAGAAAGAACAGTATTTAGATGCAGCTCTTAGGGTTGCAAATTACTTTATTGAAAATATACCAGATACAGGGCTGATACCTGTTGACTTTAGACAACCAAAGGATTGTACTTATGAAGACTCAACTGCAGCGGCTATTGCTGCCTGTGGATTATTAGAAATCTCAAAGCAGGTAAAGGAAGTTGATAGGATAATTTATGAGAATGCTGCTACTAAGCTAATAAAAGCTTTGGCAGAGGAAAGCTGCAACTGGGATGAGAACACTGATAATATCCTAGAAAAATGTACAGCTGCTTTTCATGATAAAAACCATGAATTTTCAATTATATATGGTGATTATTTTTTCATCGAAGCCATCTGGAAATTAACAGGTAAGGAACTTTTTATCTGGTAATGAAGGAGAATAAAGATGATATTTCAGCCCAAAACCTTGGATTTTATAATCATCCCCTATACAGGACTAACAAGAGAAAGCTGGATTGAGGCAGGGGAGTATTTACTAACTGGTGTGTTTCAAAATATTAAAGCTTTTGAGGATCCCGTTGTTATGCCTAGAAAGGAAACTAAGATAACTTATCCACATGAGTCTTCACCTTCAGAAATTTATGAATTAGAGAAGAAGTCTGAGATTTTTGAAGGCTTAGCAAGATCCTTCTTTGTTGCGGCACCGCTTATTCATGATAATCCAGAGCTTATGATCTGTGGCTATAATTTAAGAGATTATTATAAAGAACAGATTTTGAGAGCTTGCACAAAAGAGGATACAAATTATGTAGGTGACTATTTTGAGTTAATGAATATTGTTCATAGTAAAGATCCTTTTAGAGTATTTCAGCAAACTGTTGAGACCTGTGCTTTAGTAGTGTGTCTTTGGACATGTAAAAGTGAGATTTGGGATACTTACACCAAGGAGGAAAAAGATAAAATAGCTGATTTTATAAGTAGTTTTGATCATAAAAGTACTGTTCCCCAAAACTGGCGTCTATTTAATATGTTGGACTTGGCATTTTTATATAGAGAAGGTTACGAAATTGATGAAGAGATTATGCTAGACCATGCTCAAGCAATTTTAAATTATTATGCAGGTGATGGATGGGCAAAGTTTTGATTATTACTCCTGCTGGGCTTTTAATGTATATGGACCTATTTGGAATCAGTGGTACGGCTATGAAAAAGAGTCTTATATCGCAAAGCAGATAGAAGATAACTCTAATAGACTAATGGAAATCTACGCTGATATGTTTGATAGAGATGGTTTTACCAACATGTGGGGACGTAGTAATATATACAGAAATGCGGCTACCAGTGCTTATTAACTCCATAATATGAAGATTGAGTAATATCAAGTAAAACATCACCAGTAACCAAATTAATATACTTATTAGATTTGTGGTAATTATTTAAACGTTTCTTTTAAGAAATCTAGTACTTTTCTATTAAACTCTTCTGGTTTTTCTACAAAAGGTAGATGCCCACAATCATTAATAACAACCTTTTTTGAGTTATATATCTGTTTGTGAACACGTTCTCCAACCTTTATATTGAAGGCTTTATCTTTATCTGAAAGGACAATTCGAATCCTTTTGATTTTAATAAATAAATACTTTTCACTGCCTCATACATTATCCTTACTGGATAACGGTATCCATTAATAGCTGGAGCTACAAGTATCAGTGCCTTCACTAATTCTGGATATTGAAGAGCAAAATCAACTGCAACACTTCCTCCTGAAGACGACCCTATTACTGTAACATCTTTAATTTTCAAAAAATCAAATAATTCTTTTAAATCTTCACAATGCGAAAAAGAAGATATAGGGGTGTCCGATTTGCCATATCCCCTTAAGTCATATCGTATTACTTTATAATTCCTGCTAAAATCATCTATTTGATAATCCCAAATTCGAGAATCATTAAAGTTACCATGAATAAAAACCAATGGTTCTCCTTCTCCTGTTAACGAATAAAACAGATTTGAGTTGTTGATCTTTAAATATTCACCATTAATATCGTTCAACATACCTACCTCCTAATCTTAAAATTATAAGTACATAAATTCTTACCATTCTGTCTTAATTATCATTAATCATACCATGTATTACCAATTAATTCTAAGAAAACTGTAGCCCTTATAGTGTTTTAAAATAATTTTTTCACTGCATTATTCAATTTTCAAAGAACATTGTTCATATTTTAAAGTTTAAAAGTTACGTCGCATTTTTTTCATAATACCATTTAGTTCTTAGTTTATACATTATTTTTCTGAAGAACATATAAAAATAAGGGCTTTAAATTTGTGTAGATATCCACAGCTCTTTAAAACAGATTGTAAAAATTAAAGGCATATTCATCATAAATAATTAAAAAAACACTAATCTTTGTATGATGAGGTTCTTTCCTTACTGATAAGCTTTGCAACTTCTCGGTATAATTTTCGAGCTTCTGTTTCAAAGATTTCTTCTGGAATTACGGTTTTCTTTTTCTTTATGATCGCAGAAGTTTTACTGCGCTTTATGGTTGCCATATTGCCACCTCCTATTTTATTAATAATTATTTTTATTAGCCATTAAGCATATTAATTAATCTTTATTCTAATGCAACTCCAAATATCCGTATTTCGTAGTCAAATGGGTTATAAAAAACTCACGTAATAAATGTATTTATCTAGAATCTATGTTATAGTTTGTATGTAATCTATGTATAATTTAATATGAGTTAATAAGTGACCAATAATAAACTATAAGGTGGAGATTTAAATGAGAAAAATGGCAAATATAATATTTCTGATTTTAGGAGCAATACTTCTTATCTTAGAATTTCATTTTATGTTTGACGGTACATTGGGATGGCTCATAACATCCAGTGGTGTAATTTTATTTGGTATAGGGATATTTAAAGGTAACAATCCATTAAGAGTTATACTTCAGTTTATAGTGAATTTTTTTTGATAAAGCATTTAATTTATAATTCAGGAGGGTATCACTAAAGAAAATTATTTATATATTAATTTATGATATTATCCATATCAACGGCTTTTGTAAAGTTCCATTTAGAACATTAATTCATGATAAGAATTTTGATGGCAGAGTATGATATTTTACATAATTATTTAGTAATTAATATCTGTTTTTGCCTACATAGAAATAACATAATTTAAATGTATTTTTCTTATAAAATGTCTTTACGGGTGAATAATAATCACCCGTAATTTTTTATGCTTCAAAAAATTTATTGACTTGGAGTTAACACCAAGGAGTATCGTTAAAGTATGGACAATAAATATTAAGCTGAAGTTTATTTTTAAAACTCAGCTGATTTCTGAGAGTAGGCTTTAAAAAAGCAAATTCTAGTATGGGTAGTTTATCAATATGACTCAATACATGTGATGATAGGAGAGGTTAATATGAAAAAACGTATTTTAGGTAAAGGTTTAGAAGTATCAGAAATGGGACTTGGATGTATGGGAATGACCCATGGATTTGGTGAAGCTTCAGATGAGGCGAAAATGATTGAAGTTATTAGAGGTGCAGTGGAGGCTGGAATCACAATGTTTGATACAGCTGAATGCTATCAAAATGATGACGGAACTATCTTCAACGAAACATTAGTAGGTAAAGCGTTAAAACCATATCGTGATAAGGTAGTTATCGCAACAAAATGTGGTATCAAGGTTGTAAATGGAGTACAAGTGTTAGATGCTAGACCTGAAGTTATACGAGCTTCTTTAGAGGGCTCATTAAGGAGACTTCAGACAGATTATGTAGATTTATATTATTTGCATAGGGTAGATCCTAATACTGAAATTGAAGTAGTAGCAGAGACTATGAAGGAATTAATGGATGAAGGCAAGATTAGACACTGGGGACTTTCTGAGGCTGGAATTGAAACTATTAAAAAAGCTCATGCTATTTGTCCTTTAACTGTTGTGGAGAGTGAATACTCTATGATTTGGAGAGAACCTGAAAATGAACTGCTGCCTTTGCTTGAAGAGCTTGGAATTGGGTTTATACCATTTGCACCTCTTGGGAAGGGCTTCTTAACAGCTACTATTGATGTAAATCAGATCTTCGCAAAAAATGATACAAGAAGCAGACAACCACGTTTCAGAAAAGAAAGTATGGAAGCAAATCAGATATTAGTAGATTTGATTAAAAGAATTGCAGTGGAAAAAGGTGCTACACCAGCTCAGATTGCCTTAGCATGGGTAATGGCTCAAAAGCCATTCATAGTACCTATTCCAGGAAGCAGAAAACTAAGCAGAATTGAAGAAAACATAAAAGCTGCCGATATAGAGCTAAATGATGTGGAATTATCAAACATAAAAGAAGCTTTAGATAGGTTAGATTTAAAAGCAGATCGCTGGGATCCTAATTCAGCTAATGCAAAAAGAATTGGAAAATAGAAAATTAAGTTGATTTAGAATTTGAGGCTTATTTGAGTAAGTAAAATATTTTTGTGAAAGTACAGGTAAGATACTTTCTGTCTTTAAATAACCAATAATACTTAAGGTGATATTTTATAAGAGTCTATAATTTAGGCTCTTATTTTATTGTCCATATAATGCTAATTTCAGTCCTAATAATTAAGGAATAAAATACCTTTTCATATTATTATATTATTATTGAAACCTTTGCAAAATTATATCAACTTAATTAGAATATAGGCTTACAAAGCTGATGTATGAAATTTAGCATATTAAAATAGCTTGAGTCATGATTTTAGCATTATATAGCCAAAAGTAAATCGGAGGTATGAATATGAAATATAATAATCCAATTATAAAAGGTTTTTATCCAGATCCAAGCGTTTGTAAGGTAGAGGATACCTATTATCTTGTATGTAGTTCCTTTCAATACTTTCCTGGAGTTCCTCTTTTCGAAAGTAAGGATCTTATCAACTGGAAGCAGATAGGCCACTGTCTCACAAGAAAAAGTCAGGTTCAGCTGGAAAAGGTAAATAGCTCTGGTGGAGTTTTTGCTCCAACCATAAGATACAATAATGGACGTTTCTATATGACTACTACAAACAATACAACAAATCAAAATTTTTATGTATACACTGATGATATTTACGGAGAATGGTCCGAGCCCATTTTTGTAGATCAAGGAGGGATCGATCCTTCTTTTTACTTTGAAGAAGATAAAACATATTTTATGAGCACCAAAGCTGATGAAAATGGAGTTAATGGCATATATCAGTGTGAAATTAATATTGAAACTGGTGGAAGGCTCACAGAAAGCAAAGTGATATGGCAGGGATCAGGTGGTCGTTATCTTGAAAGTCCTCATCTATATAAGATAAATGGACACTATTACCTCATGGTAGCAGAAGGGGGAACTGAATATGGTCATATGATAACCTATGCACGTAGTAATTCTCCTTATGGGGTTTTTGAGGCGTATCCTCATAACCCGGTGCTCACAAATCGTAATCTAGGAGGTTATGAAATACAGGGAATAGGTCATGGAGACCTTATTGAGGATAACAGTGGAAATTGGTGGTTGCTTCATCTAGGTTTCCGTCAAATAGATAAGTGGGCAATGTATCATCATTTAGGACGTGAAGTATTCATGACTGAGGTGACTTTTCAGGAAGATGGATGGTTTAGGGCAGGGCATAATGGTACAACCTTGAAGAACATTGATTCAGATCGAATAAGTGATGAAGTGGTACAGATGGACAAAAGATCTTATACCTTCGAAAACACAGAATGGGATAAGGATTGGTGCTATCTACGACATCCTCACAATGAAAATTATATCTTTGAGAAAAGTATGTTGAATCTAAAAGGAACAGAAATAACTCTTGATGAAGCAGCTTCTCCAACTTTTATAGGACTTCGTCAGAAGGATTTTAAAGCAGTAATTTCCTGCGATGTATCTATTACTGATGGTGAGGCAGGTATCACACTATATATGGATGAAGATCATCACTATGATCTAGCTATACGTAAGAGTGATAGAGGATACGAAGTTATTGAAAGGTTAAATATAGGTGATATTAAGTCCGTAGAAAACACTGCAGCTTTAAAAAACAATAAAGCCTCACTGGTTATCCAAGCAAATAATAATTTCTACAGCTTTTATCTTAAATTAGAGGATAAAGAAATTCTTATAGGAACAGCAAAAACTAGATACTTATCAACTGAAGTTGCCAGTGGCTTCACTGGAGTTATCATAGGCTTATACGCATATGGAGGAAACTGTAGTGAATATGCTAAGTTTACGAACTTTAAATGCGAATATATGTAATTAACTAAAATGATTTTTGTGTTTAATAAGTATTTCTTTAAATAGAGATACTAAGTTAGTTTTTATAAAAGTAACTATGGTGGCAAAAAAGCTTATTGATGAATTTAGTGAACTTGACACAAATAATAAAGCAGGCTTATTATATGTATGTACATATGATAGGAGGTAGTTCACATATGTTTACTGAAGAGAATAAAAAGAAAATAAAAGATTGCGCTTGTAGAAATTTAAGAATGACAACTAGAGTAACAACTCTCTATTATGATAAAGCATTTCAACCGATTGGATTAAAGTCAACACAATTCGCCTTGTTAGCGGACATCGCTTCTCGTGAGTCTAGTACAATAGGTGAATTGTCAGAAATATTATTAATGGATCAGACAACCGTAACTCGTAGCATAGAGGTTTTAAGAAAGAATGGATTCATAGAGGTAAGAGCTGCAGAGGATGATGCGAGAAAGAGATGTATATCTATAACAGAAAGAGGAACTGCAAAACTAAGGCAAGCAATACCTTTATGGAAAGAAGCTCAAAATAAGATTATAGAGGAAATCGGTGAGGAAAAATATAATGATTTCTTAGACACCTTGGCTCAAATACAAAGCTTTGTATAAAGTAGATTTATATTATAGAAGCAAAAAAGATTGGATACACGAAGTACCCAATCTTTTTACTGTGTAGAAATCATAAAATTTTAACTTAGCTAAACCCAGATATTTCAGGGGCTTTTTCGTTATTTTTCATAAAAAGTTGCGTCAAGGTTGTTTCTAGTTGTTAATCTATTAAATGAATGCTTAGGATGACCTACCATAACAGCTCCAGTAATCTTTTTTCCTTCTGGAACCTTAAAGAGTTCTAGGATAGGAGAATCATCACTTAAGGCACAACATTCAAATACTCCAGCCCAGCATGATCCAAGACCAAGTGAAGGGGCAAACAGTTCAAGGTATGTTAAAGACAATATGGAGTTTTCTCTTGCTTTAAAAAAGTTTTTATCTGATATAGCTAAAATAAGGCTTGGTGTATCTCTCAAAATAGTATCTACGCCAGTTTGATTAAACTGATTTATCATTCCAGAAAAAGCTTTGCTGTATACAGGGTGGTTTTCAAGCCAGTTAACACAAGTCTTTGCAGCATTCTTTATTGCTTCTTTATCATCCACAATTATAAACGACACTCCTTGAAGATTACTTGCAGTTGGAGCGTAGTGTGCGATATCAACTAGCTTTAGTAAATCCTCTCTAGATACACTTTTATCCTTAAAGCTTCGGATAGATCTACGAGACCTTATAAAGGTTTCGGCTTCTTCTGCAGATAACTTTGGTGCATCTTTTATGCTAATTTGCTCTGAAAGTGGTGTTTTTTTATTATCAATAGCTTCCTTTGGACAAACAGCTACACAATGTCCGCAGGCTAAACATGCATCTGGGTTAATTTCCACAGGACCGTTATCTGCCATTTTTATTACGTTTGTAGGGCATTCCTTCACACACATTCCACATTTTATACATTTCTCTTCATTTAAAGTTATTAGACTCATTGAAATATACTCCTCACTTTTAAATTTATATAAAATTTTTCTTTACTTATATTGATTGGTAAATTAATAATATGGCTTATAATTTTACTATCCTTTCATCAGAACTCGGTATAGTCTTGAAGGTAGGTTCTGGGTAGAAATAGTTTATCTTTACATATTTAAAAGCTGCAGTCTTTAAAATACATGTATATGCATATATATGAGTAAAAATATACTATGAATAGCTTGTTTTAATTACTTACTCAGTATTTACTTAAAAATAAAATAGGCAAATTATAAAATTAAAATCTTATTTTTAAATTGTAAAAGATAAGATGAAAATATATATGCATATACATATATTAATATACAAGGATTGCCTTGTCAATAAGATGAAGATTTATGATAGTAATAAATCTTCAATATGCATTTTATAACTCCTAACACAATCCCATTAGTAAATACAAATATCGAAAACAGTAAAGAGATAATACTATATTTTCACAACTCTTACTTGTAAAAAAATACAATTATAGTACAATATGTGTATATTGCGATACATGATATAAAGATGAGAGGTTAAAAACATGAATGATAGAATTCCAACAATTATAAAATCTTTATTATTTGAATATGAATCAAAACTAAAAAACTCATTTGGTAATAAAATATATGGAGTCTATCTATACAATTCCGTTGCCTTAGGTGCATTTGACATAAATAAAAGTGATATTGATTTTATAACTATATTAAATGAGGAATTTACTGCGAAAGAAATAGTTAGATTGAAAACTATCCATAAGGAACTAAATGACAAGTTTAAGTATGCTAAAAGAATGGAAGGAATGTATATTACTATGGACAAAATCGGTAAGGTTAATGATGATATAACTCCTTATGTATACTTTGCCGATAATAGCCTACATGACTATGGATACTATGATATTAACTATGTTACATGGTGGACCTTGAAGAGTAATGGGATTGGCATAAATAGTCCTGATATTAATGAATTGAAACTCGATGTTGAATGGACTAATATTATAGACAACATGAATTACAACTTAAATAAATACTGGAAAGGCAAAATGGATAAAAACCTTATTTTCCTTACAGACTATTGGATTGAATTTTCTGTTTTAACCTTATGCAGAATTTTATATACACTTGAAAATAAGAATATAATTTCTAAAACTGAATCAGCAAAATATCAGATGAATAATCTGCCGGATAGCTTTAGATTGATCATTCAAGAGGCTTTAAGAATAAGAGAGGGCACCTCGAAAAATTCATTATATCCATTAAGAATAAAAAGATTAAATGAAGTTAAAAAGTTTATCAATTATGTAATACATTATTGCAATGAGAAATATAATTTTCTTTCAGCTTAAAAAAGTGATATTAATCTGTAATTGAAAAGCAAAAAGCCTGCAACCCGCAGTATATGAGTAAATAGTTAACTATTTAAATAGTTGTGATTTAAGCGTGGTGATAAATCTAATTGCAGCATTATTGTACGTGTCCTCTTAAATGTTTTTTCAACTGTTTTAATCTTGAATATTTCTGTTCGGGCAAAATTACTAAAAGAACAAATGAGATTGCAAAAACTTCTAGGAAAGCAGAATAAACTTGGTGTAAGAAAAATTTCATAGTGCTTGATTAGCTGCATGTCTAAAATACTTGACGTAATTCAATTTGGCCCTCCCCATATCCCTGTGGATCTGGCATCCGCATAGCCCACTGAATGGCTTCTTCCTTGGACTCAATATCAATTAAAATGAACCCAGCAATTACATCTTTTGTTTCCGTAAAGGGACCATATGTAACTGTAGGCTTTTCCCCAGGGTTCAGATATGAAATCCGAATCCCATCTGAACTTGGATGAAGTCCTTTAGCAATGACGCGTATCCCTGCCTTAACTAGTTCCTCATTATACTTCGTCATTGCTTCGATGAGTTCTGGACTTGGGAGATTTCCAGCTTCAGAATTCTTTGAGGCTTTCACAATCATCATAAATAGCATAAATAATCCTCCTTATCTATAACAAAATTCTATATATAACATTATATACTTGATATTCATATTAAATCTATTAATGATTTTCAAATGTAAAAACTAATAAAGACATTACATTACATGCTTGTAATTCTGGACTTATGAAACCACTGACCTGTGTTTATAGTTTTATGGAAAGTAGGTGGAATTTTAACGTAGAAAAATAAAGAAATAAAAAAAATAAAAAAAATTTAAAAAATATGTTGAAAAGTATTTCAGAAGATGTTATTATGGAAACGTACTCAAGAGAGAAACATTTAGATATGGCTTCTAAGTAGAGTGCAATAAAAATTAATATTCGACATGTTACTGATTCGATTAGGCATGAGCGTAGTTAAATAAAATTATTTAATATTGGTTAGTTATAATCATATAGTTTATACAATTTATAAAGTTATTATTTATTTTTTTAATGATTAAATTTTATGTATAAACAGTGTGGCGAAACTCCAACCTATATTATAGATTTTATTTTGATGCTCATGCTTTTTGTATTTGTAACAAATATATAATTAGGAGGTATAAACAAATGGTAGGAATTATTCTTGCTAGTCACGGTGAATTTGCTCAAGGCATATTACAATCTGGTTCAATGATTTTCGGAGAACAAGAAAACGTTAAAGCTATTGCATTAATGCCAAGCCAAGGACCTGATGACCTTAAAGCAAAAATGAAAGAAGCAATCGCATCCTTTGATAACCAAGATGAGGTTTTATTCTTAGTTGATCTTTGGGGCGGTACACCATTCAATCAAGCAAATGCTTTATTTGAAGAACACAAAGACAAATGGGCAATTGTAGCTGGTTTAAATCTACCAATGCTGATTGAAGCATACGGTGCACGTCTATCAATGGGAACTGCACATGAAATTGCATCTTTCATCTTAACATCAGCTAAAGAAGGAATTAAGGTTAAGCCAGAAGCTTTAGAACCAGTAACTGCTAAAGCAGCTTCAGCTCAACAATCTAACGCAGGTGCACCAGGAAAATTTGAGTATGTTCTAGCTAGAATTGACTCACGTTTACTTCATGGTCAAGTAGCAACTGCTTGGACAAAAGCTATGAATCCTACAAGAATTATTGTAGTTTCAGATGATGTAGCTAGAGATAATCTTCGTAAGAACTTAATAACACAAGCTGCTCCTCCAGGAGTAAAGGCTCATGTTATTCCAGTGGATCACATGATCAAACTTGCAAAAGACGACCAACATTTTGGAGGTCAACGTGCAATGTTACTTTTCGAAAATCCACAAGATGTTCTTAGAGTAGTAGAAGCTGGAGTGCCTTTGAAGACAATCAATGTTGGTTCAATGGCTCACTCTATAGGTAAGGTTCAACCAAGTAAAGTGCTTGCTTTCAATCAGCAAGATATTGATACATTCAATAAACTTAAAAAAGCTGGACTAAATTTCGATGTTCGTAAAGTACCAAATGATTCAAAGGGAAATATGGATGAAATACTTAAAAAAGCACAAGACGAGTTAGCTAAAGTTAAATAATTTAATTATTTAAGTAGTCTAATTTATTTAGAAAAAAGGAGGTTTAATAATCGTGACTTTAAATATAATTCAAATAATATTAGTCATTATTGTAGCATTTCTAGCTGGTGTAGAAGGTATATTGGATGAATTCCAATTCCATCAACCATTAGTTGCTTGTACATTAATCGGATTAGTTACTGGTAACTTATTACCATGTTTAATCTTAGGTGGTACTCTTCAAATGATCGCCTTAGGTTGGGCAAATATAGGTGCTGCTGTTGCACCTGATGCTGCATTAGCATCTGTTGCATCTGCAATAATTCTTGTTCTTGGTGGTCAAGGTACAGGCGGAGTTGCTTCAGCAATCGCTATTGCTGTTCCTCTAGCTGTTGCTGGATTATTATTAACAATCATATGTCGTACTATTGCTACAGCATTCGTACACTTCATGGATTCAGCTGCTAAAGAAGGAAATCTTAGAGCTATTGAAATGTGGCAAATTGCTGCTATCTGTTTACAAGGTGTACGTATTGCAATACCTGCAGGGTTAATATTAGCAATTGGTGCTGATCCAATACGTTCATTACTTGCTTCTATGCCTGGTTGGTTAACTGGCGGTTTAGCAATTGGTGGTGGAATGGTTGTTGCTGTTGGTTATGCAATGGTAATAAACATGATGGCTACAAAAGAAGTATGGCCATTCTTTGCAATCGGTTTTGTATTAGCTACAGTTTCACAAATTACACTTATCGGTTTAGGTGCATTAGGTGTAGCTTTAGCTCTTGTTTACCTAGCACTTAGTAAACAAGGTGGATCAAGTAATGGTGGTAGTTCAAATACTGGAGATCCAGTAGGCGATCTTATCGATAGATACTAAGAAGGGGGAGAGTACGAAAATGGCAAAAGAATTAAAATTATCAAAAAGCGATCGTATTTCTGTTTGGTTCCGTTCATTTTTCCTTCAAGGTTCTTGGAACTATGAAAGAATGCAAAACGGTGGATGGGCATTCGCAATGATTCCTGCAATCAAAAGATTATATACAACTAAAGAAGAGAGAGCAGCTGCATTAGAACGTCACTTAGAGTTCTTTAACACTCACCCATATGTAGCTTCACCAGTTATTGGTGTAACTCTAGCTTTAGAAGAAGAACGTGCAAATGGTGCACCAATAGATGATGTAACTATTCAAGGTGTTAAGATAGGTATGATGGGACCTTTAGCAGGTATTGGAGATCCAGTTTTCTGGTTCACTGTAAGACCAATATTAGGAGCATTAGGTGCTTCACTTGCTATGAGTGGTAACGTACTTGGACCAATAATATTCTTCTTAGCATGGAATATTATCCGTATGGCATTTATGTGGTATACACAAGAATTTGGTTTCAAAGCTGGATCTCGTATCAGCGACGATTTATCAGGTGGTTTATTACAAGATATTACAAAGGGAGCATCTATCCTTGGTATGTTCATACTAGGATCATTAGTTAACAGATGGGTATCTGTTAGATTTGCACCAGTAGTATCATCTGTTAAATTAAGTGAAGGTGCTTTCATAGATTGGAGCAAACTTCCTGCTGGAGCTCAAGGTATTCAACAAGCTTTACTACAACAATCATCTGGTATGGCATTAACTGATACTAAAGTTACAACATTACAAGGTAACTTAGATTCATTAATCCCAGGACTTGCTGGATTAATAATCACACTTATCTGTATGTGGTTACTTAAGAAGAAAGTATCTCCAATCGTTATAATCCTTGGATTATTCGCAATTGGTATAGTTGCCCACTTAATCGGTTTAATGTAATACTTTTAACTAGGCCTAGGCTTTTTAGCCTGGGCTTTTGTTAACATATAAAGTAGTTAAAGTAGGATAAGAAAAACAATTTTTGCAAAGTTATTGAAATGAATTGGGAAATGTATGTTATTTTTATTTGACTTTAGACCACTTGATAGAAACAATTAAAGAATATATAATAGCAATAAATGTGCATATAATTAGAAACGAGGTAGATCAAATGGTTCAATCACTTAATACAAAGGTAGATTTAGTAATTGATGCAACAGCTTTTACCGGGCTTTCAGATTATGGTAAAATCATGATCGGAGATAAAGGTTTCGAGTTTTATAATACTCGTGATGCTCACAAATTTATTCAAATTCCTTGGGAAGAAGTTGATTACGTAATTGCCTCAATTATGTTCAAAGGAAAGTGGATTCCACGATATGCAATCAGAACGAAGAGAAACGGTACATATACTTTTGCTTCTAAAGATGCAAAAAAAGTACTTCGTGCTATTCGAGTTTATGTTGATCCAAGTCATATAGTTTCATCTCTAAGTTTCTTTGATGTGGTGAAACGATCAGTGAAATCAATTTTTAAAAAACACTAGATTAGTATTTTTATTAATCTAGTGTTTTTGTATTTTAATAATCAAAAGCTTAAACAAAAATCAAATCTATAAACGAATTAATTAAGCCAGTTGGATTATTTAATCCTTTTTCGGGTTCTAAATGTCCAGTAGAATTAAGTTCTACAAGGCCTAGTATAAATGCAGATATCATTGCTGTTAATTGCTGAGGTGGCTTATTAACGGTATATTTTTGTTCATGAGGTTTTTCTAAACATTTATAGAAGATTTCAAATACTTCAATGGCCGCAATATGTAGATTATCATATTGATTTTTATCCCATTGTTTTAGAAACATTAATTTATAATGCTCCTGATTATTTATCCCAAAATCATAAAAAGCATATAAAACTTCATAAACAAGTTTTCTAGGATCATTTATTTCTTGAGTTAATTTGCCAATGCGAGTTTTTAGCATTTCAAAATCTTCGGTCACAATGGCTGCAAGTAAATCTTCTTTATTTTTGAAATATACATAAACTGCACTTCTAGATAAGTTCATTTCTTTTCCAAGGTCACGCATACTAACTGAATCAACACCTTTTGTATCAATCATTTGTCTTGTGACATCAATCAGCTTTTGTTTTGTATCATTACTGTTTTTCATAGTATCCTCTTCTAAAAATATATTTATATAGATATTGATGGTAATTTAATAATCAGTTTTGATTTTATTTTGAACTAGTATATCTATAATTAATTTTATAATATTATGTTGACACCGTCAATGTATGAGCCTATAATAAACTCAAGTTGACAGTGTCAATAAAGAGAAAAATTAATCTTGCTTTTAGAAAAGGAGTGTAACTATGTTAACTGAAATGAATTTAAATAAAAAAACGATTATTATAACTGGGGGAAACTCAGGACTAGGTTATGCATGTGCTAAAAATATTGCTAAGGCAGATAAAAACAATCATGTTATACTGGCTTGCCGTAATGCGGCTAAAGCAAAGGAAGCAGTAAATTCGTTAATTAAAGAAACAGATAATAGCAACATAACTTCTCTGGAACTTGACCTTGCATCATTAGAATCTGTGAGGAGTTTTGTGAGCAAATTTTCTAGTTCAAATTATCCGCCGCTATATGCTCTAGTTTGTAATGCAGGATTAATTATGGTTGATAAAACTTATTACACAAAAGATGGCTTTGAAAGTACTTTTGGGACAAATCATCTTGGGCATTTTCTACTAGCCAATATGCTACTTGGAAAAATGACTGATTCAGGTAGGATAGTTTTTGTTAGCAGTGGAACTCATGATCCAGCAAAAAAGACAATAGTAGCTACTCCAGTATATGAGAATGCTAGATTGTTAGCATATCCTAAGGAAATGAATCAAAATGAAAGTATGCTTACCGTTGGACAACGTCGGTACTCAACTTCAAAACTATGTAATATATACTGTACTTACGAGTTAGCTGAAAGAATAAAAAAGCAAACTAATAAAAATATTACAGTAAATGCTTTTAATCCCGGACAGATGCCTGGAACAGGGTTTTCACGAACTTTCCCTCCTTTTATGAGATTTATTACGAAACATATTAACTATATTGCTGCTTTATTCCTATCAAATGTTAATACTGCGAATAAGTCAGGTAAAGCATTAGCTGCTTTAGTAATTAATCCTGAACTTAAGGAAACAACAGGAAAGTATTTTGATGGTACAAGAGAAATAAAATCTTCGGAGCTTTCCTATAACAAAGAAAATAGAAGAGATTTATGGAACACAAGTGTTGAATTATCAAAACTAAGTGAAAAGGAAACAATATTAAACTTAGACTAAGAATAATTTATAAATTTTAGAGTGGAATGTGAAAATGGATCATTTAGGTGATAAAATGAATATCTATAAGGTATTCATTTTTATTTAATTAAAACTACTGTTACGGTAAAGTGTGCCATAAACAGGGCTTTTCTAAAGGTTGATTATGAAAAGTATCTATAACTAAGTCTATAATGTAATTGAAAGGCTACTTATAGTTGCAAATATTGCTATATTTAGTTGGTAGAGATGCCTAAGTAATGGTAGTATAATAATTTATGAGGTGAGATAGATGAGTTTTAAAGAACAATTGCAAACATTGAGAAAATCAAGGGGATTATCACAAGAAAAATTAGCTGAAATTATGGGGATCTCAAGACAAGCAGTTGCAAAGTGGGAAGTTGGGCAGTCATATCCAGATATCGCAAAACTGATCGCATTAAGTGAATTCTTTAACGTAAGTATTGATAAACTAGTAAATGATTATGAAGAAAACTGTCATTTATCCATAGAATCAAATAAAGTTAATAATATAAATGATGATGCAATAGATTTTTTATTAAGAGCTAAAAAAACCACGTATGCGGGAAATGGTTCAGAAGTTAAAGCTTCAAGACCAAATTCTCATGATTTGGAGTATGTAGAAGGGGATTTTAAATACATTGACACATATCTCGGAGGAAAACAATTTTCAGGAGAAGAAGCCATATGGAATAAGAATATTCCAATATGGTCAATGAATTATTCTGGAAGAGTTTTAGATGAGGCATTTTCGGGAAAATTTTTAAAGGAAGTATTAAGTTTAGTATCGAAGGAAAATCCTTATCGCGGACCAATTATGTATGAAAAAGGGCAATATCAATATCACTGCATAATTAATGGAGAATTTGAATGGTTTCAGGGCTATGAAGAAATATATTTTAATTACAATAAAGTCTATGAATGCTTTTTTCATGGTGGAAAAATCAAATAATAAATAAATGGAGGATGAATTATGATGATGAATAGAAATGAGCCATGTTGGTGTGGCAGCGGTTTAAAATATAAAAAATGTCACTTGAGTTTTGATGAAAGATTAATTGATTTAAGAGATAAGGGATATATAGTGCCAACAACAGATCTTATAAAGACAAAAGAACAAATCCAAGGAATAAGAGAAAGTGCCAAGATCAATAATGGACTTTTAGACTTAATTAGTGTAAGTATTAAAGAGGGTATGACAACACAGGAAATAGACGATATAGCTTATAACTACACAGTGTCAAATGGAGGAATCCCGGCAACTCTTAATTATGATGGATTCCCTAAAAGTATCTGTACCTCAATAAATAACGTTGTATGTCATGGAATACCTAGTAAAGATGTAGTACTTAAAAGTGGAGACATTATAAATGTAGATGCAACAACTATACTTAATGGATATTATTCAGATGCATCGAGAATGTTCATGATTGGAGAGGTAACCGAAGAGGCTAAAAGATTAGTTGAAATCTCTAAGGAATGTTTAGAAAAAGGGCTACAAGCAGTTAAACCATGGGGGTTTTTAGGTGATGTAGGAGCTGCAATTCAAGAATATGCAGAAGAAAACGGATACTCGGTGGTTAGAGATTTTGGAGGTCATGGGGTAGGATTAGATATTCATGAAGAGCCTTTTGTTGCTCACTATGGTAAAAGAGGAACAGATATGATTTTAGTTCCAGGGATGGTATTTACAATTGAGCCTATGATAAATGCAGGAAGCTATGAGCTATTTATAGACCCAAGTGATGGATGGACTGCTCTTACCAAGGACGGAAGTCTTTCAGCTCAGTGGGAGCACACAATTCTTGTAACAGAAGATGGTTTGGAAATTATTGCAAGATAAAATTTTATGGAAAACTATTTAAAAGCAGATTTTGCAGAGTGTATGACTCAGTTTACATTCCTTAAAAAGTAATAGAACAATTTATATCTCGCAAGCATTAGTAACATACTATATTAGTAAAAAGGATTAATAAAATAATAAAGGCCTAGTGCTGTGTAAAATGTACCCTGTAGAATAGATGATTTAAAAAGAGTCTATCCTACAGGGTACATTTTATAGATATAAAGCCTTTTTTATATCTATTTTTATGTAGCTTTATCTCAATATATTAAATCTTGTTAAATGAACTAAGTTAATCCCGATAAATCATACTCACTATTATATCTGTAATTTCTGAAACATTATTGGAAAGCATAAATTCATGATTATCTCCTGAATCTACGCAGTTAATCAAAAGTAAGTCATTCTTAGCAGTTTCAAAAGTTTTATCATTTATTGTACAGCAAAAGCCACCATTTACAGTGTAAAAGCAGATTGCTACTAAATCTTTAATTAATGGGACTTTATGTTCGAATTTAAGCTGTTTATTAGCGCTAATATTAAGGTGAACTAATTCACCATTATAGTTTTCCCTAGTCATTAAATTAAAGACTGAAGCTTTACCATAAGTTTTAGTTTTCCAATCTCCCATAAACTCATCTTGATCAAAGAGAGTAAGTTGCTTATCGTATTTATCTTCGTGTTCTAGTGTTATGTTCCCATCTATAACCATCAACTTGCGAGAAACCTTTGTTAGAGTGCTAAAAGTAGATTCTGGTATATCAATCTTAGCAACGCCTAGTCTCCATAAAAAGTTTTGACTGGCATAATCAGAATTTAGAGGATATGTTGTAAGTTCTGTTGCCATTCCTCCAGACCAAAAGGTTGGTTTGTAATTTTCTTGCCTTAGTAATTCTATATTATAGTTCATATATTAATTACACCTTCTTATATTTTCTTTATGTACATTATATTGAAAGATATATAGATAATCAATTATGGTTTGTGATTTTTCTAATTTGAATAAAATGTATGTGACGAAAATAGTGTTATTATAAAAATTTACTTAAGATTATTATATTGTAAGGAAAACATAAAAAATAAATTAATTAAGACTGTTTCAATATTTGAGTGATATGTAAATGCAACCGAAATAGAATATAGTATAATTAACTCAAATAAGAGATGAGAAGAAATATTCAATAATAGTATAATTAACTTGTAGGATATTATGATTGAAAATATTTTTTAATATTATATAAGTTATTAGGGAGAATGATATGAGTAATAAGAAGATAGTTGTGATATTTCCAGGTGTAAATTATAGAGCAGATTGTCCATTACTATATTATGCTGGGTTTAAGTTTGAAACCCGCGGATATGAAAAGGTAGCTATTAATTATGATGATTTGACTAATAAATATGATTTGTTAGCTCAGTTTATTGAAGCAGTTAAGAGTGATGTACTAGCAAAACTTAGAGCTATTGATTTATCTCAATATGACGATATAGTATTTGTTTCTAAAAGCATGGGTACAGCAGTTGCAGGGTGGATTGAGGAAAAGCTATGTATCAAAGCAAGACATATATATTTAACTCCTATAGAAGAAACCTTATCTTATATTAAGAAAGACAAGGATATTATTATTGTAGTTGCTGGTACAAGAGATAAGCTATTAAATACAAATATTCTTAAGGAGCAATGTATGAAAGAAAATATTCCTTTAAAATTAATAGACGGAGCTGGTCATAGGCTGGAAGTGAAGGGGGATATAGATAAAAATATCGAATTATTAAGAGAGATAGTTTCAACTTATTAAAAAGATAATTTTATAGATAGATATAACAGTACTCAATTAAATGTCGATAAATCATTTCCAAATAAAATCTAAAACTATAGTTAAATTACTACAGGAACTAAAAGTTAATTTATAATATTGTCAAATGTAAACTGTAAAACATAAGAAATCAGTGAGATGATTTAATTTAGATAATAATAACCAGCTCTTGTTAAAAGGAAGCTGGTTATTATTAATATATATATATTTATTTGAGAGCGTTAATAATTTGAGCAAGTCCTTCACTTATTGGTGTTGCTTTACGACCAAGAAGTTTTTCAAAATCATTACTCTTTATATCTAGTGCTCCATCTCTAATAGCTTTTTGTATGTCCACAAGCATAGGGACCACAAAATCAGGCACTCCAGCACCTTTCATTGCATCAGCATAAGTTGCATCATCCACTTGATGAACTGCTACCTCTTTACCTAATACTGCTCCAAGGGAAGCTGCTAAATCTTCTTGACTCATTGGTTCTCCTGAAAGTTCAAAGATTGTATTGTCAAATCCATTTCCTGATAGTACTGTTGCAGCAGCCTCAGCATAATCCTGTTGTAATGCCCAGCCTACCTTACCAGTACCAGCAGAAGTTAGCCAAGGTGCACCTGCCATTACTCCTTGAATACTTCCAATTTCATTTTCTAGGTACCAGTTATTTCTTAAGAAACAGTAAGGAATGCCAGTTTTTAAGATAGCTTCTTCTGTAGCACGATGTACTGGAGCCAGGAATAAGGAACTTTCACTTGCATTTCCTACGCTAGTATATGCAATAAACTTCACGTTAGCTTCCTTAGCTGCAGCCACTGCATTTGAGTGTTGTCTTATTCTTGTTTCGTTGTCACCGTCAGCTGAAATGATAAGTAATCTGTCAACTTCAGCAAAGGCTGTGTTTAGTGTTTCAGGATGATCGAAGTCACCTTGTCTAACCTCAACACCTCTGTTTTTTAAGCCTTCTGCTTTCTCAGGATTACGAACACTAACAGCAAGATCGCTTGCCGGTACAACCTTCAATAAGGCTTCCACCACCTTTGAACCTAATTTTCCTGTAGCACCTGTTACTAATATCTTCATATTTAATACCTCCATATAGGTTTTGTTTGTTTATCAAAAATTTCAGTGATATAATTAAGTATACACAAATTATATTTGCTTACATAAAATTAAACAAGTACAATTATTTTTAATACATAGTATCTAAAAAGATACTAAGGCTGTACCAATTCGATCAGAATCTATTTTCAAAACTCCTCTGGGTTCTGAGAGGAGAGTTTGAAAATATAAATTTTATTACAAAGTGGTACATCCATATAAGGAGGATATATGTTAACGCAGGAAGAACTATTTGGAAAATGCCCTTATGCCACTGCTCAAAGGATATTATCAGGAAAATGGGCTGTGGTTATACTACACCACCTAAGTGAAAAAAAGCTTAGATTTAATGAGTTACAAAGACTTTTGCCAGAGATAACACAGGCTACACTAACTAAACAATTACGTGCTTTAGAAGAGTATGGTGTGGTTAATAGAACTGTTTATGCTCAGATTCCTCCAAAGGTAGAGTATGATCTAAGCGACATTGGAAAGGAATTTATAGAAGTTTTGGACAGTCTTAAGGTCTGGAGTGACAAGTATATAGCTTTTTGCAATTCTAAAGATAAATAGAAGTGTGTGTGTTGTAGTAAAGTTATTTTATAGCTAGTAGGCTTTAAATCTGTATTTATTCACAAGCTCAGTTTTAAATCTATTGAGATAATCAGAAAAACACTAAGTCGAAATTAAATCTTTATACTATCGGATAAAAGAATATGTCCAACTAAAATAAAAATGGGTTGATACAGATGAAGCAAAGTACCTCATCTTGTATCAACCCATTATAAATGTTAATCTGTAGTCTTTTTAAAAAATATTAATTCTCCGAAAGTAAGACCAAAAGAAGCAAGTATAGCTCCCCAAATTTTATTAACTAGTATTAATTCGCCTTTAGTAAAGTAAATAAATAAAACGTTGCAAGCCCAAAATGCGAAAGCGGTAATAATAAACTTTAGCATCATTTTTTTCATTGTACCCCAGTTTAGTTTCTTCATATTTAAAAATATATTAATTATAAAATATAAGCCGGACAACATTAAGAATATTACATAGCTTGAAAAGAATTGAAGCATAAAAGTAAATTCTATTTTGTTATATGCAATAAATAATACTATAACAGTCCATATTATTAATATTATATATATGATTTTCTTAATAGCATCCCACATGTTCTTCCTATAATCTCCTTAAGCTAATGCATTAAACTATAATATTTCAATGTATATTACTTTACAATTAAGTTATAATTAATATAATTCCAATTATAACATTAATTTTAAAATAATGTATATCTATATATGCAATAATCTACTTTTTCAAAAGGTAACTATTTTTCATAAGCAGGGCATATATTGCATTAAGTCATTATAGTTCTAAAAAATTATATCAAGTTATTAAAAGAATAATCATTTAGATATTTCAACGCGGTATTTACTGATATAGGTTGTACTTTTAGAAATAGAAAACATAATTAAAAAAGAAGGAGGTAAAGTTAAGTGAGAGTATGTTGCTTATAACACTCTTACAAAGCAAAACTTATGGATAACAATCAAATTAAAAATTTATCATATTCATTAGGTGCTGATTTATGTGGGATAGGAAGTATAGAAAGATTTAAGGACGCACCAAAAGGATTTCACCCAGTAGATATTTATCCTGAAGCGAGATCAGTAATATCAATTGGAAAACACTATTCTCCAAGCCTACTTGATGCCAATACTAAAGTACCGTACACAATGATGAAAAATAAGATAGTTGAGCTATTGGATGATATTTCTGTTAAACTTACTTTTTATATTGAATCACAAGGTTATAAGGCTATACCTATTCCTTCAGATGAGCCTTATGAGTATTGGGATCCTGATAATATGCAAGGAAGAGGTATATTATCACAAAAACATGCGGCTCAAGCATGTGGATTAGGACACATTGGCAAAAATACTTTGTTGATAAATGAAAAATACGGTAATAGACTTTATCTTGGAGCTGTAATTACAAATATGGAATTAACTCCAGATACTGTGGCAAAGGAACTATGCATTGAAGGGTGTAACCTTTGTTTAAAATCATGCCCTCAGTCTGCATTAGATGGTATTACAATAAATCAGAAGAAATGCAGGCAAATCTGTGGCAGGTCAACACCTGCAGGGGGATTCGTATTTTCATGTTATACTTGCATAAAAGTATGTCCGTTTTCAAAATTAGAAGACTCACAATAATACTAAGTTAAAATAAGATGTAGGTGCAAATTGATATATTGTAGGTTACACCATATAATGTATATATTAATAACATACAAATATGATTTAGGGGTAAGGAGAAGCGAATTTATGGGACTATTTGGACCAAGTAAAAAAGAAATATGGCAGCAGCTTGCATCAGAAATTAATGCTGATTATGTAAACAATGGAATTTGGAAAGGTGATAGGGTTGAGGCACATGTAGATAATTGGACTGTTGTGCTTGATACATATGTAGTTTCAACAGGGAAATCATCGATAACCTATACAAGAATGAGGGCACCTTTTGTAAACCTTGATAACTTCTACTTTAAGATATATAGAAGTGGTGTATTCAGTGGACTGGGAAAGATGTTCGGTATGGAAGATATTAATGTTGGGTATCCACAGTTTGATGAAGCTTTTATAATAAAGGGCAACAATGAAAGTAAAGTAAAACAGCTATTTGCAAGTGATAATATAAGACGATTAATACAATATCAGCCTAGTATAAGTCTTGAAATCAAAGATGATGAAGGATATTTTAAATCACATTTTCCTGATGGAGTTGATGAGCTTTATTTTAATGTGGTTGGTGTTATAAAGGATGTAGAAAGACTTAAGGAGTTGTACGAGCTTTTTTCAGAAGTGCTAAAGGAATTGTGCGACATAGGTTCAGCCAGTAATGAAAAACCAGGAGTAGTTATATAAGGAGTATAAGATTATAGAAAGTGGAGAATTTATGAAAAAATATGATAAAGATAAACAACGAGAGCAATGGGCCAAATATGAGGCAATGGGAAAAGGTAAATATGTAGCTTTTATGACAGCAATATTCGGTGGAAGTGTTCTTTTAGCTGTAGCCATTCCAATTATAGTTATAAATCATATCTTTGGTGGTCTAGCTTATAATACTTCAGAATTATTTTTAAAGCTTTCAATTTACATAATTGCTATGGTGCTTTTTTCAATAGTAATGGGTTCAAAAACCTGGGATAAGAAAATGAGAGAGTTTCATGGGTATGAAGTGGCTGAGGTGGAAGATGCTGAACTAAAGCAATATATTTTAGATGGTGAAAAGATTAAAGCTGTTAAAAGATATAGAGATATAACAGGAGCAAAGCTAAAAGATGCAATAGAATATGTCGAGATAATGTGTGAGAAGTATTTATAATAACTTAAGATATATTCTTTGTGAACTTATGAATAGTATAATGTATGATTATAAGAAAATATCACGGATGCCTAATTGGTACTTGTGATATTTTTTGTTTAGGCTATGTTCCTTGTTATAAAAGAATAGTATAATCCTTTTTAAGTGCAGTTTTTTTAATGCTTAATAAATCAAATACATTTATATAAAATAATTTATTTAACTATTAATGGAGTTTTATTTGATAAATAGATTTTATTAGAACTGGGATATCTATATATAACTTAGGAGGAAAACAACATGGAGTTTGATATTTATAAGCTTGCTGATAATTATAAATTAACTGAAGTAGAGAGACAGGTACTTGAATACATAATAAATAATATAGATTTGGTGTTAAATAAAGGCGTTAGGGAAGTTGCTAATATCAATTATACTTCTGCAGCTACAATAATTAAGGTATCGAAAAAACTTGGTTATACAGGTTATACGGATATGATATATCGCTTAAACTTTATCATAAAAAATCAAAAGAAGAATCAAGATAGAA
This sequence comes from Clostridium fungisolvens, assembly GCF_014193895.1. Lineage (NCBI taxonomy): Bacteria > Bacillati > Bacillota > Clostridia > Eubacteriales > Clostridiaceae > Clostridium > Clostridium fungisolvens. The sequence continues at coordinate 2,706,213 of NZ_BLZR01000001.1, read as the reverse complement.
CTTCTGATATTACTAGCTTTATTGAAGAAATAGATAAGATTAAGATAGATGATTTTGTGTCTACACTTATTAAGCATAGAGAAAATATCATTTTCATAACTGCCACTGGTTTTTCCACACCTATAGCTGAATTTTTTTGTAGGAAAATGCTTGTGTTAGGCTTTAAGTGTATTAAGACTAATTCCTATGGAGTATATGATAGTAATCAAATCGGCGGAGCTTTAGTAATCGGAATTTCTAAGAGTGGTGAAACTGAAAGTGTAACAAAGGTTATTGATTATGCATCAAAGAATGAATTAGATATTATCACTTTCACCGGAAATCAAGCAAGTTATATGGCAAAGAAATCAACAATTCATTTTTCTATTTTAGACGACAAAGAACTAGATGATAGAAATATTACAGCTAACTATTTTTATGCAAGAGTGATGATAGTAATGGAATATTTACTAGATAAGGTTATGAACAGTTTGAAAGAATAGATATTCCATTATACTAATCAGAACCAACCAAAATTCATATTAACTATTATGTATATCTATTTATTTAGTTTAAGAATTTCTTCACAAATGCATATTTAAGAGCATATACTGTGGGGACTGTTAGTTTATTACTCTAAAAATAAACTATGGGATTTCTATTTCAACTATTAAGTTATACATATAGGAAGTTTTGTGCAAGAAACTTATTTAAAATTAATATGGAAAAGGTGTGATAACCGGTGATTACAAATACTATTGAAAACGAAATAGAAGTTTCTCCTACGGAGGATCTAATGAGAGAGCACGGAGTTTTACGTCGTATTCTATTAATTTACAGCGATGCATTAAGATACTTGAAAGGAGAAAAATTAAGTAATCAGATAAACATTTATGCTGTTATTTATAATTCTGCTTCAATAGCACATGAATTTATTGAAAATTATCATCAAAAGTTAGAGGAACAATATGTTTTTCCTAAGTTTTCACGAAGTCCTAAGTACATTGAACTTATAAATACCCTCCGTAGGCAACATGACGCAGCTTCTAACTTAACAGAAAATATACTATATTTTTCATCAATAAAAAATATCTATAGCTTTGAAAACATTATTCAATTAATTCAATTACTAACACTTTATATAAATATGTATGAACCTCATTCTGCTCGTGAGGATACAGTTGTATTTCCAGAACTTCATGAATTGGTAACACCAGAAGAATTTAAAGAATTAGGAGAGCGCTTTGAGGAAATAGAAGAACAAAAATTTGGTGAAGACGGATTTGAACATATAGTAAATAAAATTGCCGAAATAGAGCAAGTATTAGGTATTTATAATTTAGCACAATTTACCCCAATGTAAGATCTAATAGTTAAATATTTGAATTCCATCATCTTTAGTAAAGACTATCTTGAGTTTTTCTCATGGTAGTCTTTTTTGTATTTTTATTTGGAACATTTTCAACACTATAGTTTAAATTAATTGGTTATATAGGAGATGCTATATGCGCAAGCTATTAGAATTAAAGCATCGGATGACTAAATATTTAATTTCAATAGCATCCTAATTTTCGATGTAAAGGTAAACATGTTCACTTTTTGGTCAACATGTTACTGAAAGGGCCAAAGCTATTAACATTGATTATTAAACATGTTATTCTAGGTTCAGGTAATTACCAGAGACAATTTATTAAATAGTAGAGGGGTATATTAAATGAAAGATAAGATTATAAATAGTATGCAAAAGTTTGCCAAAGCTATGATTGGACCGGTCTTATTTTTACCAATAGTAGGTATGTCTATTGCATTAACTGCAGTTTTTACAAATACAGCTTTTGTTACTGAAAAAGGTGTAATCTGGACCATAGGTAAGTTTTTCAATGGTATGTTGTCACCTATCATGGGTAACTTAAGTATTTTATTCTGTGTTGGAATAGCCATGGGGATGGCTAAAAAGAAAAAAGCAGAAGCAGCGTTTGTTTCTATAATGTCCTATATTTTGTTTTTAGGTGCTAACAGCAAATGGTTAGAACTATCAGGAAAAATTATAAAGGGAGATACAGCAGGAGCATTATATGGAACTGGACAAACGATACAGTTAGGATTCCATGTAACTGATATGGGAGTATTTCTAGGAATGATTCTAGGTGTCCTAGTTGCCTTGGTTCACAATAAATATGTAACTAAAGAATTTAAAAGTGCCATGGCTCCTTATGGGAATAGTAAGCTTGTATTCATTGTAATGATCCCAATAATTGCAGTATTTAGTATCGTTATCACTTATGTTTGGCCAACTATTGCAGGTGGAATTTCAGCATTAACAGGATTTATGAATACTGCTGGACCGATCGGAGTATTTGTTTATGGATTCTTAAATAGATTTTTAGTACCAACAGGATTACATCACTTAATATGGTCACCATTCTTATATTCATCCGTTGGAGATCAGATGATGATAGGCGGACAAAATGTAATTGGTGCAAAACCTGTATTCTTAGCTTTACTAGGTGATCCTAGTGTAACTATGATGAGAGATTCCGCAAGATTCTTGACTTATGGATTAGTTAAAACCTTTGGTGTAATTGGTGTAGCTTTAGCATTCTACTTCACAGCTAAAAAAGGTAAACGTAATAACTTAAAGGCTCAACTTATCCCATCAACTTTAACAGCTGTTATCGCAGGTATTACTGAACCTTTAGAATTTACCTTTATATTTGCAGCACCATTATTATGGTTTGTATATTCAGTTATTGATGGATTGTTCCAAATGTTTGTTTACTTATTAAACGTAAGAGTTTGTGCAACAAATGGTATTTTAGATTTCCTTGTTATTAATCTACCAGCTGGAATTTCTAAAACTCATTGGCCTTTATATGTATTAGTTGGTCTTGTTGAGATAGTTGTATTATTCTTTGTATTTAAAATTATGATTGAAAAGTTAGATTTAAAGACTCCAGGAAGAGAAGATGATGATACTGATATGGCAGTGGACTTAAATGAAAATGCAGCAGCAGTAAAAAATCAAATGAAGTCAGCTAGTAAGAATGATGAAGAAGCTGAAGATAGAGAAAAGGCTTTAACAATTATAAAAGCTTTAGGTGGTAAAAAGAATATTTTAACTGTAGATAATTGCTTCTCAAGACTTAGGGTTGAAGTTGCAGATAATACTTTAATCGATGAAAAAACCTTAAAAACAACTGGAGCATCTGGAGTTGTGAGAAAAGGCAACAATATCCAAGTTGTTTATGGACTTACAATAAATAAAATAAGAACTATTGTAGATGAAGCTTTAGAAACAATGGAAACATTAAAGTAAATTTAAATTAGAGAGGAAGCATTAATATGAGAACATTTAAACTAGTAATCGTAGGCGGTGGAAGCACATACACTCCAGGAATCGTAAAAAGTTTGCTTTCAAGAAAAGAAGATTTTAAGATATCGGAATTAAGATTATATGATATAAATGAAGAACGTCAAAACAAGGTTGGGGTAATAGTTAAAAAGGTTGTTGAGATGTTTGATCCTGAGGTAAAACTTGTATTTACAACAGATCCTGAAGAAGGTTTCAAGGATGCTGACTTTGTATTTGCCCAAATGCGTGTGGGTTTATATAAATTAAGAGAGCAGGATGAAAAAATACCACTAAAATACGATGTTGTAGGACAAGAAACCTGTGGGCCAGGAGGACTTGCGTATGGTTTAAGAACTATATATCCAATGGTTGAGATGATAGATTTCTGTGAAAAGTATGCAAGCCCAAATTATTGGATTGTAAACTATTCTAACCCTGCTGCAATAGTTGCTAAAGCTATGCACAAATTAAGACCAAAGGCTAGAATTCTTAATATATGTGATATGCCAGTAGCTATAATGAGAAATATGGCTAATATTTTAGATTGTGATAGGCATGATATAGAAGCTGATTACTTTGGGTTAAATCACTTTGGTTGGTTTACTAAGATTAGAGTAAAGGGAGAAGATAAAACTGAAGAATTAAAAGCTTATGTAGCTGAACATGGATATATTCCTCCAGATTCAAGAAGTGAAGTAAGGCATAATGATGCTTCTTGGCTTCATACCTTTGATAATGCTAAATATATAATGAGAATGTTCCCTAAATATCTTCCAAACACTTATATGCAATATTATCTACTAGGAGACAGCATTGTTAAAGATGCAGATAAGAACCACACTAGAGCTAATGAAGTAATGGAAGGAAGAGAGAAGAAGATATTTGATGCTGTAGACCAGTACAATGCAACAGGTGAAATAGACCTTACTCAATTCTTCACAGGTGTACATGGAGAATTTATTGTGGAAGTTGCTATGAGTTTAGCTTTTGATATGAGAAAGAGGCATCTAGTTATGGTTGAGAATAATGGTGCTGTTAAAAACTTACCAGATGATGCAATGGTAGAAATACCAGCTTACATCACTAAAGATGGTCCAGAACCAGTTAGAGTTGGAGAAATTCCAACCTTCTATAAAGGTCTAATTGAACAACAAGAAGCTTGTGAAAAACTAGTGGTAGAAGCTGCAATTGAAGGCTCTTATGAAAAAGCTCTTATGGCATTTACTATGAACAAACCAATACCTTCTGCTTTTGTAGCTAAGAAGATTTTAGATGAGATGATTGAAGCTAATAAAGAATACTGGCCAGAATTAAAATAGTAGAGGTATATATGTTTAAGAATTTGTTTAAAAGTTCAAATAGAAATAAAAAGGTTTTATATGCCTTCACAAATGGTACAAGTATAGATTTAGCTGCGGTTAAGGATGAGGTTTTTTCACAGAAGATGATGGGGGAAGGAATTGCCATTACTCCAACAGATAACAAAGTATATTCTCCATGCGATGGAAAGATAATTATTGTTATGAAGGATAGTAAGCATGCTGTTGGCATAGAAACAGAGGATGGAGTGGAAATCCTTATACATGTTGGAATTGATACAGTAAGCTTAAAAGGTGAGGGCTTTAATATACACTGTGAAGAAGGACAGAAAGTTAAAAAGGGAGAACTTCTAATAAGTTTTGACAAGAAGTTGCTTAATGATAAAGAACTAGATGATACAATAATGCTAATACTTGCAAACCAAAATAACCATGAGATTTTAAATTTTCATGTTGATAAAAATATGGTTGCAAAGGATAGTATACTTTTGGAATATAGATAATGTAAAGAAGACAAGCTTCACTTTAAGGTGAAGCTTGTCTTTTATGTACAAAAGGATTTGTGAGTTATAATATAGTTTAATAACTGTATTTATGCTACACTAACTACCATCATTTAAACCTTAAAGGTATCTATCTTAACCTTTAATGAATCAGCCAGCTCATGAATTACTCCAGTAGCACTCTCTATACTTTCTAATCCTGCCAGTTGTTCCTCAGAAGAACTAGCTACATTTTGAGCTTTATCAGAGAAGTTTTTAGCCATGGAATCTACTTGAGATACTAACACTGAAACCTCTTGAGAGCTTGCTGAGATTTCTTCAACTGTTGCAGAAACATCATGTATTTGCTCACTAACTTTTTTGGCGGAGTTTACGATGTTTGTTAGAATATCTTCAAACTCATGCACCGTCCTTAGCTCTTCTTGAACTGATACCATAACTTTATTCATATTCACAACAGAGGACTCTGTTTCATTTTGTATAGATAGTATTATCTTTGATATCTCACTAGCAGACTCTGCACTTTTTTCTGCAAGTTCTCTTACTTCTTCAGCAACCACTGCAAAACCTCTTCCCTGTTCACCTGCTCTTGCTGCTTCTATGGCAGCATTTAAGGCAAGCAAATTAGTCTGAGAAGCTATTTCTGTAATAGTAGCAATTATGCTGCTGATATTTTTAGATTTTGCACCTAAGGTTTGAATGATTGTGTTGGTATCATTAACGGAACGACTTACATTATTCATCTGTGAAATAGATTGTTTTACAGAAACATACCCTTGCTCTGCTTCTTCTTTCATATTAATAGAGGAACCAGCCACCTCTAAAGAGTTTTCGGATATAGCCTGCATTGCCTTTACAATTTCATTAAAAGAGGTGGATATCTCATCATTTTTTTCAAGCTGCTGCTCAACACCTGAAGCCACTTCCTGCATAGCTACAGCTACTTGATTAGCTGCCAAAGCTGATTGAGTTGTCACAGCAAATAGTTCTTTTGAGGAGGTTGCAACCTCAGCTGTAACTACTTGAGCTGAAGACACAATTGAAGAAAAAGCTTTTGCAATATTGTTTAATGAATTTATTACTAATTTAGTTTCATCTTTAACACAATGATCAACCCGTACATTTAAATCTCCAGAAGCAATTTTATTTGAAGCTATCTCAATAATATTTAATGTTTCTCTAATAGCTAAATAGAAACCTACGAAAAGATAAAGAATAAGTAAAAGTGCTAAAGCAACAATTCCTATGGTTATATCTCTTTTTGATGTTTCCCTTTGAATATCATTTTGTAATAACTGAGATAAAATATCAGAGGATTGATTAATTAGACCGTATACACTATCTATAACTGATGTTGAATCATTAAAATATTTAGTAGAGTCCAATGTTATCGAATCTTTGTTTATGAGTTCAGTATTTATAGTGTTAACCAGAGAGTTTGCTTTAGTTAAAACTCCACCAGTAACATCCCCTAGCTTAGCTTTTACCTCTGGATTGTTAGAATATATTATGTTCATGTCACGTTCAGTACCTTGGATTGAATTTATTATAGACTGAGATAAGGCAAGCAGTTTGTATTTTTCGTCACCTGTCATGTTTTTTTTAGACGCCACGCCTGAACCTAAGGCTCTTGCTTGTCCAATTTGTTCTGTAATCTCAGGAAGTTTATTTATAATCATATCAGAAAAATAATATTCTCCAATGTTATCTAATAAAGATAATTTTGAGCCATCTGAAACATCCATCTTTAAATTTAAAATATCAGATATTAAGTCTGTATGTCGTTTGCTAGAATCCACCATTGAAAGATTAAAGCTTTCATTTTCTAATTTGGACCAATCGCTTTTTATCTTGCTCCATTGTGAAGAAGTAGAGAAGGCTTTACCATAACTAGCATCTAATTTATCTATTTTACTAATTATTGCATTGATTTCAGAGTTTTTTTCAGTTATTGTGTCTTTTGTATCAGTTTTACCTCCTAAAAATAAAGACATTAGCCCTCTATGTTGTTGAACTTTTTGAATTAATGAGCTAATTTCAGAACCATAGGATAGACCATTGAGTTGACTCTTGGATACGTTTACATTAGAAGCTAAATTTTGGATATGAAAGAACAATAATATTGACAGTGGAATAAGAAATATAACCATTATAATGCCAAATTTTTGAGGATACTTTAAATTGTTCATCACTCTTATTGCCGGCCTAAATAGTTTGTGCATGATGTTTACCTCCAATTTAATTTCTTCATTTGTTAAATAATAAACTATACCATAATAGTATAGCATAAAGGCTGAATAGTATAAAGATAAACCATTGCTAAGTTAAGGCGAAAATGCTGGCTATTATCCCACTTATTAGTAGTAAGTGTAGAGGTTAGCTATTTATAGGGATAGAAATTTTGATTTAGTAGAGATTTTTAAAATCATTGCTTGAAATTATAAAATTATAGCCTGGCATCGACATTATAATGTCAGGCTATTTTTATAACACATCCAATTATAACATTAAAATAAAATACATGTATAAAATTAAACAAATCGGTTGTCTTTCTTTAAAATCTGAAATTAATCCACCTTTTAATTCGCTGTGAACAACATTCATATAAAATTTAGCTTTAAAAAGATAATTAAAAAGAACATGGAAACACTAGTTCGTAGGACGCTAGTGTTTTTCTTGTTTTTATGGTAAAATATATGTACAATCAAACTACAAAAACATTGGTGAAAAAATGAACAATACTTGCCACAACCTGGCTTAAGAAAAATAGAACTTCAGCACATATGGAGGAACAGCGTATGGAAATAAACATAGGAAATGTAGTTGAGAACTACAGAGAAAGAATTCAAAGACTGGCTCTATTTGATCCTTTATATGCATTATCAAGAAAAGGAATGAAGGATGACAAAGGAAAAGAGGTTGATTATTTTAGTTTTGGCCTTTTAACCTTACTGTTCTTTTTTGAGAATATGCTTATAAGAAATAAGAAAACAGGGGTGAAGGAGCTTGCTGCATTTTTACAGGAGTTAAGTAAAGATGAAATAACTATGGATATTATAGGTTTTGAGAGGGTTGCAAGAACCATTATTGATACCTTTAGACCTCCTACAGGAAAAAGAAATTCAAAGACTTTTTTCAATTGGGAGACTAAGAAGCAAGAAACTGTACAGTATTCAGTGCTTAAGGCTGCAAAGGCAGATCTTGAGACCAACACTCAGTATTATACTCTTGATGAGCAGGGGCTTGAGCTTATCTTTGCCACAAAAGAATATTTTAATGAATTCCAACTTTCTATAAATCAGCTGGTACTTAGAAAACAGCTTGAGAAGGGTGAGTTTTCTGGAGCTTTAAGGCAGATAGATGAAATGAATCTGGATGTTAAGAACCTGCAGGATAGAATAGTTAGGATTAAGCATGAGGTCAATAGAAATATTGTATCTAATGAAACCTATGAAAGATATAAAAATATAATTGAAGACATAAATAATAGATTGCAAATGGAAGATGAAGAGTTTGAAGAATTAAAAACCTTCGTAACAGAAACTAGAGAAAAGATAGCCAGTGACTTAAGTAAAAGCGAAGATAGAAAGGCTTATGAGCTTATCATACAGATAGATAAAGAACTAGGAGAGGTTCATTACAACCATAGGCTACTCTTTAAAGATAGCATTATTCTTAAGACTTCAGCACTTCAAGCAGCTCAGGAATCCTTATATTATGTAGGGATAGACTCTTTTAATTTCAATCAAGAAATAACCAGCAGAGTATTTTCATCACCTATTCCACTAGGTGAGACAAGAACGCTTATTGAACCTTTTCTGTATTTAGAAAAAAGCAAGGTGTGGTCTCCTTTAACTGTATTTTCTCATCAGAAGATAGAAAAGCTGGATAAAGAAGAAAGAATAAATGACTTTTTAGCTGTAACTAGCGATGAAGAGGCGAAGCTTGATATTAAGCTTCAAAGCAACAATTATAAGGTAATTGGTTCTATAATACTTATGGCCATGAAGGCTGAAAATGAAATAACTCTTGAAAGAATAGTTGAGTTTATGAAAGATAATGCTTACGCTGAAATATTAAATCACCGTAGTTTTTATGATTTCTTTATTATATTGCATCAAAAATCTCCTGTGGTTATGGAAGTGCAGGAGGATCAAGAAGAGGGTATATTTGGACAAGTTTATAAGTTATTAATTAAAAAGGGCAAGAAGCTTTATGTAGAGGAACTTGACACTATACTGAAAGTTACAGATAGATTTGAAATTAAGAATATGAGCTTTAGATTGGAGGAATATTAATGGCACTTTATAGCAATGAGCAAGTAATGCAAAGCTTCAAGCTATATTCTACACTAGCTATGAACGGATACGGAGAAAAAGAGGATTTAAAGCTTTATACCTCAGACGATGTTACACGAGGACTGGTAGATCAGTTTGCTAGAGAGGTAGATTGTACTATCTTTTCTTCTGGGGAAGTAATCTATATGATTCCCATAGCAAAAGAGTCTATTTTCCACGTTTCAAATGAAGCTATAAGAAAAGCATATCTCCCAAGTAAAGCTGTGAATCTGGATTTATATCTTATGTATTTATCAATTATCGTTTTATTTGGTGATTTTTATGATAGTTATCAAACTAATGAAGCAACTAGAGATTTTATTACCATAACTGATTGGCTAGATAGTTTAAATCAGAGAATTTTTATATTAACAGAGCATGAAGAGGAAAAGCTTAAAGCTCTAGATCAGGAGTTTGAGTATAATTGGTCTGCTATAATTCAAAAGTGGACTGACATGGATGAAATTAAGGAAAAAGTAAAGGCTCAGGATGGTAGAACTATAAGTAGAAAGAGCTTTTTAAATACTGTTAAAAAGTTTCTTGAGGACCAAGAACTTATAAAGGATATTGGAAATGAAGAGCTTGAGCTTACGGAAAAGGCTAAGACTATCATTCAGAGATACTACATGGAGTATGATTACAATAGAGGAATACTAGATTTTCTGTACAACATTGACAAGATGAAGGGGGACGAAAAGTAATGCCGGCGATTTCAAAAATTCGTTTTACTAATGTGGTGTATGAAAATGGTGAAAAAAGATATAATGATGATATTTTTGAGTTTGACAGCTATAACGGAGCTATACTACTTGAAAATGGCGGAGGAAAAACTGTTTTTGTTCAAACGGCGCTGCAAGCAATACTTCCAAATATTGAAGTAGCAGATAGAAAGGTGAAAAATACATTAGCATTGCAAAATACCTCAGCACATATTGCCATTGAGTGGATATTAAATGAGAGACCAAGAAGATATGCGGTTACAGCAGTGACCTTGTTTATGAATAAGGAGTATATAGATTCTCATAAGTATGTTTATGAATACATAGAAAATGATGATAATTCCATCGATAAGATACCTTTTGTAAGAGAAAGCATCAATGGAAGCATGAGGCCGTCCACTAAGGAAGAAATGGCAGAATACTATGGTTATATGAGCCAAAACAGAATGAATGCTAAAACCTTTAAGAGCATAAGAGAATACCATTCTTACATAGAAGATAATTTTAAGATAATACCTTCAGAGTGGAGGAAAATCGCTTTAATAAATGGAGCAGAAGGTGGAGTAGAAGCCTTTTTTGATGCTTGCAAGACCACTGGTCAGCTTGTAGACAATCTACTTATACCTACTGTGGAAGAAGCTTTGGCTGGAGAAGGTACTAAGGATTTTGTTGAGATTTTTGAAAGACAAAGAGAACACTTTAAAAAATATAAACAGCTAAATGCAAGAATAGAAGAAAGCAAAAAGGTTGAAGAGCAGATAGAGTTATATTCAAGAGTTTTTGAAGAGTATGATTTAGCTAAAGCTGAAGAGATAAAGGCAAAAGAAGCTTTAAAAGCTTTGGACAATTACATAAAGATAGAAGCTGAGGATATAAAGGGTAAGCTTGAAAAGAATAATAAGGAAACCCTTGCTTTATCTGAGGAAGAAGAGCTTTGGAAACAAAAAAACTTATCCTATGACATAAAAAAATATGAAAATGACATGATTAAGGAAGAGAAAAACTACAAACAAACTCTTGAAAGCTATGACAAACTTAAACATATAAAGGCTGAGAAGGAAAGTAAGTATTCAAGCCTTCAAATCTCAAAGTATAAAAAAGACATAAAAGTAGAAGCAGAAAGTATTGAACTTATAAATAAACAGCTAGAAGCATTAGATAAGGATGAAGCTGTTGAAGATATAAAAGAGAAACTAGAGGAAAATAGTAAAAGAATAAGAGGTTACTATTTAGATAAGGAAGAAAGCTTAGAAAAAGAAAAGAATTTATTAGAAGGTCAGATAAATAATGTTGTCCAGCAGCTTAAGACTAGTGAGATGGAACTAAAGGCTATAAGGACTAAAGAGAAGACTTTACTGGATAATAAAAGCAATCTTCAAGGTATAATTTCTTATTTGACTACTGATATAAATAAGATCAATAAAGCAATCTTAGACAATCCTAATGAAGGCAATATAAAAGACGAAGTCTTAATATGGAAAAATAGAATAAATGAGCTTGAACATAAAATCTTTGAAGCTAACAACCAGAAAAGAAGTCTTAATGAAGAACAACAAAACCTCAAGGAAGCTTTGACTAATTTTAGAAAAGAATTAGAAGGGGTTAATGAGGAGAAGCATGCTTTAACTAGCGAGATTAAGAGTATAAATGATAACAAGGTTGAGCTATTAAGTAATATAAAAGAATTTAGAAGCAGTTGGCTAAGCTTTGAAGCTGATTCTATATATTCAAAGCAAAGTACAATAGTTACTCAGGTAGAAAGTAAGCTTTATAAATTAAAGGAAGAAAAAGAAACATCTATATTTAATGAAAGACTAGCTCATAGGTATGCTGATGAGTACAAAGAAAGTGAATATTATACAGCAGATCCTGCCTTAGAGAAGAGTATAGACCAATGGAGAACTGGATTTAATTATTTAGAAAGTGGTACAAAGTATATTCAAAGAATATGCAGAAAAGAAGGAAAGTCTGAGCAGGAGCTTTTTAAAAACTATCCTTATTGGGCCTTGAGCTTAATAACTTCAGACAAAGAGGTAGAGAAGGTTAAAGATAAGGTTAGTAAAAGTATAGGAGACATTCTACATCCTATTATAATACTTAGTGAAAATGAAGCTAAGGCTAATGCTTTAGGAGAAAATGCTACAATAAAAGAAAACATAATATATCCTTCTATTTGGTCTAATAACATAAATCAAACATATTTTGAAAACTGGCAAAAAGATATTGTGCTTAAGGCTGACGAAACTACAAAGCTCCGTGAAGAAAAAGAAGCAGAGCTAAGTCAGTGCCAAGATTTACATAGAGATATAACTACATTTTATAATAAATATCCATATGAACATTATAATGAGCTTTTAAAAGTCGAAAAGGGCCTTAAGGAAAAAGCAGAAGAAGTCTCTAATTCAATAAAGATTAGTGAAGCTAGACTAAGTGAAATAGATATTGAAGTTAAAAAGATAGACAGTGATGTGAAAGAGTTTAGTACAGAGCAGAGAAATCTAGAGGATAAGGTAATAAAGGGACAAGAATCCATAAGCAAGACCAGTGAAAAAGAAGAAAATGAAGTTAAGATAAGCCTTATTAGTAAAGATCTAGAGCTAATAGAAGTAGAAACTTTAAGAGCTGAAAGAACTTTTAAGGAAAATGAAGAAGTTAAAACTCAGTTAGATAGAGATTTAAGTAATGTAAAAAACAATATAAGTTCTTTAAAGGCTGAAAAACTATACGAAGAAGTAAAAACTTTATCTCCAATGTTTTCTGACTTAAGTAAAGAAGTATTGGAAGAGGAGAGAAAAATACTTAAAGATCAGCTTGATAATAAGCAGCAAAATAGAGGACAGATAGAAGAGAGATTAAAAGGCTCTATAAATTTAAAGAAAAATCATGAAAAGCAGCTGCAGGACTTTATGAAAAAACTAGAGGTTACTGCAGATGAAAATTTAGAATTTCCTCTTAATGGTGATATAGAAATATCCAGTTTGCTTGATGAAATAAAGGAACTAAAAGAACCGTTAGGAAAATTAAAAGGTGAAGCTGATGAAGCTAAAACAAGATTTGAAAAGAGTAAAACTCTTTACGAAGTTAAAAAAGAAGATTATCTAAAATACTATAAAGAAATAATCAATTTCAATTTGGAACTTGAGCTTATAAAGCCGCAGCTATCAAAGGAAAAAGATGTTTTAAAGAAAAAGAGAGCTTATTTATCCAGTGAAAAAGAAAGATTAGATAACGAAGAAAAAAGTACTTTGAATATCTTAAGAAATCTAGAACTTTTCAATGCAAGCTATGCTTATTTAAGTGAAGAGATTCAGTTATGTAAACTTCCAGAGGAGCTAGCACAGAATCTTCCTTATAATAGAAAAGGAATCGTTGAGGCTGCAAAGAAGAAATTAGAAGATATAAAGAAAGTCTTAGATAAAAAGAGCTTAGAAACAGAAGCACAAAAGGATGTGTTTGTAAAATTCTGTGAAAGCGAAATACTTGATGTAAAGCTTAAAGAGATGGCTACTTCAGGTGTGAGATTTAAAAATACCTATAAGGATATCATTGAGTGGCAGAAGATGATGAATGAAAGAATATCACGAACCATAGATATTGCTCAAAATGATATTCGTGAACATGATAAGGAAGTGCAGCAGTTTATTAATCAATTACATTCTTATCTAATTACAATGGTTCAAGAACTAAAAGCTATTCCTAAAAAGACAAGAATAAAGGTTGAAGAGGAATGGAAAGAAGTATTTATCTTCAATGTCCCAGAGTGGGATGAAAAAGAAGGAAAAGAAGAACTGGCAAAGCATATTGATTGGATGCTGAACCAACTTGAAGGCGACAAATTTAAAGATGAAAATGGAATGGAACTAGCAGACCAGGCAAAGAAAGAAATTGAAAAATGGCTTAAGTCCAAGCAATTATTACAAATAGTAATGAAGCAAGATACTATTAAAGTTAAATGTAGAAAAGTAACCAATGACGGAAAAATGAGAAGTGCGCCTTTCTCTTGGGAAGTATCTAATTCTTGGTCTGGAGGAGAGAAGTGGAGTAAGAATATGTCCTTATTCTTAGGTATATTAAACTACTTAGCTGAAAAAAGAAAACAGATAATGCCAACTAATAGGCACTACAGAACAGTGATTGTGGACAACCCGTTTGGTAAAGCTTCCAGTGACCACGTTCTTGATCCGGTTTTCTTCATAGCAGAGCAATTAGGCTTCCAAATAATAGCCCTTACAGCGCATGCAGAAGGAAAGTTCATAAGAACCTATTTCCCTATTGTGTATAGTTTAAGACTTAGAAGTTCTAAGGACAATAGTACTCAAATAATGACTAAGGAAAGGGAAATAAAGCATACATATTTCAGAGACAATGATCCTGATGCTTTAATAAGACTTGGTGAAGCTAAACAATTAGGCTTTGACCTTGAAAGTTTGTTTAAGAATAACGAAGCTTAAACTTGTCAACAGGAAAATTTTATACACCATCTTGACTTGCGAACAAATGTTCTTATATAATGATATTGATAAGATTTTGAGGTGAGGAAAATGGTGTTAAACAAGAATATAGAAATGGTAGCTGCCTTTAATAAAGAGGGGAAGATAGTACCGGTAAGATTTCGGGTATTTTCAGAAGATGAAAGCTACAGTGTATTTACTGTAAGTAAAATATTAAAGGTTGATGAAATAAAAATTGATAGAATAGAAACTATTATATTCACATGTATAAGTACTATTAATGAAGTACAAAAAAATATAGAGCTTAAATATATAAAGGATACATGTAAGTGGTATCTATATAAAATGAGTGCTTAAAGTAAGAAAATTGTAGCCTGGCATCTGTTAATTGCTTATGTCAGGCTACAATTTTTCGATTCCTAGAAAAATATAAAAATTTCAAGCTAGCTAAACCTACATATTTCGATGGCTTTAGAAGTTTTTTACGGTTACATAGTAAAAAATAAAACTTATTCACATGCCAAGTTTTTCTAATAGGCATTGGGAAAGACAGATGTGCGAAAAAACTCACTGAAGGAGGTCACTTAAGCGATTTTTTTTATACTATGTAAAGGTTACATTAGTAGCAAAATAAAATCTTCAGCATATAGTAATACTAGATTACTTAATAGTAGAGGAGAATCATGGTAAGTTTAAATAGGGTAATAGTGGATAAGAAATTCCTAAGAAGAAATTTAGTTGAGGAAGAAGATATATCTAAATCACTAAGTAGGTTTATTGATAACTCTATTAATGCTAGAAGAGAAGTGACAACTAGCGAAAATCCCTGTAAGATCAATATAAATATAACCGATGATTCAATAAAAATTAGTGATAATAGTGGAGGAATCCATAGCAAGATCACAGACAAAGATATCTTTAGAATTGGTTTTGAAAATGGAGACCATATCTCTGGATTAGGTATTAAAAAGTCTTTCTTTAAGCTGGGGAATAAAATAGAGATATTTTCAAACAAGAAAAGATGCTCTAGAAAGTTTTCCTTAGATCTTAATTTAAGTAGTGACGAGCTTCAATCCCAAAGCGAAAACATAGCTTATAATTCAAAGATAGTAGAAGGAACTATTATAGTAATTAGCGACTTGGAAAAGAGTATAAAGAAGCAGTTAGAAAATAATTATTATATAGATAGCATTTTATCAAGACTAGGAAGAATTTATGGAAAGTTTATCGAAAAAGATGAACTTATAATTATGGTTAATGAAAAAGAGATAACCGCAAAAGGTATTAAGGCTAAGAAATTAAACTCCTGCAAAATTTTAGGCGGTTATGAGGTTGTTCTATACAAGGGAACAAAAGAAGAAGCTTCAGGCATAGACTTGTATATTAATGATTTTATTGAATATGACAGAATAAAAAACAAAGAGGTTAAATGGAATCTATTGAATGAACCAAAGCACACCTATTCAGATTGTATAGTAGAAGTGAGTTATCATGGAGAAAGAGCAAAATTTTTAGAAGAAAAAGACTTGCTATTCACGGAAGTGATAAAGTTTATTAAAGAAAACAAAATGTATTTCTTAAGCAGTACAATAATCATACAATATGAAATGCCTATAGGAAAAGTAGAAGAACTTAAAGAATACTACGATGAAAATACTGCAAAAGCTATAGGTATCAAAGGCTTTGATAAGTTATATGAAGAGTATCTTCACAGCAAAATGACAGATAACTAATACAAATAAAAATATAGATGTATTACTTTTTTGATAGAGATTATCTTTTAATGCTTCTCCAAGATTGGTAAGAGCTTTAAAATAATTTCTAATTAAAGTAGTACATCTTTTTTGTTATTCCACTATAGAAACTTAGACAGTTCCTTGTGAATGCGAAGAAGTGAGTCTATATCTTCCGTTGATATTTTTTCAAGTGCAGAAACCATGGCTATATATGAAGCAGGAGTTTGAATTGACTTTCTTGATATTTCCCTACCTTTGTCAGTTGAAATTAAGTTGATTTGACGTCTATCTTCTTCGGATGATTTACGTTCAACCAAACCCAAATTTACAAGTTCTTCGACGCTAACACTTGCTGTACTTTTAGGAATTAATAATTTCTCTGTTATTTCTTTAAGAGTTATTAACGGAGAAGAATAAATGGTATTTAAAACTCCTAATTGCTGCAAAGTCAAACCTAAACTATCCGCATTTTTTTGTGTGTATTTTGCTAGAGTTTTGCTAATCATCATAAATGATTGAACTACCTCTGCAGCCTGTTTTGCTTTGGAATCATTGTAATCCATAAGAATACCTCCTTTAAATATAGTTCATAATTGAACAGTTCATATATGAACTATATTAAGCTATTTAATTGTCCATGTCAATATAGTTATTTAATGCGTGATATTTCGTCACTCTAGCTTAGCTATTGGCAATTATATAATGGAAAAACAAATATCCCCCACAATATAAAATAGTTAGTTAAAATTTGTACTATTTAAATTCTTAAACTTCATATAATACAATTTCTATTCTGATTTTAAATATAATTACTCAAATGCACTGCTCATACAATACAATCTGTATGTATATATTTTTTATCCTTAGCTTCTGTATTAAATAAATGTTGTTATTTTACTGCTTGTCCATTTAGGTAGAAGTACCAACATTTATTTAATACATAATAGGAGGCTTTTTTTATAGTAATATCTGGCGCACACCTCTTGCCTAATTTTCTGCAAGATTCGAAGTAGATTAAGGCTTTAGATAACTTTTAGAGCTATTCTTTAATATAAGCTAAAGCTTATTATTAACTGGCATATCTTTAATTGTTTCGCTATGATGTATAAGCGTCATCAAAGTATATGACTTGAGTTTACATGCAAATACAATGATGGTATCATATGGATAAGTGTCAAAAAATTATAGTGTGATTTATTATGGCTTTACGATAGGAAGGTGAAAAATTGATTATTAGGGAAAATTCATTTGATGATATTGAAAGCTTTATTGAACACCTAAAGAAAAATGAAAATATTATAGGTATTGTTGAATACGGCGGAAGAACTTATAAGGATATGTCTATTGGTGGAGATTATGATTTGACTGTAATTTTTGATAAACCTATATCTACAAACTTTACAGGAGTACATTTTCACATCAAAGATATTCCTGTTGATTGTATGCTTTTATCTAAAGAGGATTTCATGTCAGATATACCTCAAGATGAATTTATGTTGGTTCATCTTAATTGCAAAATAATATATGATAAGGACAATACAATCTCAGAGTTATCAAAAAGAGTTCAAACTACTTGGGGGACTTCAAGAGATTTATCAGATTTTGAAAAGATGATGTTTAGATTTTCTTTTAAACATGTACTTGATAAATTAGAACATAGATTGTATGATAATGAATTATATACAAAATACTTTATTTATTCCTCAATGGATTGGTTTTTATCCTGTTATGCTCGTATAAATGGATGGGAAGTGGGAAAACCAAAATTACACTTAAAACTTATTGAAGATCAGGAACCTATATTATTCCATATAATTTCAAACTTATATTCAGAAAATTGCTTAGAGAAACAGTTTGAATTGATCAGTAAATGTGCGAATTACATGCTTGATTCTATTGGCGGCCTTTGGAGGGAAGACGAGATTATATTTCACCTCCTGCCAGATGGGAAAAATGATGAAGTTGAGCAAAATGAATTTTTGGATATTTTGATGAACTAGCTTTAGGTATTTAATCGTAAAGTAAAAGGAGAGAAACCATGGAAATTAATAAGATAATAGAAAATAAAGTAGAAATAGCTGTTGTAAAAAGCAGTGAAGTATTGATAACAGATGTTCAATCTGCCTTGGATCTAATAGCAACTGTAAGCTATGAGACAGGTTGTGATGCAATGATTCTAGATAAGTCAACAATAGTAGAAGAGTTCTTTGATTTAAAAACAAAATTAGCAGGGGAAGTGCTTCAAAAGTTTATAAACTATCGTATGAAGCTTGCAATAGTTGGAGATTTTTCAGGCTATACAAGTAAGAGTCTTAGAGATTTTATTTATGAAAGTAATAATGGTAATAATATATTCTTTTTAAGTAGTGAAAAAGAAGCGTTAGAAAAGTTAGGAATTTTGTAGTTCAATGTAATCTAACCATGCTTATAGAAAAATAGTGTGCTTTATAGTGAGCGCAAAAACTTTATTTGATTTTTATAAGATATATTATAGTAAACTTTTAAGACAGTGTATAAATGAATAATATTAATAAAATCACAAGGGAGGTCATTTTGACATCCCTTAAAAATTGTAGTATTTTCAACACATCGCTCAAAGATAGCTTAATCCAAGGTTATCCAGTATCTTTGAGTAATCCTACTTCCTTCTACGATTTCATTTTCAAACTTTCCGTTATTATTTAATATGGTTTTTGCGGAACCGATGTTTTCCTTGTTACAAGTGATTAAAACCTTATTTATATCTAATTTTATGCACTCCTTTAAGGCTAAGGCAAGCATCTCAGTTGCATAACCTTTTTGTCTTTCTGATTTTCTAACACTATAACCTATATGTCCACCAAAACTTAGCAGATAATCATTTAGGCGATGCCTAATATCAATCATTCCAATCAAACGACCATCCTCAGTAGAAATAGCTAAGTATGTTGTTGCTGGAACTAATCCCTTAGCAACTGTTTCTTCTTTTAGATTATTGCAAAATGCAGTATACCACTTCTCAAAGGATTCAGCATCTTTTAAGCCTGCGGTACCATCCATGCTGTCTCCATTTTCTAAAAATTCTCTTTTATAATCCATGATTTTTTCTTTGTATTCTGGGGTAGGTAAAACTAACTTTAATTTACTCATTTTTGCCTCCAATCCCTTATGTAGTATATTAAACAGGTTAAATATTCCTTATTATAGCATCTTTTGCAAGAAAAACACATGGTATGAAGATATTAATTACACACAGTGAAAATCTATTAGGTTCTAACTTATTAGAATTCATGAAAATAGAATACTTCAGTGCTATTCTAAAATCTCTTTAAAAACAGGATTTGACTTTTTATTTATAAACCAAGTTGAATCTTTATTCATTAAGACTCCTTGAACATTTATATCTTTATCTACCCACAGCATATAATCTTCGGAGGAAGTATCTTCAAAATTTATAGTTACAGTGTAATCACACGATCGTATATCAATCTTTGCATTAGTTTTCTTTTTATCATTTATTGCATTGGCAAATCTATCTAAAGTATTCTTATCTGAAAGTATCCATTTTTTCTTGTCAGACTGCCTAATTACTTCAATTGAACTGATTTTCTTACTTTTACCTGCAGTGTTATTGAAATACAGTGCAAATAATACAGCTGCAAAAATGAAAACTAGCAAAACTGAAATTGTTTTTTTCATAAATATCTCCTATATAATCTTATTTTAAAGATACAATAAAAGGTTATATATAATTTAGTTCAATATTATAAATTATAGTTAAGGGTATCAGCTTTTTTCATTTTTTTAATATTGTATATAAGGATAAAAGGTATAGATATAAGCAATACTATAATTCCTATACTGAAAGCTGAATTAATAAGTCCAGAATTATTAGATAACCAAAGTACTTCGTTCTTAGGTATTCCCTTCATGTCACCTAAATAAAGTACCGTGATTGAATCAGCAATATAGTGCATTATCAAAGGTGCAAAAAAAGTGTATTTAAATGCAAGCCAAGCAAAAACTAATGATAAAACTAATGTGTCAGCAATTCTTGAAGCACCATGATTAGGAATGTGATACAAGGCCATAGCTATTGAAGGTATAATGAAATATAAAGCTATTGCAAAATTATATCTTTTTTTAGATAATCTTTTCTTAAGAGCCATTAAACATATTAATGGAAGTCCTCTAAATACAATTTCCTCCCAGGCTGGATTATGCCATAATGAAAATAACATTCTATTCACAACACCTGCTTTTGCAACAGAACTAACTTGTTGTAATTCCTTGAAGTTAGTAATCGTGCTAAAAGCGATGCCGACTATTTGTGCTACGATAAGTCCTATAAAACCTATAACTACAATCTTGCCAAATATCCTATTTTTGAACATATATGCTATACCAACTACATATGAAGCTGCAATAATTCCAAAGATGAGCCAAACAGGTAAGTTTACAGAAAAGTTCCAAGTAACTCCAGGCCAATATAAAATTAATACAGAAGTATTTTTGCTAATAAAGCCTGAGGTTATGAATTGCCCTAAAGTAGATATAAGTGGAATACTAAATATGAAGGCTAGTATGGACTGAAAAACTATATTACTCGGAATTTCTTTAGCATATTGCATGAATTTTTTCATTAATGAATCCTCCTTATTATATTGAAGTAATGTTCAAAATTTCAAATTACTGGATATAATATGAATTTATTATCCTATAAAGTTTCTATAGATACAAGTGCTTGCAAATAGGATATCCTAAAAATATTATTTTACGGAAGTAGGCTAGTTTGCAAAGTGGTTCATCTTCATAAACACTAGATATTTATGGGAAGATATTGTAATATGACAGGATGATGACATATTAGGTGTGATATATTTTATTTATAAACTAGATATAAAGGAGAGTAATTGTGAAATACGAGTGGAAAAAGCAAGAAAAAAACTTATACTTACCAAAAGAGAAGCCGGAATTAATTACGGTACCGAAACAAAAATTCTTCATGATAAGAGGAAAAGGAAATCCTAATGATGAAGATTTTGCAGAAAGAATAGGGGTGTTATATTCTTTGGCCTATGCTATTAGAATGATGCCTAAGCAAGGTTACACACCAGAGGGTTATTTTGAGTATACTGTATATCCACTTGAAGGTGTATGGGATTTAACAGAAGAGGGGAGAAAACTTGATACCTTAAATAAGAATGAATTGCTATATACAATAATGATTAGACAGCCTGATTTTGTTACTGAGGAAGTGGTAAGTAAAGCCTTTGAAAATGTTAGAAAGAAAAAGCCGAATCCTTTATTAGAGGAGGTTACTTTTGAAACTATGGAGGATGGATTATCAGTTCAAATGATGCATATTGGCTCTTATGATGATGAATCACATAGCTTTGAACAAATGAAAGGATTTATAAAGGAAAATGATCTAGAAATAACAACTCTAGTACATAGGGAGATCTATATTTCAGATGCAAGAAAAACTGAAAAATCCAAATTGAAAACCGTTCTAAGATATAGGGTTCATCATAGATAGCTCAATGTTGACTAAGCTATTTTTTTTGATAGCATTATGAATTCTAACAAATAAAGGTCATGTACAAAAAGGGAAAAATTCATTTTTATACATGGCCATAGAAAACACATAGAAATGGTCTTCTGTGTGTTTTTCAATTTGAAGATAGACAGTAGATATTTATCTTACTTTTATAATCTTATTTCTCATTGAGGCTATGATAAATGCAAGACTAAAGGTACACAACAATGTTGGCATAAAGAACAAAATAACTCTTTCTTGAGAAACAAAGTAATGTTTAAACAATTGGTTGTATACAATAGTGTCCGTAATCCTAGATACAAGGTAAATATCTAATGAAAGTAAAGAGATAATGGATATTGCTTTTGTTATAAGTTCGTTATCAAGTGCTATATCATAGAAAACAAGGAAAAATACCACTGCCTCTATGGTAATAATTAAAGAGTCATAGCCACCAACATAAGATGAAAACTTTTGACCATTCAAGTGTGAGCCGTAAATCTCTATAAAGGTTTCTAGGAGTATGATTCCAAACAGTAATAATAGAGATTGTACTTTTTTTATTCTTGGTTTAAATTCATTTATGTAGCATCCGATAAAATAATATGTTATAGGATAAATACTTTGCCAAGAACTAGGGAAGTTAATAAAACCCCCGAATTTTCCATTAAAAGTAGCTGGAAATGCTGTCATAAACAGGGCAATAATTACTAATGCAGTTTTGTGTCTTTTGCCTTTAAGATTGTTATAACATACATTAAGAAAAGGACTTAATAAAAATAATCCTATGTACATTTGTATATACCACGAATAAGAGTCAGCAGAAAAGTTTCCTATAGAAACTAGCCAATTTAATATGCCAGGCCTTTCATTTAATATTGTAGACCTGAATATAATACATAAAAGCGAATAAAAAAGGTATATCACAAGTATTGGTAATATCTTTTTGAAATAAGATTTACTCGGCTGCTTATTTTTTTGTAAATACCCCGTAAGAATTAAAAATAGCGGCACACACATAATGCAAGCCATTCTTATATATGTCTGTATATACATACTAGCGCCAACTATAGGTGTTTCGTAGTATTTGGTATTCAAGAAAAAATGCACGGATACTACGAATATTATGGCAGAGGCTCGTACAATATCAAGACCTATACTCCTATTTTCTTTCATAAGTTGTCCTCCCTTATTTCTAAATAACAGTCCTATAGAATTATATCATCTACGCAGTTATTTGCAAATTTCGTCAAAAATCCTTTATTAGCTCAATATATCGACAATGTGAGTGGTGGTAAAGGGCGTTGTACTAGTATAAAAATTTAATTTTATTTTAATTAGATGTAGAAGTAAGTTTATTATCAAAATTAGTGATAAGTATATATGAAAACTAATACAGAAATATTAGATAAGGATTAAGTAGATATAAATAAGAAGAGTATTTTCGATTTTATAATTTTTAAAAGGGAAAATCATTTGTATTTATCTATTACCTACCACCGTTATATAAATAGTTTCAGATATAGAGTTGTTCATACTTAAATAGTATGGGATTAAATGGAGTATAGTGTTATAATTTCAAGTATTAGGCTTAAGGAGGAGAAAAATGCTACAACACAAGAATTTAAAAGCAATTTTATTTGATTCTGGACGAGTTCTTAATGATCCGAGAACAGGAAACTGGTTCGTACCTCCAAATTTTCATAGGTATGTAGATAAAAATAAATTCGATTTGTTAGATGAAAAGCTGATACAAGTGGCTTTTTACAAAGCTATGAAGTTTTTAGAAGCGAAGAGCATTATCTTAACAGAGGAAGAGGAGTTTGAACACTTTATAGAATTTTATACAATACTATCAAATGAACTACCAGATTTAGAGCTTAATGAAACACACATCATTGAAGTAGCTAGAGATACAGTTTTTAATGATGAAAAGTTTTTGTTTTATGAGGATGTGTTTGAGGTTATACCACAGTTAAGTAAAAGCTATAAGCTTGGAGTAGTATCAGATACCTGGCCTTCACTTGAGAGAGTGTTCAGGAATGCTGGATTAAGAGAATATTTTTCAACCTTTGTTATGTCATCAAAAATAGGAGTTATAAAGCCAAATGAGTTAATGTTTAATACTGCTTTAACTGAGTTAAATATAAAGCCAGAAGAAGCAATATTTATTGATGATAATATAAAGAATGTTGAAGTGGCTATTAAATTGGGGATGCAAGGCATCTTGATGATAAGAGATGAAAATTGTAAGGTTGACACAGAGTATAAAACCATTAGAAACTTAAAGGAGCTTTTAAGTTTGTTAGGATTGTTAAATAGCTAGAGTTTAGCAGGAGGGAAATTATTATGAGTGCTTATTATTTGTTTAGTGATTTTGATATGGACAAAGGATTTACCGCTGAAGTAAGAGATAATTTGCTTAGTGATATAAAGAGTGATCTCAAGATAGTTTTCATAGCTTCTAGTCCTGATTTCTTTGAGATTACTGATAAATATGCTAAGAGATATTTAGGCTGGTTTTCAGACCTTGGGATTAATTTTAAATCTAGCAAAGTAATTGACAATAGAATGAAGAAAGAAGAAATGCTAGAACACATACGATATGCTTCAGTAGTTTTTCTTATGGGTGGACCTACAATGATTCAATTTGATTTTCTTAAGCAAAATGAACTTCATAAGGCATTAAGAGAATATGAAGGCTGTGTTTTAGGACTAAGCGCTGGAGCTATAAATATGGCTAAAGTAGCTATTTGTACGGCAGAAAGTGAAGAGGATAAAACAGAGATATATGAGGGGCTTAACCTACTTGATATATCTATAGAGCCGCACTTTAAAGGTAGAGGAAATGAAACTAACCTTAACGAACTATTAAGAATATCTGAGGAACATGATATATATGCAATGTGCGATAATGGAGCTATTGTATGCAGAGGAAAAGAACAGTTTTTTTACGGTGAGCTATATTTGATTTCAAAAGGTAAAATTAAAAAAGTAGATGAAAGTTTAAATAGGAACTAAGGCAATAGAAATTTAAATTGATGAGAGGTAAAAGTATGGTTAAAGTTACATGTCCAGTTTGTAAAAATAAATGGGTAGACAAAGGAATAAGGAATAAATACGAATGTATAAATTGTAAGTCAAAGCTTGAAATGTCTAAATTTTTCAAGAGTCTTTTGATCATTATTCCAATATTTACAGTAGTAATTTTTTCAATAACAGGTGCTATAATTGCTACGCATTTATTGCCAGATAAAGAAAAGGTGATTAAATATATTATTTGTACATTAATAGAAGGGGTATTTGCATTTGGTGCAACCTTTTTATTAATAAAAATATATCCAAATAAACTATCTCAAGTCAAAGAATAGAAATAGAACTCGAAGTGGTGAAGAAAGTATAAGGATTATAATCATTCAATATGCGTTATATTACATGTACATATGGTGATTAAGTTTTGAAAAATAAGTGTGTAATTACATTTTAAATGAAGTATCTATAGGATTAAATAATATAAAAAACAAGGAGTCGTTAAATGAGTAAAGATATCATATTTAAAACAGAGGAATATGTGTTCAGCTATAGAGTTGCAGGATTGCTAGTGCAAAATGGAAAGGTCCTGCTGCAAAGGCCAGTAGGAGACACTGGCTATGCAATTCCTGGAGGACATGTTGCACTTGGGGAGACCAATGAAGAAACATTAATTCGTGAATTTAAAGAGGAAATAGATGTAGACATTAAGGTAGACAAACTAAGATGGGTAGGAGAAATATTCTTTCCATGGGGAGACAAACCTTGTCATCAAATATGCCTATTTTATGATGTATCTTTAACAGGAGATATCAACATACCTCTTGAAGGAACATTCTTTGGTACTGAACAATTGGAGGGAGAATCATTCAAATTAGAATTTTCATGGGTTGATATTAAGGAGATAGAAACTATAGAATTATATCCTATTGAAGCAAAACAGTATCTTTATGAGGGATTAAATGAAGTAAAACATTTTGTATATAAAGAGAAGTAATGACTGTTAGTTGTAAATATAGATTTATCCTTGAATAACTATAAAAATTGGGCGGAAAAATGATTAATCTAAGGATTGTTAAAAAGTTGCAAACTAAAACAAAGCATTTATTTTAAACACTACATTATTCAAAACTGGATTTTGTGGTGTTTTTTATTTATAAAAGTACAGTTTTGAAATCACCAAAAATTCGAATGAAACATAATATATACAAAAGGAATACCTTTTTGTAAAAATTTAATAAAATATTGTGGGGGCAATTAATATGAGTTTTGAAAACAAAAACTGTGAAAAAGATGATTGTTGCACAAGTAAAAGCTGTTTAGTTGAACATGCAAGGCATTCAGATACAGCTAATCATGCAATAACATCAGATACTTCTAAGGTAGCACAAAAGGCAGATGTATCTCAAAAGTCATTAACTTCAAATTACTCTGAAAACTCAAAACACGCTACAAGTTCTGATGAAAGTGAACATGCAGAAAAAGCGGATTACGCATTAAAATCAGGGCATTCAGAGTGTTCAGATAAATCGAAATTCTCAACTAATGCTAAAAATTCAGAGCATTCAACAACAGCCGATGAAGCAACTCATTCTTTATGTTCAGATAGTGCAACTGATGCAGCGCATGCTTCATCAGCAGATATTTCAATCAATGCAAAGTATTCAGAAAATGCAACAAAAGCATGTTATTCTGAGAACTCAAAGTGTGCAGATTATTCTAAAAAAGCAGATTGTGCAAAAAAAGCTGAGTATGCTGAAAAAACAATGCTCTCTGAGCATAGTAAAAATTCTGAGCATGCAGAAAAAGCTGAATTTGCTTGTAAGGCTGAATTGGCAAATGAAGCAAAATGTGCAAAAAATGCTGAACACGCTGAAAAATCTGATTATGCATGGAATGCGGAGTTTTCAAAGTGCACAGAGCATGCAGAGATAGCTGAAAAAGCTAATTATAGCAAAAAGGCCGAGTTTGCGCTTAAAGCAGAATGTGCTGAAAAGTCTAATGCTGCTTTATGTGCTGAGCATGCAGAGATAGCTGAAAAAGCTGGATTTTCGAAAAAATCAGAAAGTGCAAAAAATTCGGAAAAATCTCAGATTGCTGAATTTGCTTCTAAGGCTGAATTTGCAAACAAGGCAGAATGTGCTGAAAAGGCTAAGAATGCTGAGTGTGCTGAATTTGCTTGTAGATCAGAATATGCTGAAAAAGCAGAGTTTGCAATAAAAGCTGAATTCGCTCAATGTGCAGAAAAAGCTGAAAAAGCTGAACATGCAGAGTTTGCATGCAAGGCTGAAATAGCTGAAAAGTCCCAATGCGCAGAAAAAGCTGAATTTGCAAAATGTGCAGAAATAACTGAGAAAGCTAGACATGCTGAACATGCTGAATTTGCATGCAAGGCTGAAATGGCTGAAAAAGCTGAATGTGCAGAAAAAGCTGAATTTGCTAAGTGTGCAGAAAGAACTGAAAAAGCTAAAGAAGCTGAAAAAGCAGAGTTTGCTCACAAGGCAGAAATAGCTGAAAAGGCAGTATGTGCTGAAAAAGCTGAATTCGCAAAGTGCTCAGAAAGAACTGAAAAAGCCAAAGAAGCTGAACATGCTGAATTTGCATGCAAAGCTGGAGCAGCAGAAAAAGCTGAATGTGCAGAAAAAGCTGAATGTGCAGAAAAAGCTGAATTCGCAAATTGTGCAGAAGAATCTGAAAAAGCTAGAGAAGCTGAACATGCTAAATTTGCATGCAAAGCTGGAATGGCAGAAAAAGCTGAATGTGCAGAAAAAGCTGAATTCGCAAAATGTGCAGAAAAAGCTGAAAAAGCTAAAGAAGCTGAACATGCTGAATTTGCATGCAAGGCTGAAGTAGCTGAAAAAGCTCAATGTGCAGAAAAAGCTGAATTCGCAAAGTGCGCAGAAAAAGCTAGAGAAGCAGAAAAAGCAGAGTTTGCATGTAAGGCTGAGATGGCAGAAAAAGCTGAATGTGCAGAAAAAGCAGAATTTGCGAAGTGTGCAGAAGAATCTGAAAAAGCTAGAGAAACTGAACATGCAGAGTTTGCATGTAAGGCTGAAATGGCTGAAAAAGCTGAATGTGCAGAAAAAGCTGAATTTGCAAAGTGTGCAGAAGAATCTGAAAAAGCTAGGGAAGCTGAACATGCAGAGTTTGCATGCAAGGCAGAAATGGCTGAAAAAGCTGAATTTGCTAAATGTGCAGAAAGAACTGAAAAAGCTAGAGAAGCAGAAAAAGCAGAAAAAGCAGAATTTGCATGCAAGGCAGAAATAGCAGAAAAGGCAGTATGTGCAGAGAAAGCTGAATTTGCTAAGTTTGCAGAAAGAACTGAAAAAGCTAAAGAAGCTGAAAAAGCAGAGTTTGCAAAAAAGGCTGAAATAGCTGAAAAGGCAGTATGTGCAGAAAAAGCTGAATTCGCAAAGTGCTCAGAAAGAACTGAAAAAGCTAAAGAAGCTGAACATGCTGAATTTGCATGCAAAGCTGGAGCAGCTGAAAAAGCTGAATGTGCAGAAAAAGCTGAATGTGCAGAAAAAGCTGAATTCGCAAAATGTGCAGAAAAAACTGAAAAAGCTAGAGAAGCCGAACATGCTAAATTTGCATGCAAAGCTGAAATGGCTGAAAAAGCTGAATGTGCAGAAAAAGCTGAATTTGCAAAGTGTGCAGAAAAAACTGAAAAAGCTAGAGAAGCTGAACATGCTGAATTTGCACGCAAGGCTGGAGTAGCTGAAAAAGCTGAATGTGCAGAAAAAGCTGAATTCGCAAAGTGCGCAGAGAAAGCTAGAGAAGCAGAAAAAGCAGAGTTTGCATGTAAGGCTGAAATGGCTGAAAAAGCTGAATGTGCAGAAAAAGCTGAATTTGCAAAGTGTGCAGAAGAATCTGAAAAAGCTAGAGAAACTGAACATGCAGAGTTTGCATGTAAGGCTGAAATGGCTGAAAAAGCTGAATGTGCAGAAAAAGCTGAATTTGCGAAGTGTGCAGAAGAATCTGAAAAAGCTAGAGAGGCTGAACATGCAGAGTTTGCATGCAAGGCAGGACTAGCAGAAAAAGCTGAATGTGCAGAAAAAGCTGAATTTGCGAAGTGTGCAGAAGAATCTGAAAAAGCTAGAGAGGCTGAACATGCAGAGTTTGCATGCAAGGCAGGACTAGCAGAAAAAGCTGAATGTGCAGAAAAAGCTGAATTTGCGAAGTGTGCAGAAGAATCTGAAAAAGCTAGAGAGGCAGAAAAAGCAGAATTTGCATGCAAGGCAGGACTAGCAGAAAAAGCTGAATGTGCAGAAAAAGCTGAATTTGCAAAGTGTGCAGAAAAAGCTGAAAAAGCTAGAGAAACTGAAAAAGCAGAGTTTGCATGCAGGGCTGAAATGGCAGAAAAAGCTGAATGTGCAGAAAAAGCTGAATTTGCAAAGTGTGCAGAAAGAACTGAGAAAGCTAAAGAAGCTGAAAAAGCAGAGTTTGCATTAAAGGCTAGAATGGCAGAAAAAGCTGAATTTGCGAAATGTGCAGAGAAAGCTGAAAAAGCTAAAGAAGCTGAACATGCTGAATTTGCATGCAAAGCAGAAATGGCTGAAAAAGCTCAATGTGCAGAAAAAGCTGAATTTGCATATAAGGCTGAAATAGCTGAAAAAGCAGAGTTTGCATGTAAAGCTGAGATTTCGCTTAAGGCTGAGTGTGCAGAGAAGGCTGAATTTGCTGAAAAAGCTGAATGTAGTAAGTTATCTGAGCATGCTGAGTTTGCATGTAAAGCTGAAAATGCGTTAAAAGCTGAGTGTGCAGAAAAAGCTGAATGCGCAAAGAAATCCGAGCACTCAGAAAAATCTGAATTTGCTTGCAAGGCTGAGAAAGCTGAATTTGCTAACTATGCAAATAAAGCAGAAGAATCTTGTAATTCAAATCATGCAAGTGTAGCAGATACTGCTCTTAATATAGATACAAGAAGAAACTTCTGGATTACAGGATGTCCAAATTCTAATCAAGTATCGCCAAAATGTCCAGTTATAATGCAGAACATCCCTGTAAAGATAAATAGGGGAGAATCTCTTCATGTAGATAGAATAAGATGTTCTTTAGATTTCTACTGTCCAGATCATAGCCTAGTTCTAAGAGTATATGCTACTGAAATAAGGAGTACTACTCCATTAGGTAATATTATTTATTCATCAGACAGTAATGTTGATGAAGTTCCTTCATCAGGTCTAATTTACAAAAATACTGGTTTCTCAGATAAGACTATAATTCTTCAAATTGCTATAGAAAATAAAACAGATAAAATGTTGCATGTAGATATGCCAGATTCATGGTGGATAGGTTTGCAAGTTAGATAGAATTATTGATTCTATATTCTAGTATATCTTATAAACTACTAATATAGTTTTACTCTTTGATGGTGGCTAAATTTGCTCAGAAACAAATTTAGCTACTGTCTTTTTATATAATCAAATAATAACTTTTGGAGTAATATAAAGTTTAGGTGTAATTATAATGACGGACAAATTTTTAAAACTTCTGATCAGAACTAAGCTGAATTTGAAAATATAAGTTCAATTATGAGGTGGTACATCTATATAAAAGCAATGAAAGGGTGCATTGTAATCAACATGCACCCTCTTAATATTAAATGAATTAGATTTTATATTATATTTTCAGAAATGAGTTTGTTAAATTATTGTATTAAAGTATACGTTCCTAATGCTGCAAATAGATATAATATATACTTTTGCTGGAGTTGATCCTTGGGTCTTTACTTTAATAAGACCTTTTCCATACCCTACTAATATTAAATTAACAAGCTCGCTGTCAAAATTATTTTCTGTTAAAGTCAAATTAAATTGTATAGGAGTAGGTATTGAAAAAATATCTTCAAATAAATCCATAAGATCCTTTGTTGTTTCACAACACTCTGTTTCGTAGAATGGAGGGAATTTGTAGTCATTCAGAAATTGACCGATTTCTGTTGTTAAGTCACTAGAAATACCTGAAACATAGCGAATTGGAATTATATTACTTTTGCTATTAGGAAGATCTAATATATTATCAATGATATTAATTAATGATGGATGAGGTTGATCTAAAGGTATAAATACATTATTGAATTGTGAGTCTTCAATAGCTTCACTAGCTAAGCCAATTACGGCTTGAGGAGCATTAGGACTAGTTATTCCGCCAGAACCTAATATTTGGTTTTGCTTAACTGACACGTCTTTTAATAATCGTTCCAAAGGTTTAGTACAACACTTATCATAACATGGACCTACTGGTCCAATAGGTCCAACTGGCCCCGCAGGTCCTGTTGGTCCCATAGGTCCTACTGGACCTTCGCATTGACAGCAACATCCAGCAGGGCCTTGAGGACCCATAGGACCAGGATCACCTTTAGGCCCCATAGGACCTTGGATACCTTGCTGACCTGGTATTCCAGGATCGCCTTTAGGGCCCATAGGACCAGAATCACCTTTGTCACCTTTAGGACCTTGAATACCTTGCTGACCTGGTATTCCAGTATCACCTTTAGGGCCTACAGAGCCAGGGTCACCTTTGTCACCTTTAGGACCTTGAACTCCTTGCTGACCTGGTATTCCAGGATCGCCTTTAGGACCCATAGGGCCAGAATCCCCTTTAGGGCCAACTGGACCAAGATCGCCTTTGTCACCTTTAGGACCTTGAATTCCCTGCTGACCTGGTATTCCAGGATCACCTTTAGGGCCTTGGATTCCTTGAGGACCTACAGGTCCAGGAATACAGCAACAACATTTTTTATTTGATGAGGAGCTACAATCCTCATCATGAAAACAATCTATATGATCAGACATAATATGCCTCCTAAATTTAACTTTAGTACATAGTATGATTTATTCGCAAGAATTGTGTGTTTTAGACAAATTTTTTGCAATCTAAAATGAGTATATTCTGTTTTTAGACTTTAGAAGTAAAATCCTGCTTAATAAATATAGTTTAAAATACGTAAATGTCTTTATATATTGGATAATTATCTGAAGATACTGGGAAATCATTTATATGGTATAGATATTACAGTATAAAGTGTAATATAATTACAGTTGTAAAATAAATACAAATGGATATTAGATACTTGAGGTGTAGGAGAGAATTATGAATAAAAAAATAGGAATGTATTCAGCTATTGTCACATTAATTGGAGTGGTTGGATTTGCAGTATCAATGATTTTAGGAAACGATGGAGGAGGTTATCTTTTCAGTCTTTTTATTTCATGGGGATTTGTTCCTATGATATGTTCCTTTTCTGCAATAGGTGCTAAAGCAAATAAAGCTGCAGGATATACGGCCATTGCCTTTTCTTCTGTATATGCAGTACTAGTTGGAATAGTCTATTTTGCACAGTTAACAACTATTAGATTAACTAAATTGAATGAACAAGCTCTTGCTATATTAAATTATAAGAACCTTGGTAGTTTATTTTTTAACTATGATTTATTTGGCTATGCCTTCATGGCTCTATCAACATTTTTTATATCTTTCACCATAGAAACTAAGAACAAAAAAGACAAATGGCTAAAAATACTTCTGTTAGCTCATGGAGTTTTTGCAGTGTCTTGTGTGGTAATGCCAATACTTGGTGTTTTTAGTGGAAGTACTGGATCTGGGAATACCAGCGGAGTTATAGCATTAGAATTTTGGTGTGCTTATTTTATTCCTATATGTGTATTGTCTTATCAATATTTCAAAGATAATAAAGAAGAGAATTAGTTATTTTCACTGTAAAGTAAACTATTTATATAAGTGGGAATTTGATTAAATAGAAATAAAAAAAGAGGTGTATACAATGGCGGTTTTAATTAAGCCATGCTTTATCTATGATATGTTATGTTATGCTGGACAAAGATTTTTCGAGCTTGGTGAATATTACTTAGAGGAGCAAAAAGACCTAATTTATAAAACCAATAAAGAGCTAGAAAAGTATAGTATAGAAGACTTTAATCGCAATGGACCTAGCATGTCGTCAATGTGCATGGTACTTAGTTGTCTTACTGACAATAAAGATATAGAAAAGTTAACCATAAAAGATCTTATAGAAATTATAAACCATCCAGAAAATTTATCACCAGTGGTAAATGAACGATTAAAGGATAATGATTTTTTACTTAAGGATGTTAAATACACGATAAAATGGCTTGAAGAAGGAGGATCTGCTGGGTATGTTAAACTTCTGGAAGCATTAGATAAAATTAATTTCTATGAGACCTGGATAGATGAGGCATTGCCTAGAGCTAAAGAAGAGTGTGTAAAACTAAATAATAAGATAGGCCAATATAATTTAGATAATATTTTTGGAGACATACTCAAGTTAAGGAATGAAGATAGGATTGATGATGTTAATATATTTGTATCTTTCTTCAGTCATCCAGTATGTTTCAGTTTATACAATAAGAGCTTTTTAAGCAGCTGTCTATCAGACTTTGTAGATGGTAAAATGTTTGTTCAGATTATTGCCCATGAATTAATGCACGGCTTTTCAAATAATGAAAGAATTAATATCTTAAGAGAACTTATTAATAAAGATGATTTTCTTAAGAAGACCTACAATACCTTAGTTGAAAAGTATTCTGGAGCTGAAGAGGAGCAATTTGTAGTAGCAGCTGAGTATTATTTAGCTGTAATAAATGGATTGTCTACATATGACGAGATAATTGAAACAGCTAAACAAAGATATGGAGGCTGCATGCCCCTTTCATTGATTATTTTTAAATTGCTAATTCAGGAGAAATCAGCACCTATAAACTACAATCTTTGGCTTTCACAAAAGTTCAATTCTGGCTGTTTAAATGGTAATAGTATCGAAAAACAAGTTGAAGAAATAGCTCCAGGCTTTGTTAATTGCTATGAACAAAGTTTAGCTAACTAATAGTAAATAAACTACTTTATAGAATATCTCTACCATCAATTATTTAAGAAGCCCGAAAAGTATTTTAGAATAAAGTTCTAGTTAGAAGTATATAAGCTTAAGGGGATGTGATTATGTTAGTATGTCCAAAATGTAAATGTGAATACGAAGAGGGTTATACAGTTTGCAATGATTGTAACTGTGAGTTAGTTCGTGTACCTGAGGCTACTTATGAAAATGTACCTGCTAAAAGGACACAAGAGATAATCAGATTAGATAGAAGATCATTAACCTTCGGGGCTGTATTTGTTATAGGAATAATAATTTTAATCAGTAGCACAGGTTTAGCCGATACAGAAATGGCAATCATTATGAAGGCTCATGGAGGAAGTATGGACACTAGCTATTATTTGATTTATTTGGAACAGACTATAATAAAATATCGAACATTGGGCTGCATATTATCAGTACTTGGCGGTTTAGGTGTATTGATAAATACACGGATTAGAAAATGATATAAAAATCAAGGATTGGATGAGATCAAACGTTTTGTATATAAAGACCATTGAAGTTAAAAGCGATGAAAGGGGATACTCATGAAAACACCTATATTAGAAACTGATAGATTAATATTACGACCATTTTATATGGAAGATGCACAAGATGTATTTGAGTGTTGGGAAAGCGACCCTGATGTAGCAAAGTACATGTTTTGGGAAAGCCATAATGATATAAATAAAACTATTGATTGGGTAAGAGAAGAATTAAGTAAAATAGATGCTGATGATTGGTATAGGTGGGCAATTATATTAAAGGAAACTGGAGAGCTAGTAGGAACTGGATTGATATATGTTGATAAAGAATATTCAAAATTTGAAATAGCGTATAATTTAGGAAAAAAGGCATGGGGATCCGGATACACTGTAGAGGCAATGCTAGAAGTTATAAAATTTGCTAAAGAAGAATTAAGAGTAAAGGAAATAATGGGAAGACATGCAAAAGAAAATGCTGCCTCAGGAATAGTATTGGAAAAGTTAGGCTTTAAGTATATTAAAGACATACCATATGAATGTAACAGAGGTAAAAATATATATGATGGTAGAGAGTATATTTTAGAGTTGTAGAAAATTATAGAAAATGGAAATCTATATGGGAATTATTCGGGCTATTATAATGATAATATGTGGTCAACTAATACCTAATCAAAAAATAATTAGAAATATAGAAGTATAATGGGGGCTTTTACAATGGATATAGTAGTAAGAAATGAAGAAAAAAAGGATTATCATAGAGTGGAAGAAATTACAAGAGAGGCATTTTCCTATGCTGGAAGAATTGAACGTGGAGGAATTGGTTCTCCATATGAGCATTGGATGGTTAATGAATTGCGTAAACGAGATGGTATCAAAGAGTTAAGCCTTGTAGCTGAAGCAGATGGGCAGCTAGTTGGGCATATTATTTGTAGCAAAGCCAGTATTGAAACACCTGACGGAAGGATTATACATGTACTTAATTTTGGACCAATCAGTGTACTGCCCAAATATCAGCGTCTGGGAGTGGGAAAAGCCCTAATATACTCGATGATTGATAAAGCAAAAAGCCGTGACTATGGTGCGATAATGTTTTTTGGACGTCCAGAATACTATCCACAGTTTGGATTTATCGAAGCGGCTGAATATGGTGTAACAGACTGTAATGGGGAGAACTACTCAGCATTTATGGCAATGGAATTAATCAAAGGATACCTTGCTGATGTAAAGGGTGGCAAGTACTATGAATCAGATATTTATGACGATAGTAAAAATCGTGAAGCGGTTAAGGAGTTTGATAAAGCATTCAGGTAAAATTTAGTTTGTAGGAATAAATTCGAATTATATGATATAATTACCGGTAGATTGTTTTGATGGTAGTTAATTGCATATTATCTATAATTTATCTTTTGTGGAGGCGTAAAAATGGATTTAAGACTTACATTTAACGAAGTTGCGTCTGAGTATGATAGAATGCGACCATTGTATGTTAAGGAGTTGTTTGATGATGTAATAAAATATACAGACTTAGACAGCAGCAAAAAGGCACTTGAAATCGGTATCGGTACGGGGCAAGCTACATTACCTTTTTTGAAGAGTGGTTGCAGGGTGACTGCTATAGAACTAGGTAGCAAAATGGCAGAGTTTACAAAAAGGAAATTCTCTGAGTTTAAAAATTTTGATGTGATAAATGATGATTTTGAAAGTATTATACTTGAAAATAATGCTTATGACTTAATATATTCTGCTAGTGCTTTTCAGTGGATAAATCCACAAATAGGATATCCAAAAGTTTGTCAACTATTAAAAAGCGGAGGAGTGTTTGCAAAGTTTAGTCATTCACTTTATCAAGAAGAGGAATTTGCAGCTGTAGCCGCTGCAATGGACAAGGTTTACTATAAATACAGAAATGATTTTTACACTGATCCAAGGATAAGTTTAGATAAGGTACATGAAGGCTATAAAAAGGTGTTAACTTCTATGAATCCGCCTTCACCACACAACAAAGAAAGATGCCTAGACCATGCTAATTGGATTAAGCAATATGGATTTTCAGATGTAATATATAAGTGCTATCATCAAACATTAACATATGACTCTGAAAGATACGTAGAACTAATCAGTACTTACTGCGACCAGATTGCATTGCCAGAGAGCATAAGAATACAATTTGCGAAAGAAATAAAGGAAGCAATCGACAGCAACGGAGGAAAGTTTGGCCTTTCCGATACAATAGATTTGTATTTGGCTATAAAGTCTTAATTATACTTATATATAGAGTGGTACTTACTAAAAAAAAAAGCCTAGTGTTATGTATTAAATAAATGTTGGTGCTACCACCTAAAAGTACAAGCTTTAAAATATCAACATTTATTTAATACAGAAGCTAATAGTATAAAAATATATACATACAAAGAGTTTAATAAATCATTTAAAAAACAGAAATTGTTAGATTGCATATAAGAAATCTAAGCTGAGAGGGGTATGGCATGAAGAAAATATTAGTGTTTATTTTTGATAGAATGACAGATTATGAAATAACCTTTATTACTCACATATTGGGTGCAGGCGAAGGCAAAGAGATAATTACAATTGCATATGAAGATAAAATAATTAAAAGCCGTTCTGGATTTTTGTACAAACCAACAGCATTGGTAAAGGATGTATTAAACGAAGATGTAGAAGGGTTAATTATTTGTGGAGGCTGGTATGGAGACACAAGGCATGAACTAATACAATTAATTAACAATTTGAATTCAAAAGGAAAATTAATAGCTGGTATTTGTGGTGCAGGTACAATTTTTCTAGCAAAAGCAGGCATTCTTGATAATGTGAAGTACACTACCCCTGCTGTTGAATGGACTGAAAAACATATTGAAGTTTTTGGAGAAAAAGATCCTTTTCCAAGAGAAAACTTCGTTGAAGAAAGAGTTGTAAGAGACGGAAATATTATAACCGCCCAAGGAATAGCCTTTATTGATTTTGCCATTGAAATATGTGATTGGTTCAATATTTTTGAAAATCAAGAAGAAAGAGATAGCTTTACTAAAGATATTAAAGGATTATAAAGAAAATCTTATAAAAATAATATGTAATTCAGATAAAAAATATTAAAAAACGATTGAGGGTTAAGATGAAAAGAATAAATATTATATTAAGTTGCTTATTTATCTTATGTGTTATCATATCAGCCTATGTTGGATTCGCCATAGGTAATAATATCAAAAAAGATAGTAAGTTAATTGATTATTCTAATACCACATGGGCAAGTATCCATATAAAAACTATACAACATATGCCATCAGGTATTGCTTGCTCAATAACTCTAAAAAATAATAGCGACTATGTCATAAAACAAAATTCATTATATGTTAGATATACAATTACTGAGGGTAATAGTGCAAGAGCAAGTGAAGCTAAATTCGAAACAACAGGAAATAAATTAGATATTAAGCCAAATGAAGAGGTGCTACTATTTTGTTTTATCCCTTTGGAAAGTTATAAAGACAATAAAAATATAGATGTTACTAGGCTTCAGTATGAAATAAAAGGGTATTTAAATGAAGTTACTACATTAAATCATTTTACGCAAGCAGGGTATTTTCCAAAGGAAGAGCTTCAACCTAAAGAGTAAAAGAAGCTTTTTAAAACAAATAAAATTTGATGTCCATCAAAAACACTGCATTATTCACAATTGAACTATGTGGTGTTTTTTCGTCGCAATAAAAGACAATTTAGAAAGTGAAATATTCACAAAAAACTTTATTTGATGATAAACAATTAAGTAAACTATCTGCTCAGTGGATAAGATAATCCGATTATTTAATATAAATTTTAACAATTCTATGAAGGATGTTTTTATGTAACTAAATTGTATTATTTTGGACAGACTATATGCTATAATTTTGTATATTATAATATTTAAGTAAAATAATTCAAGTTAACAAAGTATGAATGTTATTAATTATATGATAAAGGTAATTAGGAGGAAGGGTATGCAAAAGTGGGAATATAAGATAATCACTTGTAAAAGAAATATAGGTTTTTTTTCAGATTATAAGTGGGATAAAGACATGCCATCACTTCTACCAGCACTTGGAGAAGAGGGATGGGAACTAGTAAATGTAGTAGCAGAATGCTCAGCATGGGGAGAGAATAATTCTGGAGCAACTACTGAGGAGAAATGGATTTTTAAAAGACTAAAGAGTTAAGAATGAAGTTCTATTATTATTGGAGGTGTGATCATGTCAATAATGGATAAGGTTGAAAATGTGAAAGAACAGTATAAAGACGGTAATAATCTGGCCAAAAGAACTAATCTACATGTTAAACATAGTACAAATAAGCAAGGCTTTGTACCTTGGCTTTTTGAAAAATATGAATTTTCCAAGGGCTATCGCATACTTGAATTAGGCTGTGGAAACGGAACACAATGGGAGAATAGAATTCATATACTGCCAGAGGACTGTACCTTGGTTTTATCGGACTTCTCAGAAGGAATGGTGAAAGTAGTTTGGGATAAGTATTCTGGTCAGAAGAATATGTTGGCGCAGAAGTTAGATATTCAGAATATCCCTTTTCCTGATAATTGTTTTGATATCATAATAGCTAATCACATGTTGTATCATGTTCCAAATTTACCTAAGGCTCTTTCTGAAGTAAAAAGGGTATTAAAAAATGGCGGTAAATTCTATGCGGCAACCAACGGTGACGGCGGCATGAGAACCTATCTACGTGATGCTTTTAAGAAGGTTAACCAAAATCTAAATTCTTTTACAAAGGAACTCTCTTTTACTCTACAAAATGGACAGGATTTGTTAGAAAAGTATTTTGATGATGTCCAAAGACACGATTACGAAGATTCACTATCTATCACAGAAACACAGGATTTAATAGACTGGTTAGAATCTACAGTAACGATAGCAACTTATTCTAAGAATGATTTGAATGGCTTTTATGATTATTTTGAAGCAATAAGACAAAAAGAGGGGGCTATCAATATTCATAAAGAAGCAGGACTGTTCATATCCACTAAGTTATAAGCTTGTACGAAATTCAAAAAAATCTAGATATATTAGGGTTCATAAGATTATAGTTAGGAAAGATGTGAGATTCTATGGAATGTTTTTGTAAAGAAGAAGGTTTTAATTTAAGTTAAGAGTAATTGGATCTTAGGAGGATTTATGAAAAAGGTAACAAATGCCCTTGTTAAAGCGCTATTTTTAAGTTTATGCAGCATATTTTATTTCTTGGAATTCTTTTTTTACTATGTTTTCACCTCTCCAGTTGATCCAGGCTTTGAAGAAAATCAAGTTGGGGATTTAAGAGTTATGCTGATTTTATGCATTATAAAACTAGCGATTATCATAGGATACATCTTAATTTTAAATAAGTTAAAATTAGAATACTTAAATAGCTATATTTTGATTTTTTTCTTTTCTATAGCTGCAGTTGGGGTTGTTTTGCCGACGATCCAGTATACTCATGACTTAAATATAATTGTGGCTATGAGAATTTTCATACCAATTATACTCAATGTATCAATTGCCACTGTATTAGGACTTAATTTATGGAAGATTTTGCGTTTAGCCAAAGTGCAGAGTAAATAGATATAAAATTATTTGAAATAAATTCGTTAATAATGCTATTTAAAATTTAAATCAATCGGACAAAAACGCTTTAGAACAACACATGTGAATAAATTGAGTTTTGCAGTGTTTTTATTTTTAAGTGAGAAAATATTCAGTTGACGTAGCCCTGCTATTATGCTAAATTGAATTAAGTAAGTTGCAAATTACGAATTATAAAACTTTATATATTTTAGTTTTCTAGGGTTCCGCAGTTATAGCTGGCTGGTCCGAGAGAAAACGCACAGTTAAATGTGTACACGGAAGGACAAAAGCCTGGGAGATATTTTTAAAATATTTCCTTAGGCTTTTTTTATTTTTATTTATTTTAGAACAACACTGAAAAGTTAGAAAAGATAGGAGTGATATAGATGAGATTTCAGTATACCCCGATTTTTTTAGTGATTTTATCTAGCTTATGTTATCATTTATTTCAAAAATCAACACCGGCAAATATAAATCCTATTGCTGCATTAATTATCACATATGCATGTGCATTAGTTGTATCTATTGTAGCTTTCTTTATCCTTGCACCTAAGACAAACTTAATTCAATCACTTGGGGATGCAAATTGGGCAAGTTTTTTCTTAGGACTAGCTATTGTCGGCATAGAACTAGGATTTTTATTGGTTTATAGATCGGGATGGAATATAGGTTCTGCAAGTCTTTTGTCAAATACCTTTGTGGCAATTTTACTTATCCCAATAGGTTTGCTATTTTATAAGGAGAAGATTTCCCTAACAACCATTGCAGGCGTTATATTATGCATAAGTGGATTAATACTTATATCAAAAAAATAATAATTGTGTCAGTAAACTTTTATTGTAGGAATTAGCTAAAAGTTTCTAGGTATAATAATTCTATGGCTTTTAAGCTTGCAGTTAGTAAGAATCAGTTGTTCAAACTGTTTTATAAATATTAATAATCAAATGATACGAGGAGGAACAAAACTATGAAAAAATTTGTAGTTGAAGATGATTTTTGGAGCTTATTTCCCAATGCTAGGATAGGAGTTGTTGTATGTAATGATATAGATAACTCTATAAAAGATAAAGACAAATATAAGGATATGATTTTTAATTCCGAAAAGGAAGCTTTAAAATATTTGCAAAATCCAGAGTTTAGCAGTAATGAAGTTATAAAGGTATGGAGAGAAGCCTTCCAAAAGTTTAAAACAAAAAAAGGGGCAAGATCATCTATTGAGGCTTTACTTAAGAGAGTGAACAATGGGAACCATCTAGGTACTATTAATCCCTTAGTTGATATTTATAACGGTATTTCCTTAAGGTATGCATTGCCTTGTGGTGGCGAAGATATTGACACTTTTGCTGGTGATATAAGACTTACTAAAGCAGTTGGAGATGAAGATTTTATTACCTTAGGAACAGATAAAAGCGAACCACCATATGAAGGTGAAATAATATATAAAGATAACGACGGTGCTATCTGCAGGTGCTGGAACTGGCGTGAATCAGTAAGAACCATGCTTACTGAAGATACAAGAAATGCTTTTTTGTGCATTGAACTCACTGATGAAAAAAGAGAAGAAGAGTTTGAAAATGCTCTAAATGATTTAGCAAAAACTGTGCAGGAGGAATTAGGCGGAACATGTAAAGCATCAATTCTTGATATAGATAATAAACAAGTGACAATAGAGTAGTGGAGGGATAAATCTTATGGAAAACTTTTTGATTAAAGAATGTGGTTTAAAAGAAGTAGAAAAAATTAAATATATAGGTGAAAAAACCTTTTATGAAACCTTCGCAAATGAAAATACAGAAGAAGATATGGAGAACTATTTAAGAGAAAATTTCTCTTATGAGCAAGTTGAAAGTGAAGTGAAAAATAGTTCTTCAAGATTTTACATAGTTGAAAATAATGAAGAAGTAGTTGCATACATGAAAGTTAATTTTGACAAGGCACAAACAGAGGAAGGGCACGAAAATAGCTTAGAAGTGCAAAGAATCTATGTATTGCAGCAGTGCAAAGGTAAGCAGATTGGTAAGAGATTAATACAAAAAGCTATAGAGCTTGGAAGTGAAATTAACCTAAATTATGTTTGGCTAGGGGTATGGGAACATAATGTAAATGCAATAAGATTTTATGAGAAACTAGGATTTGAAAAGTTTGATACCCATATTTTCGTATTAGGTGATGATGAGCAGACAGATAATTTAATGAAATTAGTATTATAAGGTTAATCTATAAATAAGATACAAAGGCAATTTATATATAGGAGACACTTATTTTTGAACACCACATTTATTCAGAGTTGAATTATGTGGTGTTTTTGCGTTGCAAGATTAAAAAATGCTGTATAAATTATATAAGATAAGCTATAAGAACAATGTTTTTGAAAATTGAGGAGTGTGGAAAAAAGTAGAATTATAAGTGTCAATAAGCTATAGAGCTTGTGGAATAAATTGGTTTTAAATGATATAATTACAAGTAATTAAGTCGATGAAGCGAAGCAAATCTCAAATTGGACATATAAAGAATTAAGTATTGGAGATACATATGAAAGAAGTAAATGAAAAATCAGATTTTGTAATGTTAAGAAATACCAAGGAAAGCGATTTAGACTTTGTAATAGATTGTGAACGTAATCCCGATAATGCTCAATATATCGGGCAATGCACAAAAGAGCAGCATAGGGATTCATTATATCAGGAAGATATTCTGCATTTAATAGTTGAAGAAAAATCTACAAATAAACCTATCGGTTATGCAATTTTAGCAGGTATTATAAATTCAAATCAAAGTATCGAGTTAAGAAGAATTGTAATAGCAAGTAAAGGCAAAGGATTAGGAAGAGAAACACTAAAATTAATTAAAAAAGTTGCTTTCGAAAAATTAAATGCCCATAGGTTATGGCTTGATGTTAGATATAAAAATCAAAGAGCGCAAAGGATCTATAAATCAGAGGGATTTGTGGAGGAAGGAATATTAAGAGAATGTATCTTATATAATCAAAACTATGAGTCTTTAATAGTAATGTCAATTCTAAAAAATGAAGTTACCGAACTGAATTGTTTTGAATAAAGTACTTACCTTCATGAATAAAAGCTAAGTTTTAAATAGAAATAGTCAATTTTTATTACATTATAAAATAAATATTTTATAAGGATATAGAGTTCTATTGAAAAGGTAATAAACTATTACCACAAGGAGAAAACTATGAAGATTAGTATATTAATAGAAAACACAAAAAATAATACAAAAGATTTAATTTGTGAACGCGGTTTATCTATTTATATAGAGACAAATGGTAAACGCATACTTTTTGATACAGGGAAAAGTGGCAATTTTATATCAAATGCAAATAATATGGGTATTGATTTAAAGCACATTGATGCTGCAATACTTTCACATGGGCACCATGACCATGGTGGAGGGCTTTTATCATTTTTACAGATAAATAATAAGTCAAGAGTATACGCTAAAAGAGCAGTGGACAGAGATTTCTATTTTCGTACAATGTTATTTAGCAGTAGTATTGGAATCAATAAAAAAATGTTTAATGAGTACCTAGATAGAATCAATTACATTGATGAATTTACTGAAATAATAGATAACGTATATATCATTACTGATATAGAAAAAAGACATAAGATCCCGAAAGGCAACAAATATCTATTCGTTAAAGATGGAGATAGATTAATTAATGATAAATTTGAGCATGAACTAATTATGGTTATTAGAGAAAAAGATGATTTAACTATTTTTACTGGTTGCTCACACAATGGTACTGTTAATATGATCGATGCTGTGAGAAATAGATTTCCAGACTTAAAAATTAAAGCAATAGTTGGTGGGTTTCACTTAGTTAGATTTCCCTTAGTAAATTCATTAACCCCATCGGAAGAAGAAATCAATTTACTTTTAAAGAAAATACAAGAGGAAGATATAAAGGAAGTTTATACGGGTCATTGTACCGGAGAAAAGGCATTTAAGAAACTAGAAAGTGCTCTGTGTAGCAATGTCACATACATAAGAACAGGAATGGAGTTTAATATATAGCTACATTATTTTGAGATAAATAATAGGGGATGATAGTATGCTGATTTTAACTTCTAATGGATTGTCATCAGACAACATTATTAAAAAAATGAAGGAATACTGTGTTTCTCTATCTAAGGCAGTGATAGTTACAACTGCATCTGCTGAATATAAGGAAAATGATTGGCATGTTCCACGGTTGACT
Organism: Clostridium fungisolvens; assembly: GCF_014193895.1. Classification (NCBI taxonomy): domain Bacteria; kingdom Bacillati; phylum Bacillota; class Clostridia; order Eubacteriales; family Clostridiaceae; genus Clostridium; species Clostridium fungisolvens. The sequence continues at coordinate 2,662,063 of NZ_BLZR01000001.1, read as the reverse complement.
GAAGAATTAAAGTCACTAGGTTTACTTGTAGATTACTTTGATTTTGATTGTCAAAATCCACAGTTATTATTGAATTATGATGTTATTGAAATAAACGGTGGTAATCCATTTTATTTGTTGAATTCTATGAAAAAAGCAAACTGTGAGGATATCATGGGAAAATTGATTCGAGAGAAGATAGTTGTTGGCGTAAGTGCCGGTTCTATCGTATTGCAAAATAATATAAATTTAATTGCTCAGTATAGTCCAGAATTAAATTATAATGTTAATCTAACGGATTTATCAGGGTTTGGATTTTCTCCTATCGAATTATTACCTCATTATAGTAGGTTTATAACAAAGTTTGAGAGATTTGAGGAGATAGCGAAAGAATACGAGACTACTAACAATTGCAAGGTAATAAGGATTGATGATGGACAAGCAGTTATAGTGGATTCCAGGGATTATTGGATGATTTAAATATAGTAAAAAATAGGTACATAAGAATACCACAAGATAAAACCACATAGATTAAAATGATATAACAGATAAATACAATAGTAAAAAATATAGTATGATTTAGAACACTATAATCTCAAGTAATTAAGCCAGAATGATAAGTTATGATGAAATGATTGAAAATTATCCATAGAAAATAAGGGGATGCGAATGTTGAGAATTGGGGTAATAGGACCAAGTGAGAAAGAAATAGCGGAATTTATAAATAAAATAACAGAGAAAAAACAAATTGAACATGCCATGCTTAAATTTTATTCAGGAATTTATGGGGAAATCGAAGTCGTTTCAGTAGTTTGTGGAGTATGTAAGGTTAATGCATCAATTGCTACACAAGTATTGATAGATAAGTTCGATGTTACCCATATTATATTGATAGGGGTTGCAGGAGCATTAAGTAGTCAGCTTGAAGTGGGGGATATAGTTATTTCAAGTGAAGTTGCATACCATGATGTTGCAAGTGGAATTTTAACAGAATATCATCCTTGGATGGAAGATATATATTTTAAAGCAGATGGTAAATTAATAGAGTTGAGTATGGAGGCTGCGAGCTCTCTGGTAGCTACAAGCAAGTTTTATACAGGAAGAATAATTACAGGCGAAACATTTATAACACATAAAGAAAGAGAGTATTTAGTACAGCAATTTAATCCTTTATGCGTTGATATGGAAAGTGCTAGTGTAGCTCATACATGCTACGTTAATAGAATACCTTTTGTAGTCATTCGCTCAATGTCAGATAATGCAGATGAAAAAAGCTCAGAGCAATTTAAGATCAATGCTGAGACAGCAGCACAAAATTCTATAAAAGTAGTTGAGGGATTAATAATTAAGCTAAGTTTATCTTTAGTATAAGAATGATTTGATATAGAGTAACTAAAAAAATATATATAAATGATGAAATTAGAGATTCCTTAACCAATTAAGAAATTAATGATAGTAAGCGCTATATCTTTTATTTGAATTATAAGGAGATAGTAAAATGATTTATTATAAAAATGATGTTTTAATGATAAGATCTATGGTGAAAAGCGATATAGAGAAACTTGTTAACGGATTTATAGAGCAAGGCTGGCATAAGCCATATGAACAATTCGGTGAATATTATAGCCAACAGGAAAATAACGAAAAGTTAGTTATCATTGCTGAATTTAGTGGAGAAGTTGCAGGATATGTGACCCTACTTCCTTATGCTAAAGGTGGACCTTTTGCGCATAAAAATATACCTGAGATCGTTGATTTTAATGTACTTATTAAGTATCAAAAAAGAGGTATAGGTACTAAGATTATGGAAATTGCAGAGAATTTAGCAAAAGAGAAAAATGAATATGTTTCTCTATCAGTAGGTCTTCATAGCGGATATGGTTCTGCACAACGAATGTATGTAAAGCGAGGCTATATCCCAGATGGTACAGGGGTTTGGTATAATGGAAAGCAATTAGAGCCATATTCAGAATGTGTAAATGATGATGGTTTAACACTATATTTTATAAAATTTTTAATTTAGTGATACACAACATGATTATGTAAGCAGCAAGTTAAAGAATAGAAAATTTATTTATATAATGTTTAGAATAATAGTAGGGGGAAGATTAGTGAAAATAAATAAAATATTATTTTATGTTTTAACATTCGCCATGCTCGTTGGTGGAATCATGGGAATTGTAAAAGGGTTAGTACCAAAAATGACATGGTTCAGTTTTCGTCATTTATTAGGAATGGGTGGCACGTTTAATGGTGATAATATACCTAACTATGCTGTGGTATATGGAATTTTGATGGCGATGCTTGAAATAGTATCTTCTATATTATTGTTGACTAAAAAAAGGATTGCGATAAAGTTTTCTATAATAACAATGTCTATTAATGCCTTGGGCTGCGTTATCGCAATTTTACTTGGAGATATATTGGCTATAGGAAGCTTGCTAATTAGATTTTTTGCTATCTATATTTTAATAAAAGCCCAAGAATTTATATCGTTAAATAAGGAAAATAGCTAAATCGTAACATTCTTATAAAACCACACAATAGATGAAATTGAATATTTCTTTGAAACACCCCATTGTTCAAATCTGGATTATGGGGTGTTTTTAAGTTGTTATATAAAAATATAGGTAAACTGATTTATATTAGAATTTATCCAAATAAGGATTCGTAGAATAATCAAAATTTTATTTTGAGTTTTATGACTGAGCAGTTTATGGATATACGTATTAAATTTAAGATTGAGAATTAGGATATTTGAAAATTAAAAAACCAGTGAAAAAGATTAAAATGTCTTGTAATTATGTGGGTGCAACTGGAAAATAATGATATAATTACAAGTGGGAAATTAATAGCTGCAAATTATCACGAATTTACATATTAGGGGGACATCTATGATAAAGGGTATACTATTTGACTGGCATGGTGTGTTAGTTGAAAATGATAGCAGTAACGGTGAAAGAGTAAAAAGTATATACAATAAGCTTTTACAAAATACTGCTACAGAAGATGAGATTATAGAAATAGTTACATCATATAAAAAGTATGAACCGTTGTGGGAAGTGTTACCTGAATTAAAGAAGTACTTTAAAATGTGTGTTGTTAACAATGGGCCAAAAGCAACCTTTAAGTATTGGGATCAATATTATGGTTACTCTGAATTTATGGATTTTGTTAATTCAGAAATGGAGGGTGTAGAGAAGCCACAACCAGAAATATATAAAATTGCATGTAAAAGAATATGTGTAGAGCCAAGTGAGGTTATATATATGGATGACAGCTTTGGATTTCCAGAAGAAACTGAAAAGTTAAATATGAAATTCATACATTGGAGCACAACTAAAGACGGTTTTGCAGAGTTTAAAAAATATTTAAATGATCATACAGAAGTAAAAATATAATGAATCTCAGTAGAAGGTTGTGAACTTAAAATTAGTTGTTTTAATTTTCCATAAAATAACAATTTGAAATCAAGAGTAATATTATAGGTAAAAGAGGATGAATATATGGACATAAATCGGGTTTTAAAGCGCTGGAATCTTTCAAATGAGCCTTTTAAGCAAATTTATAGTTCTGCTTGGCAAATTGGTGATAAATATATCTTAAAAACCGGGAAAAATATTGATGAAATGCATAAAAATTTATTGATGATTAATGCTCTATCAGAGCAAAATATACCAGTGGCTACAGTGATAAAGACTATGGATGGATTAGAATATATATTCGAGGATAATGCATATTTTTTTATAAGCGAAAAAATTGATGGAGAGCATTTAACTGATATTTACCAGCAGAATTATTCTGAATTAGCATATCTAATTGGACAAGTAATTGGTACACTTCATATAGCATTTAAAGCATGTCAAGCTAAGATTTCTTGTTATGATAATAACTTTTATGATGAGATAGTTGGTTGGGTATCGAAGACCTTCGAGGATAAAAATATCACTTTAATACCTGATGATATTTTAAGGAAATGTGTTTCGGAATTAAAAGAAGTATATCCAAATTTGACTCGTCAGTTAATACATAGAGACATACATCCAGGAAATATGTTGTTTAAGAATAACATTCTAACAGGTTATATAGATTTTGATTTAAGTCAAATCAATGCACGTGTTTTTGATCTATGCTATATGTCATTGAGTTTTTTAATTGATAACACTGTTGACAGCAAGAAAACAACGAAATGGTTTGAAATATTAAATAGAATAGTTAAGGGTTACAGCTCAATAACCCCGCTAAGCTCTGACGAGATAAAAGCTATCCCAGTTATGATGGTTGCTATCGAAATGCTTTTTGTTGCATATTTTGCTAACAACAATAACATATCTGGTACTAAAGGAGCTGCAAAAACCTTGTTATGGCTATGGGACAATAAAGAAAAAATCAGCTTTCAAGTGAAATTATAATGAGTCTACTATAACTTAATTGCATAAGTAAAATTGATGCAAAATATTTAGAAAGGAAATACTGTATGAATAATAAAGATATATGGAAGATTGCTATGGAACAATCGGCAATAGATTTAAACTGCAAAGTTACTGATTTCATGAATAAAGGAAGCACTGTTGTAACATCAAAACTAAATGAAGGAAGAAAAAAGTGTTACACAAAACCAATGTTTTGCGGATTAGCTTATTATGGGGAAGGGTTAGTTGCCTCAGTGGACGAAAGAATAAAAGAGTTTATGGAAGGTTTTGTTAGTAGACATTCAGAATATAGATGCTTTGATACACCACAGTTAATTGTATTAAATAGAGAGTTTGAAAAATACGGCAAATGTGTATGTTTTATCGCAGAGTTCTTTCTCCCTGATTTAGAAAAGCAAGTATTAATTAATGAAAATATTGAGGTGAAAATATTTTCTGAAGATGAAGTTCTAGCATTGTATGAAGATGATAGATTTCATATGGCATTAGGCTATAATTCTGATAGTGATAAAAAAGACGTGTTAGCAGTAGTGGGATATGTAAATGGAAAGATAGCTGGTGTGGCAGGTGCAAGCAATGACTGTAATAAAATGTGGCAGATAGGTATTGATGTATTACCAGAATATAGACGAATGGGTGTTGCATCAACACTTACAAAGATTTTGACGGATGAAATTATTAAACTAGGTAAGGTACCATTTTATTGTACTGCATGGTCTAACATTGCATCAAAAGGTAATGCTGTTAAGTGTGGATATAAAACTGCATGGGTAGAAATGACTGCAATTGATATAGAAGATGCTATGAAAATGATTGGTGAGTAAAGTATATCTATAATTACAATCGTTTGATTTAAAATGTAATCGGTATGACTAAGTTGCAACATATTTGCAATATGTTAAGAATGTCAGATTATTAAATTAGGATAAGGAGTATAGGAATGGAGCGGTTTAAACTCATTTGTTTTGATCTAGATGATACTTTAATTAGAGAAATTCATTAAGTTATGTTACCGTGCATTTTGAATGGTAGAGAAAGAGAGCACTCTTTTATCCAAGAACAAGAGGAAAAGGGGCTACTTGACTACAAAGCAGCAGATTATCTTAGGGCAGAACTACTTTTAGGTCTTGAAGAGTATAAAATTTCTCAGTCTTTTTTGGAGAGAACGAAACCATTGAAAAATATAAAAAAAGTAGTTGAAATAATACATGAAAAAAATATTAAGTGCATTGTGGTTACTGTAGGACCAAAACAAGTAGCAAAAGCTGCATGTGATATTTGGGGCTTTGATTCTTATTATGGTAGTAATTATGAAGTGATTGAAGGCGTATTTACAGGAAAGATTCTTGATTATATTGGAGCAGAACAAAAAATACAGTGTTTACAACATTTTTGTGAAAATAACAATATAAAACCTGAGGAATGCATTGCTGTTGGTGATGGTTCAACAGATATACCTATTTTTAAATACTGCGGAAAATCTATAGCAATAAATGCTTCTGAAGAAGTAAAGCTGAGTGCAAGACATGCAGTTGATACTGATAATTTGACTGATATACTAAAATTCATATTATGTGATTAAGGGTGCATATTAATCAGAAGAATATTAAAAAAACTACTATGAAATATGATAAGATGATTTGGAAAATACAAGTATTTTGTAACTAGTGGAGGAATATATGGATATTGAAATGAACCATAAAAAGATTTTAGAAATTGTTAAGGAAAGATTAACCTGCTCAGCCCATAATTTAGATCATGTACTTAGGGTTTATAATCTTTGCTTATTGATTGCAAAGAATGAGCAAAATGTAGATTTAGAAATTCTCATCCCAGCAGCATTATTGCACGATATTGCAAGAGTGGAAGAAAGCCAAGATAACACTGGACAAATTGATCATGCTGTCTTAGGCTGTTACATTGCCGAAGATATATTAAAACAATTAGGATATGAAGAAGAAAAGATTGATAAGATAAAACATTGCATCAGTGCTCATAGATTTAGGACAGGAAATGAACCTAAAACAATAGAGGCAAAAATACTTTTCGACTCAGACAAACTTGATATTATAGGAGCAACTGGCATTGCTCGTTCCTTTATGTTAGCAGGACAATTTGGACAGAGATTAACAACAAACACAGATCTAAACCATTATCTGAAATCAAATACCGTTGAAAATGGAAGAATAAAAGAAGTATCAAAACACACACCTTTTATCGAATATGAAATAAAATTCAAGAAAATCCCTAATAAATTATATACAAAAACTGCAAAAGAAATCGGTGAAAAAAGACTGGAATTTATGGATGAATATTTTAAAACACTAAGATCAGAAATTGACGGTGTAAATGAGGTGTTAGATGTATAAATATGAATTTGTAAGGATAGAGTTGAAAAAATTCTCACTAAAGGAATTAAAACCAAAGCAGGATCATCATGCCATAATTGAGCAATACGCAAAAGCAGGATGGAGGTTAGTGCAAATTTTAACTCCTCCAACAGGTATATACGGCTCTGCAACACATTATGAGTTGATTTTTGAGAAGGAAGTGTAATGATTACATTAATTGTATTATAAGATGTCTTGCATGATTAATGCAAAATTATTAGAAACGAATTAATTAATATAAAGGAGCTAAGCTTTTGGAAAATTTAAATGAATATAGAATTTATAAGGCCAACTCAGAACAATGGGCTAAATATCATGCTATTTATAGATTGAGTAACTTTAATGAATGGATGTCATTAAGCTTTCAAAGTGATATTGATCGGTATAAAAACTTAGATATTTGTTACTGGATAGAAAAAGAAGGTAAAAGGATAGGTGGGGCACTTATTAAAACCAATATTCTTAAATGTATATTTGTTATACCTCCATTTGATGATATTAGCAAATTAATTGAGGTATTAACTTTACATGTTAATACAATATCTGATGAAACTGAGGAAATTATAATTCCAGATGCTGATTTAAGAGTAATAGACTCTTATATTAATGCGGGTTTTCAATTGAATAGAATTGATAAACTTATGGTGTGTGCTACTGATGAATTTAATGTGATTTGGGAAGATCGATATAAGATAGTAGCCCCTGAAATTGAGCATGTTGAAGCTATGGCGAAACTATATTTTGATTCTTATGGTAATAATAAGTTTCAGTATATATCATCTCAATCATATGATTTTCAACTTTTAAATGTTCAATCGTATTTTAATCATATTAAAGCAATGAATATTACTAATGATTGGTCTACATTGATTTTTGATACAATTTCAAACCAATTTGTTGGAGCATGTATGGTTGGATATGTTAATGGATTACCATATATACTTGATTTTGTAGTACATCCAGAATTTCAACGCAAAGGGATAGGAGCAAAGATGCTACAAAGAACATTGAACTTATTATCCCAAAAATATTCTGCAATAAGGTTAAATGTTACTGTAGGTAATAATGCAGAAGTTTTTTATGATAAATTAGGATTTGTTAGCTTAGCAGAAAAAGGTTATATGACAAAGAAAGTTTAAGCTTAACATACATTGAAATATTGGGCAAAAGATTAATGTATAATTTTTATGTCTATTATATTAATATAAGTCTAGTTAAGTAGGGCTATCTCTAAACTTAACACTATTTTTAAGACTGTACTAAGTTCTGACCATAGTCTTTAAAAATACAAGTTTAGATATAGAATTATCAATCTATAAAGGGTACCTATGTTGGAAATTAATTTATACGTGTTTGAAAATCATACACCTATAACTTTTAGCATGTACGAATTAAAAATTAAGCTAGTAACCCAGTAGCAGTGATTATAAAAACTAAGAAAAAGGTGATTAAAATTAGTTATTTAGAAAAAGCAATATGCCTAGCAGTAGATAAGCATAAAGGTCAAACCGATAAGGGTGGGATGCCATACATATTACATCCAATATATGTGATGAGTAAGATGGAAAATGAAATAGAAAAAATAGTGGCAATTTTACATGATGTAGTTGAAGATACAGATACAACTTTTGAGGATCTTAGAAATATGGGATTTTCAGACGAGATTGTAAATGTCTTAGATTGTTTAACTAGAAGAGAATCTGAAGACTATTTTGATTATATTGATAGAATTAAAACAAAACCTTTAGCAATCAAGGTGAAATTAGCGGATCTTGAGCATAATATGGACTTTAGAAGAATTAAGGATATAACTGATGAAGATATAATTAAGCGTACAAGAAAATATAAGCAAGCATGGGATGAACTAAAAAGCAGCACATAATATTGAAGTTTTATGTATTAAAAAGATTTGTGGGAGGCAGGAGTAATTTTTATGAACTATATATTAATGTGTGGGGTAATATTAATCTTTTTTCTAATATTAAGATTTGTAAAACAAAAGCAAATTACTGGATTTGGATATAAATCGAAGCTTTCAATGCAGAATTTGACTACTTGGAATGAAGGAAATAGATATGTTTCTAATTTTATTATTGTTGGAAGTTTACTATCAATTCTTTTAGGTTTCATTATAAATTATAGTAATGCAAGCAATGTATCGATTGCTTTTTATATTAATATTGCTGTTCTGTTAATAGCTAGCCTATTTACAGAACTTCATTTAAGAAAGCTATTTAATAAGAATGGAAGCCCCAAATAATATATTGAACAAGCTCTATAGAGTAAGATATGGAAGGTAGCAGTAGGATTGTTTAGTTGAGGAACATGATACTACTCGTTGTGGTGGTATCTTCTTATGTGAGATTCCTAATTATGAGTGAGTCAATGAAGTAATTATAATGAAAGGAGATTTATTATGGAAGAATTAAAAAGCATTTTAGAAAAATTCGTAGAATCAGGATGGGACTTAATTGCTATTCCTTCAAAAGCATATCTTGATGGAAATGGAGATAAAATAGACTTAATCAAAGCAGTAGAACAAGCAGACAAAGAATGTGGAAGTTGCGGTTGCGAATTTGACCCTTTGTATAAGAAATGTATTGAATTAAAAGCGTTATTGTAATAAATGTATCATGATTATAGTACTTGATTAACAGTATTTATTGTGTAAAAGAAAAGTTGATGAAGGTACTAATTGAGGTATAATAAAACTTCAATTAGTACTTTTCTTAATATTAAGCTATAACTGTGAGTATAACTTTAACTTCAAGTTAAGGAGCTAAATTAAGTTTCCGTAAATGCAAGGACTTATCTGAAATTTTGAATTATCAATTCAAAAAATTCAATTTTACAAATTTATATATGTACATTATACTCTTAAACATAGATTTAATTTTGATACTGTGATCGGCGATTATTAAAAACGTTGTAATATTTGAAGCATTTCAGACTGCTCAGTGGAGGTAATATGAAATATAAAAATAATATTCATTATGCTTGGGTTATTCTTTTTCTATCTTTTTTGGGACTATTAGCAGCACAAGGTGTAAGACTTTCTTTTGGAGCATTCATACAGCCCTTTGAGAAGAGCTTTTCTTTAGATCGTGGTACCATATCATTGATTTCTACCTTAAGCTTTGTGATTTACGGTATCTCTCAACCTATATTTGGTAAAATAATTGATAAATTCGGTGTTCGCAAAGTTATGTCTTTCAGTGCTTTTTTTATAGGAATTAATATCTTATTAATACACTTTGCAACTGAAGCTTGGCAAGTATTTATACTATATGGTATTTTGGCATCCATTGGATTTGGAGGGTTATCCAACGTAGCCACAACAGTCATAATATCAGATTGGTTTAATGCGAAAAGGGGACTGGCATTCGGCATTATGGAAGCTGGTGGAGGAGCAGGACAGATGCTTATAGTTCCTGCTAGTCTAGCTTTGATTAATAATTCTGGTTGGAGAAATACTGTAGTTTATACAGGGGGATTTCTTATACTCATTGTATTTCCTATATTACTTAAGTTTTTAAAAGATCATCCTTCAGAAAAAGGGCTTAAGGCAATAGGAGAAGCTGAGAATGATATAGAAATAAAAGATGATGAAGTAACAAATGAAACTAAGGTATCTTTTTGGGAGGTAGCAAAATATAGACAGTTCTGGTTTTTGCTTTTCCAGTTTTTCGTTTGTGGCATAACCACAACAGGCTTGATGGATACTCATCTTATTCCATTGTCTCATGATTGTGGATTTTCAAATGAGGTAACTGGCGCAGCAGTTAGTCTTTTGGCAGGATTTAATATTTTAGGTATTTTATTATCTGGGATACTTGCAGATAAATTAGATAATAGGATTATGCTTGGTGTGTTATATGCTGTACGTGCTTTATCGCTGATAATTTTAATACATAGTCATAAACCATTTATGCTATTAGTTTTTGCGGTAGTGTTTGGATTAGTGGATTTTGCTACGGTAGCACCTACTCAATTGCTTGCAACAAGATACTTTAAAAATTATTCTATAGGCCTTATATTAGGATGGGTATTTCTCAGTCATCAAATTGGCTCGGCCTTAGGGGCTTATGTTCCAGGGCTTTTATATGATGTATCTGGAGGATATGAGGTTTCAATTTATGCAGCTATAGTTTTCTGTATATTGGCATCCATTGTATGTTTTCTTCTTCCAAAACCTATGAAACTAAAAAATGCTTAGAAGCTTTGTAATATAAGATTGGCAAAATGGATGTTTATTTCTTGGTTAAATCTCAATGATAAAAAGATCATATAATTGGGGGAGTAAAGTATGAAAGTATTAGTATTAGGCGGTACTCGCTTTTTTGGTAAACATTTAGTTAATTCATTATTAAGTAAAGGCCATGAAGTGACAATTGCTACTAGAGGTAAAGCAAAAGATGATTTTGGGGATAAAGTTGAGAGAATAATTATTGAACGAACTAACCCAAATAGTTTAAGAGAAACTATTGGTAAACACTATTATGATGTTGTTTGTGATAATATTGCATATTGTTCAAATGATGTGAAGGCATTGCTGGATTCGCTGAAATGTGGAAGGTATGTAATGACGTCTTCTGCTTCGGTTTATGAAAATCAGCATCTATCAACATTGGAAGATGAGTTTGAACCTGATTCACATAATCTTAAATGGTGTTCAAGGGAAGAGTATCCATACGCTGAAGTAAAACGTCAAGCAGAAAGTGCGTTGTTTCAAGAATATCCTAAGTTTCAATCTGTGGCTGTTCGACTTCCATATGTAATTGGAGAAGACGATTATACTGAGAGACTTTATTTTTATGTTGAACAAATTATCAAAGGAAATCCAATGAATTTAGATAATCTAAATGAGCAGATTGGATTTATAAATTCAGCGGAAGCAGGAGAGTTTTTAACATGGATAGCAGAGCAAAAGTTTGTTGGCCCTATTAATGGTAATAGTATTGGTACAATTTCTTTGAAGCAAATAATTGATTATGTAGAACATAAAACAAAAATAAAAGCAATATATTCATCTTATGGATTAGAAGGCTCATATAATGGACAAGAATCATTTAGTCTTGACGTGAGTCGTGCAAGCAATTTAGGGTATTGCTTTACTGAACTGAATTCATGGATATATGAATTGTTAGATAAATATATAAATATGTCTAGTTCCACACTTTAGTACATTTAATTAAAAGAATATTTAAAATTGGAGTAGTACATCTTTGTATAAAATATATTTATGAAAATATATGATAAAATAGATTTAAAACTATTGACTCTGACCTTAGAGGAGACCTTAAGATTATTAACGAGGGGAGTAATTATGCTATATACAGTAAAAGAAGTTGCAGAATTAACTGGAGTAACTATAAAAGCGCTCCACCATTATCACAAAATAGGATTACTACAGCCCTGCGAGATAACTGATGCCGGCTATCGTCTCTATGGGACAAAAGAACTTGAAGTTTTGCAACAGATATTATTTTATCGTGAGCTAGATTTCTCTCTCGAAGATATCAAAAAGGCATTGGAGGATGAACCAAGTCGTTTAAACTGTTTAACTAAACAACAGGAACTGCTACTTGCGCGCAAGCAGAGACTTGAGTGTTTGTTAAAGACTATAAATGAATCAATCGTCCTCAGTAAGGAAGGAGAAATTATGAATACAACGGATATGTTTAAGGGATTTAACAAAGATCAATGGAAGGATGCACTTTCTGAACAGAGCGAATATATTAAAGATAAATATGGCTATGATTTACCAGAGGTACAGGAAGCTGATGTACCTCAGATGAATGAACAAGCCATGGAAGCACAGCAGTTCATTGTAAGCATGAGTGATGCACTTAAAAGTGGATTAAAGGTCAATGATGAAAAGGTGATACAATTATTGAATAATCATATCTTGTTTTTAAATAATCATGGTCACAATATTGATTCAAAGGCACTTGCAGCACAGACAAAATTCTTTTTAGAAGACGATTTTCATAGAAATATGCTTGAAGGTCAGCAGGTAGGATTATCTTATTACCTATGTATAGCAACCGATATGTATGCAAATTCAAAGCAATAAATGATTTCAGTTGAATTGCAAAAGAATATTTAAGTTTTTATGATATTCAAACAAAGAAAACTAAATATTGTTGGTACTGCAATATAATGAATAGAAATCCTAAATGATACGAAAGTCATGGGTAAATAGAGAAAGCTTATATTCCCCATGGCTTTCTTTCTATTGTATTAACAAGCGACTATTTACAAATCTATAATCTCGTAATAACCATTGTTTTTCACAATAATATCTATAATGATTTTTTTCAATGCAGGAAGATCATTCTCTTCATAGTGTAGGTTTAAAACATATTCAGTATTTATGAAAAATTCATCCCAATCCTTTTTTTGCTCATATTTCTTTAAAGTTTTCGGAATAGATAGTTTCTTTTGTTTAACACAACACCATAACCCCATATAGGATAGGGCTTCTTTAACTTTCAATAGCTCATAAGGATATTTAAAGCTTGTTGCTATCCAAAAATGCTGAACATTCCTTTTAGTTTCTTGCGATATGGTGTCTACTAATATATTAAACTTATGAATAATTTTCGGATTAACAACTTTAACATGGTCCTTTTTCGTTATATCGAAATGATTATAAACACCGAATATTTTTAAAATCTTTATTGAGGCAAGTGGACCAGATCCTTCATACCAACTACATGCATTACCTAGCCATACCTCATTATCCCTATCATCTTTTAATATTAGAGTGTAAATTTTATTTTCTTCAGCTGACTTGTATGGAGAATCTTTTTCATATCTAAATATTTCAAATTCTTTTAAATTGCCAAGCAGAGGTAATATGTTTTTAATATATTGCACTGATAAATTTGAATCTTCACTATAAAATTTTAAAGTTTTATTGTACATAAATATCTCCTAAAACTATTATTTGTATGTTCTACACTTTATCAATATTCCTAAATGTTGTTTGAGGTGTTAAAAATATCAATTAATTAAATTTAAGTGATAATAAATTAAGGAAAATTAACTTAAATGATTTACTCGTAAATGATGATTAGTATAAAAAATCAACGTGAATTTAAGTTGTCTGCTAAAATTTAAATAATTCATAAATCTTAATCTTGTGAAATTTATTTTATATAGTTTGAAACTTTTATATAGCGAAAAATGGCTAGTTTTGTAGAAAATATAGAAAGTTGTACAGAATTATGTATAATCAGAATTGATAAAAAGAATTCAAACGAAGAACGGGGGATAAACACATGTTTTTAAGCGAATTAATAATAAAGGAAAAAGAAGCTTTCATGGTTGTGGCAAAAGAGATTATTGAATCTGATGATAAAATTGAAAAATCTGAAGAGGATTTATTAAACAGCTATAAAATTGAAATGAATTTAATTGAAGATGATATTAGAGATTTAAAAATTGAAGTAAATGAAGCAAAACATACTTTAGCTGGAATGACTACAGACAAGAAACGTAAGGTATACATGGAATTATATGCATTGGCCTTCTGTGATGGGGATTATGACAAAAAAGAGAAGGAAATCATGGATGAAATTAAGGCTAAATTTGAGATTAGTGATGATACTCAAAAGGAATTAGAGACATGTGTAAATGAATTAAATTTAGTTTATAAAAAAATTAGCGCAGTTGTAAATGAGTAATGAAAAGTTTCCTTGCGATAAATGTGGATTGTGTTGTAGAAACTTAGATAAGTCTCCTGTATATGAAGATCTGCATGATGGATCAGGCATCTGTAACCACTTAGATACAGAAACTAATCTATGTACCATATATGATAGGAGACCTGGAAAATGCAACATCATAGCATCGTATAAGCATTTCGAAGATACACTAAAATTTGATGAATATATAGAACTAAATATAAATGCATGTAAAAAGCTAAAGGAGGATTATTAGAATGCCATTACCTTTTATAATAGCAGGACTTGCAGTAGCTGCTACAGGAATAGTTGGACACGCAGCACAGGAAGTAGCAAATGATTATGAAGCTGAATTAAACAGCATAAATCGTTCAATGGAAAAAATGAAGGAAGAGACAAATGTTAGGATAATACGTTCAAAAGATAACTTTGAATCAAGAATAAATACATTATCTGTTCAGAGACAAAGAATATATAATACAACTTTAACTAAGTTTTCAGAAGTTTTTTCGCAGTTAAAGAATGTAGAGTTTGAAAAAGATACCACAGTTCAAACAGACATTACAAAATTTAGGCAAAATATATTAGAGTTTAACGATAATTCTTCTTATAAAAGTGAGCTTTGGAGTAAAACATCCACATCTGTTGTAACATCGTTACTATTTGGAGTAGCGGGTGGTGGAATCATGTTTGCAGGTGGATTTATTAAAAGTATGAAGCTTTCATATAAGATAGATGAAGCAAAAGCTGAGCGCTCTAAACTAAGAGCTGCCTGCGAAACTGCTGAAAAGAAGTGCTTACAAATAGACAGTCTTACTCAGTATTGTAAAACAGCGTATGATACTATCTCTTCATTAAAAATGCTTACTGATTTATCAGTCAAACAGGTTACAAAGATCATCGATGAAGCAGGTACTGATTATAAAACTTATTCTTTAGAACAAAGACAGAAGATTCGTATGGGCTGTAACTTTGCAATGGCATTAAATGATATTGCAAATACCGAAATATTTGATAATCAAGGCAATATTAACCCACAATTTAAAAAGTACATAGATGGAGTACAGGAATTAAAACAACAAGGAGCGTAATATCCATGGAGGAGAATGAGAGAGAAAAAGAAGAAGGTGCCGAAAGAGTCATAATCGGTAAAAAGGTTGGTGAAACAACTCCTAAAGCTGAAATAAAAGGTGATTATAATAAAAATGTAAGAAGTAAAATAGATAATGTAAATAAAAGAAATAAGTATAAGGATCAAACCTTCGATGGAAAGAAAACCACAGATGATGTTTACACAGGAGCTAAGCTTCATTCTGATAAAAGTGCCGCAAAAGCTAAATACGGTGACAAAAACTATACGAAGCATATTGCAGATGTAGATCATACTGTTCCTCTTGAAACAGTGTATAAAAAAGCACAGTACAATCCGTTTCTGTCAGTTGATGATATTAAAGAAGCTGCAAATATAAAGCAGAATTATAAGGTTATCAATGCTAAAACTAATCGTGGCAAAGGATCAAAAAGTAATAGTCAATATGCTAAAGATAACAAAGGGAATATTTCTAAAACTCAAAAAAGTAAAATGAAAACTGAAGAGATTAAAGCTAATATTGCAGTAAACACTGTTCTTACAGGAAAGACTATTAAAAATGTAGCTAAAGTTGGTGGAAAAGCTGCTGTGGATGGAGCAAAATTTGAAGCAGCAATTTCTTCAGTAAGAAATATAAAGAAGGTAGCCTCAGGAGAATCGGATATAAAAGAAGCTGTTATAGAAGTTGGAATGGATTCAGTCAAGGCTGGAGCTAGATCTTTTGGTACTGGTGTGGCAACAAGGATTGTAGAGAGTACCGCAACTCAAGTTGCTCAGAAAACTACTAACAAATTATTAGCAGAGGGCCTTAAAAAGTTTACTGCATCAGGAGGACCAGGAAAAGCCATTGTTGTTATAACTGAAGCTGGAAGCTCTTTAAAAAGTTATTTAGACGGAGATATAAACGAAACAGAATTAGTAATTGAGCTAGGAGAAAAAGGGACAGGTCTTGCAGCATCTTTTGTATTGGGCGCTCAAGGGGCTCTTGGTGGAGCGGCGGCTGGTGCTTTAATTGGTGGTATATTAGGTTCAATTATACCTGGAGCAGGTACAGTTGCAGGAGCTGCAATAGGTGGCAAAGTTGGTGCACTAACAGGTGAAATAGTTGGAAATATGGTGGGCTACATGTTAGGAACTGAGCTTTATAATGTTGTGAAGAATTATATAGCTTCTCATTCCTTTGATCCAGAGAAAGCAAGAAGAATGGATGCATTATATTCTAAATTAGCAGATGAAATCCATGAATCACGCTTAGCTCTTGAACAAAATCTAAAACAAGTACATCTTCAGCAGCAGCAGCAAATAATGAACGGATTTACCAATATGCACACAGCAATACTTGAAAACAATTACGATGCTGTAAATAACTCATTAGCTGAAATATGTAAATGCTTTGAAGTGCAATTAGCATTTGAAACACAGGATGAATTTGATGATTTTATGTTAGACGATTCAAAGAGCTTAAGATTAGGTAAGCGTACTGGAGTATTGATAACTAATAAGTAAGTGAATTTACTATTGCACTGAATACTATGATATGTATATCCATCAGTAAAAATAATAACAGCCAATTAGGGTAGCAGTTTTCTACTCTAATTGGCTTATTTAACGTTTTTGTTTATGATGGAACCAGTACAGATAATTTCTAAGAGATTTTATATAAAAAACTTGTAAAGGAAAAATTTACAATTTATAATATGGAAGAGCATAATATTAAAGTTATAAAGAAGTGAGGGAATATTGTGAGTACTGTAATAATATTTTCATTTTCGTATATTATTTCATGCTGCATACTTGTTTTTTTGGGATCTAAATTGAACTGGAAAAAATGGTTTAGCAAAAACAATACAAGAAAGGTCATTGCCTTTATAATATCCTTTGTAATATATATGGTTGGTTGTATAATCATAGACAGAGTTAATATTACTGGTAACTTTAACACTGTTTTGAGGGGAATATTACTTTCAACTATTATAATTCCGATAACTTTTGGGATGTCCAACGTATCAAAAGACAAAAAGGTAAATTAGTAACGTTCATAAAAAAACGAAGTAATATAATTAGATATTAAAGTTGTTAAAAAAGATAAACAATAAGTTTAAACTGTATACTTAAATTTAATAAACAGCAATTGGAGGCAATTTATGAAAGTTGTAGTAGCTATAGATTCTATGAAGGGAAGTCTTTCTTCAATGGAAGCAGGAAACGCTATAAAGGAAGGCATTTTGAGAGTAAAACCAGATGCTGAGATTGTAGTAAAACCACTGGCAGATGGAGGAGAGGGAACTACTGATGCACTACTGGAAGGCCTCGGAGGAGAAAAAGTTAGTGTTACAGTCACTGGCCCTATGGGCAAGTCTATAGAAACCTATTATGGTTATCTTCCTGAAAAGAAGGTTGCAATAATGGAAATGGCTTCAGCGGCAGGTATAACCTTAGTTAATGACTCAGAGAAAAATCCCATGGTTGCAACAACTCTTGGATTAGGAGAAATGATAAAACATGCAATTTTAAAAGGATCACGACATTTTATTATTGGAATTGGAGGTAGTGCAACCAATGATGGTGGGATTGGTATGCTTATGGCTTTAGGTTATGAGTTCTTAGATGAGAATGGTCAAAAGGTTAGAGAAGGGGCACAGGACTTAGATAAAATAGCACGTATTTCAGATGAAAACATAATGAACCAACTAAAAGAGTGTAAGTTTCAGGTAGCCTGCGATGTTAATAATCCTTTATGTGGGCCTAAAGGTGCTACCTTTGTGTTTGGTCCTCAAAAAGGCGTAACTGAGCAGATGAAAAAACATTTAGATGAAGCTATGAGAAATTATGCAAAGGTTTCAGAAGAATTCACAGGAAAGAAATGCTCTGAAGTAAAGGGAGCAGGGGCTGCAGGAGGACTTGGGTTCGGGTTTTTAGAATTTTTAAATGCAGATTTAACCCCTGGCATTGAGCTTATACTAAAGACCATTGAACTTGAAAAAGAGATAATTGATGCTGATTATGTAATAACTGGAGAAGGTCGGTTGGATTTTCAAACTGCTATGGGGAAAGTTCCTGTAGGACTTGCAAAACTCGCAAAGAAATATAATAAAAAGGTTATAGCTTTTGCGGGAAGTGTTACTAAAGAAGCCAAGGAATGTAATAATGCAGGAATTGATGCGTTCTTTCCAATTGTAAGAGGAGTTACAACTTTAGAGGAAGCAATGAACCTTGAAACTGCGAAGGAAAATATGATGGATGCTGTAGAGCAGGTATTTAGATTGCTTTGATAAAGATGAAACACTTCAATACGTAAATTATTTTCAAAATTCCTCTGGGTTCTAAGAGGAGGATTTGAAAATATAAATTTAATTATGAAGTGGTTCATCTAAAGATGTGCAAGAGAGGATAATTTTTTTTACAACAATGGATATTAAAACTTAAAGGTTTACAAGCTATAATTTAATTCGAAGAATAGCTAAAATATTTGCTAATGCCCACGAAGAAAAATCAGACTTAAAAATTTAAGTCTGGTTTTTTTGTTTAAGATTTGATTTTCTTAATTTATATCAATTTTTAATCTTTAATATAATAAACTTCTATAGTTTCACAAATTGACATAAGGTCCACAGTGGAGCTTAAACTTATGGTTTCGTCATTCTGCAATTTTATTGTTATAAACCTTTGGAATGAAGGAAATATGCAATTAATAAGGTAAAGCTAACAACATAAATAATGTCTTGACAGATACCATTATTTATGGAATAGTAAAAATATTGTAGAATAAACAAATATTTAGTAGAAGTTAGTCATGTAAGAGGGGGATACTTTATGCAACGTAACACTGTTTTTTATGATGAAGTAAAAAATGAGTTAAAGACAGGGGACCTTATTCTTTTTCACGGATTGCTTTTAAGTAGTCAACTAAATGAAGTAATTACTAGAAGTCGCTGGTCTCATGTGGGAATGGTAGTAAGACCGGAGGATATAGGAATAACTAGAAGCGACAGACTACTACTTTGGGAATCAAACATATTATTAAATCTACCAGATGTTGAACTAAAGGAGTCAAAGGTTGGACCAATGCTTGTTGATTTGGAGAAGAGACTTATAACTGATGTTGAAGATAAGAAAGATAATAGATTTCAAATTCGTTACAATGGTTGTGAAATAACTGAAGATATGTTGGAAAAGCTCAAGACATTTGTTGGAAAAGTACATATGGATACTTTTCCCGAATCAGAATTTAACTTAAGTAAAGAATTTTTTGAAGCCAGAGTTCTTCACAAGGAGATTATAAACGACAGTTATTTTTGCAGCGAATTAATTGCAGACACTTTTATACATATGGGACTTTTAACAAGAAGATATGCACCTAATAGTTACGCACCAAAGGATTTTTCAAGTGATAATGTTTTACCTTTTATTAAAAAAGGACAACTTATTGATGGTCCGTTAATTGATGTAGTAGGACAATAATTCATATAAAAAACTCTACGTAATAGATTATAAAATAATTTATTATGTAGAGTTTTTTAAAATTTCATTTAGAATAAATGAATGTCTATATATTGGCGTTGTAAAAAATGTATAGGAACTGTCCATTAAGACAAAGCATTACAAAGCATAACGAAGAAGATTTTGTATTTGATAGAAAAATATAAAAATGTATAGATTTAACGTTACGAAAAGTATAAAAAAAACATAATATTATCCAGAATATGTAATTGAACTTATCTTTTTTTTAATAAAAAGTTTACTTTGCATATTATATAAATAAATACTTTTTCAAAGTATATACATTAATGGTTAAAAATTGTGGCGTTTTAATGTATAATTGATTTATGCATTAATTTAACAGTTGAAATTATTCAAATAATAAAAGTATTACGTAAGTAGATTAAAATCAGGAATATAGTTATTAAATATTTTAATAACCAAAATAAAGATGATTATTTAATTAACGAGTTCAACTAATTAATGGGAAACCGTAATATTCTTGACAAATATTAGCCAGTATGTAATAGTAAAAATAATACAGATAAAATATGAAATTTAGTAAAATTCAAAACAATAAAAGAAATAGAGTCGAATATTGCAGGAAAACTTAAAGAAGGGCCATTGAGTGATGTTTAAGAAAAATACTTCAATTTTAAAAAAGCAAAATTTAATTCTTATATTCTTCATTTTCACAACACTTTTTTTATTTGGATGTGATGTTCAAAAAGATAATATACCAAGAGCCTTCCAAGGAAAAGTAGATTTAAGTGATATTGATTTTGATAGTAGTGGAATAGCTAAGTTGGACGGGCAATGGGAATTATACTGGGGGCAGTTACTGGAGCCAAAGGATTTTAATAATGGTATAAATAAGGCTGATGATTATTTACAAGTTCCAAGTACAGTAAAAACCTCTGTATATAATAAACCACTTCCTAAATACGGTTATGGTACCATGAGACTTGCCATTAAGATGAAGCCTAATGATGATAGACTTTATGGAATAAAGACTCAATACATTTTATCCGCTTCAAAGATATGGGTTAACGGCAAACTATTAGCTTCTTCGGGGCAGGTAAGCAAAGATGAGTATGGTGCGGCAGGAAGCTTTGAGCATCAAATTGCATTTTTTAATAATGATAAAAGTGAAGTTGAAATTGTAATTCAAATGTCAAACTTTAATAATGTAGTAGGAAAAGTTCAAAGTATTTATATAGGAGATGCTAAACAGATAAAGAAGGAATATGTGAGCGGTGTGGCTTCTGACGCCTTTGTAATAGGTGCGCTTGTTATAATGGGAATCTATCATTTCGCTTTATATTATAGGAGGCCTAAAAATAAAGCTCCGTTATACTTCGGTATATTTTGTTTATGTATTTCACTAAGAAATGCAATAGTTAGTGAAAGAATTATATTTGATATCGTTCCTAATATTTCTTTTGCTTTATTTAATAAACTAGCTTATCTTACAGTATATATATCACTACCATTTATAGTTATGTTTTTTAAAGAGATTTTTGAAAATGAATTCTCAGCAAAAGTAGTAAAAGCAATGAATATTATATCAATACTTGTAAGTGTAATAACGATATGTACAAGCATTGAAGTTTATGACACTTTTTTATTGTATTTTGAAATATGGGGTGTTTTGTTATTTAGCTATATTTTGTATATTATTGTTAAAGATATAATCAATAAGAATAAAGGCGCTATAATAATTTTACTTGGATTTTTGGTGTTCCTTACTGCAGTAATTCATGATATATTATTGCAGGCAGGTATGATGTACACTAAATCACTTACTCCAATAGGTCTATTTATTTTTATATTTTCACAGTCCTATATACTGGCTGCAAAGTTCTCAGATGCCTTTGAAAAGGTTGAAAAGCTCGTTGAAGAAAATAAAGCTGTGTATATAGATGAATTAACAGGACTTCTAAATAGGAGAGGTCTTTATGAACAAGGCAGATCCCTCTTTAGAGCTGCTCAGATTACTGGTGGGAAATTTACATTATTTTATGGAGACTTAAATGGGTTAAAGAAAATAAATGATTTTAATGGTCATAAAGAAGGTGACGAAGCCATTAGAACTGCTGCAAATCTTCTAAGAATGTCCTTTGGAAAAGATGATATAGTAGCACATATAAGTGGAGATGAATTTATAGCCATAGCTGTTAACAAAGCTTCAAAAGTAGATGCTAAAGTAATTATAGATTTTGTTAATCATAACTTTAATAAATATAATCAATATTCAGACAAGACTTATTCATTATCCATAAGTATGGGATACTCTATATATAAACCAAATGTTAAAACAACCTTTGAGAACATGATACATGAGGCTGATATTATGCTTTACGACGCTAAAACATTAATTGAAGGTAGATAGCTTTGGTGTGGATAATAGGTGAATTTGAAAATTTGAAATCCCTTTGGAGGTATACAATAACAGCAAAGCTGAGATTACTTTCAAAGGGATTTTTCTTATGTTTATCATTAAGCCAATTTAAGTTTTCTTAAATTTAAACGATAACCAAAAAGTAGAAAATAAAGGGGGAAGGCAGTGAGGTTAACTGCTACATGAAATATGAAAAAATTCTTTAAATTAGTGTTTGCTTATTTATTATGGGTAATAGTTTTTGCAGTAATTTCGGCAGGTGTTGTATTTTTTGTTATTCCTTTTAGTTATGATTTAACTAATGTAGTAACATATACAGTTGTAATATCGATTGTACTATTTATTCTGTTTTTTATAATAGGTATGATAAGAGGAAAGCTTAAGATTTTTAGGATATATAGTAGAAAAAGGCTGATTTATAGAAGTATACTCTTTTTATCTATGATAAGTATATTTGTAATTGTAAGTGTGCTACAAATGGGCGTTAGGGCTGGTTATATACAAATTAATGGAATGCATGAATTGACTAATAAGGAAAAGGTTCAATTTATAAAAGAGGTGTATGCCAATCTCAATACTGCAAAATCTAGGAATGAACTTACAAAAGGTATGAATGTTGTAAAGTATAATAATATAGAGGTATATTATTATGAAGAAGATAAGAAATCGGCTGAAGAAATAGTAAATAAGATACCAGATTTAAACAAAAAACTTAATTCTGTCATTAACGTTAAAGATTCAGAGCCTTTAAAAATTATAATTTATAAAGATAAGCAAGAATATAATAAATATAGTAACTCACCTAATAGTGCAGATACTCTTGGACTTTATAATAATGGTGTAATAAACCTTCATAATTTAAAAACCATTAAAGAGATAAATAGTGAAAATGGTATTGATGAAGGTAGTGAAGATAGTTTTTTTAGGACAGTAACTCATGAATATACTCATTACTATATAAGAGCTTACTTAAAGGAGAATAACTTATCTAGCACTTTGCCACCTTGGCTCGATGAAGGTTTTGCACAGTATATGGAGTATGAGCTTTATAATAAAGACTTTCAATTAGAAACAAAGCCAATAAAGGGAAAAATAATCCCTCTAAGGGATTTATCAACACTAGGACAATGGGAAAGCCAGTGGAAAGATAGAGATAGTATAGAAAAGATTTACACTGAATCAGTACTGGCTATAAACTACATATTCGATTCTAAAGGAAATGAAATACTAAAGAATATTTTAGCTCAGTCCAACAACAATAAGGTACCTGACGTTGATTATCAAAGTAACTTTGAGAAAACCATTAAGAATAATGTAGGATTAACATTAGACGAGCTTCAAAATAAAGTTATAAAATAAGTTATAACAAAAGCATTAACAGATATATTATTAATATAGTCTGCTAATGCTTTTTTACTATATTGGAAACTATAAATATTTAAAAGTAGCTCTCCCTAGATATTTCAGTACTTCCAGAAGGTCACCTCAGAGATCTTCTTATTAGTTCAAAACTTTAACCGTTACTCTATTTCTGCCATTTTTTTTAGACTCATAAAGTGCTTCGTCAGCAAGCTTTAAGACTTCCCCAAAGGTCTTAAGTCTTCTATCGTAAACTGAAATTCCAATACTCAAAGTAAAATAGATTGGCTTATTTCCGCAAATAATTGGTTCTTTAGAAACCATATCACAGAAGAATTCAGTTATGTTTTTAGCTGCATCTAGGCTGGTAGAAGGCAGTATTACAGCAAATTCTTCCCCTCCTAAACGGCCTATTATATCAGTTTTTCTAAAATACTGTTTCATCTCACAACCTAAATAAGCTAAAACAGCATCTCCGGCAGCATGACCATTAGTATCGTTTATATGTTTAAAATGATCTATATCAATCATAAGAAGTGTAAAACTTGTATTATAATCAAATGCGCATTCCATTTGAAGTTTAGCTAGCTGCATAAATCTATTCCTATTAT
This sequence comes from Clostridium fungisolvens, assembly GCF_014193895.1. Lineage (NCBI taxonomy): Bacteria > Bacillati > Bacillota > Clostridia > Eubacteriales > Clostridiaceae > Clostridium > Clostridium fungisolvens. The sequence continues at coordinate 2,637,630 of NZ_BLZR01000001.1, read as the reverse complement.
AAAGGCTAGTAAGAGCATCAGTTGAAGCAAGTATTTTTAGTGCTTCCTGATCATGTTTTCTTTCAGTAATATTTATAAGATTTATAAGCCTACCAACAATATTACCAAAATCATTTTTTATAGTCACTGTTTTTACTTCAAAATATCCATAACTTACACCATTAGAAATTTTTATATCACTAATATCGTTGGTATTTAATATCTTAAGAAGATCTATTTGATTCCCTAATATGAATTCAATGGTTCTGCCTTTCATAGAATTGTTAAGTTCTTGAAAAAGCTCCGCAGCAGCAGGATTATAATCCATAAGACGACTTGTATTGTCTATCAAAATCATAGCATCAGAACTTTTCTCAAATAGAACGTCTCTAGCTAAGGTTTTAAGTGCCAAGAAATCATATTTAAATATAGCTATAAGTATTAAAGAAAAAGAAAATGGAAGTATTAGGGCTACATAATTAATACTCAGGTTACCGGGATTCATTAGAACCAGTTCAAAACTTATAAAAGGAAGTAGAGAAGCTAAAATCATAATCTTATAGCCTGAACGTTCAAAGTCTGCAACTCTTCGATAGCTCTTAATATAACATGATATAGCTATAAGAAAATACAGCGTTATATAAATACAGTAAAACAAATACCAAGGTTCTTTATCAAATGTAAGAAAATTTAGGCCAAACGCTTTCTTTAGCATAAGTGACTTATAATAAAAGTGATGCATAGGGTTTGTCAACTGCATCAAAAAAGTCAAAATAGGTACTGTAAAAATAGCGAAAAAAGTATTTCGGCTAAAGTTTTTAATTGTTTTTGTATAAATTAAAGATAATAAAAGCCACAATGCTGGATAAAATGGTATCCCTATATATTGAATTTGGTTCCAAAACATCATCTGAGGTAATGAACTGCTGTTAAGTTCCAGAAGATAGCCAAATAAATAAACACTAACAAGCAAGCAAAGGGAAAAGAAAACTTTTACTAACGTGGTTGTTCCCTTTGATATAGCATATGCTGCAAAAAATACCGCCAGTAATGCGGATAGAAAAAAGTATATACTAAGGAACGCAAGTGTAAATGACATATAATAAACCTCTCTTTAAGATTATTGATTCACCTGAATTTATTGTTGTTAATCCTTTGCAGGCAATGACTTAAAATACTATCACAAAATAATAGTAAGTAATTAAAAATGAAATATTATAAACAAAATATATCATGGCTATGCTTATCAATATAAGAATACCAGAATATATATGGGTATGATTGATAGTATTCAAGCAAAGCGAAAAAAGACTTTATATATCAATATTCGACATAAAACTACAAAACTTAATTAAAATAATGAAAAAAGTGTAAAAAAGCAATATGAAATCAATGAAATATATCATAAGATATGTTAATTGAATCATAAGACTAAGCTAATATATAAAGAAAAAAGCCGCACCTCAAATATGAATATAAGAGATACGGCTTTTGTAATATTAATTTAGAATTCTTGTTGTTGATCTATTTCTACCATTTTCTTTTGACTGATATAATGCTTCATCTGAAAGTTTTAGTATTTGGTCAAAGCAGCTGAATCTTTTATCATATACCGAAATTCCCATACTCAATGTAAAATGAATGTATTCATCTTCGTAGAATGCTGGTTGTTTTAAAAGTACATTTCTAAAAACCTCGGTTATGTTTTGTGCATCTATGAGACTTGTATCTGGAAGCAATATTGCAAATTCCTCACCGCCTAAGCGTCCAATTATATCGGTTTTTCTAAAATATTCTCTCATAAGTCTGCCTAAATGATTTAAAACAGCATCTCCAGCTGCATGACCTTTTGTGTCGTTAATTTCCTTGAAATGGTCTACATCAATCATAATAAGAGAAAATTTATTGTTGTATCTTTGGGAAATTTCCATTTGAAGGTTAGCTAGCTGCATAAATCTATTTCTATTATAAAGACCAGTTAGAGAATCAGTGGTTGCTAGAATATTAAGTGCTTCTTGAGCATGTTTTCTTTCAGTAACATTCACTAAACTTATAAGATATCCAACTATATTTTCAAAGTCATTTTTTATAGTAACTGATTTTACTTCAAAATATCCATAATCATCACCAAAATTAAGTAGCAAGTCTTTTAAATCTTTATTTTTTAATGAATCAAGAAAACCCTTATAATTTCCTAATACTGATTCTATAAATCGTCCTTTTACTGAAGCAGTGAGCTCAGGGAAAAGCTGTGCTGCTGCAGGATTAAAGTCTATTATACTGCTTGTACTATTTATTAAAATCATTGCGTCAGCACTTTTGTCAAAAAGAACATCTCTAGCTAAAGTTTTAAATTCTAAAAAATCGTATTTAAATAAAGCTAAAAGTACTAGAAATAAAGAAAATGGCAGTACGAATGCTATATAATTAACACTAAAATTCAATGGATTTAATAAAATTAGATTTAGGCCAATGAAAGGTAAAAACGAAGCCGAAATCATAATTCTATACCCTAAACGCTGAAAATTAGGAGCTTTCCTATAATTCCTGAGATAAAAGAAAACTGCAAGTACAAAGTAAAATATAAGATAGACACTATAGAATATATACCAAGGTCCTTTTTCTAAGGATAAAAATTTTAATCCCCAAAGCTCTTTAAGCTTAAAAGATTTATAATAGAAATGATGTATTTCATTTGTAAATCTTATTATAAATGTTAACATAGGTATCGTAAAAATCATTAAGAAAATACCTTTGCTTAGGATTTTAATTGTTTTAGTATAAAGCATTGATAGCAGTAACCAAAGTGCTGGATAAAAAGGGACACCTATATATTGAATTTGATTCCAAAATATCATTTGTGGCAATGAGCTACTATTAAGCTCAAGTAGATAACCGAATAGATAAATACTTACAGATACACATAAAGCTGAGAAAATATTTACTAAAGTAGTTGAGCTCTTAGAAAGCGCATATGCAGCAAAAAATAATGCTAGAAATGCCGCGAAGAAAAAGTATATACTAATTAATTCAAGTGTCAATGGCATATGCAATCCCTCTTTCTTAATTTATAAACTTTTCTTAATTTTATCATTTTAGGGGATTACAAGCAACATATGAAAAGTTAGTATGTTGGAAAATAGTCTTTGTGTACTAAAATAACGTTGTAGTAATTATGTAATAATATGTTTTGAATTGACTAAGATTTTATAATAAATAAATTTGATGTATATGTTTTCAAAACAAGAAAATTCATTGATTTCATTTTATGATAGAATTTTAAATATGTAGTAACTGGACATGTATATCTGTAACACTATTTAAGGATTTAATTATTAATTAATTCAGTAATTTGTTAGTTATATTATGTTTCATTTGAATTTCGTTCAAGATTTAAGTACTTAAAGTTCATTAATTATACCTAAATTAAGCTTTAATATTATAAAACGGAGTATTATTTACAAGGGAGAGGACTTATATGGGAAATAAAATAACTTTTTTGGATATCGATGGAACCTTAGTGGATGTGCCTTCTGGAATGATTGAACCAGCACAAAGTACTATTGAAGCTCTAAAAAAATTCAGAGAAAATGGTAATTATACTGTAGTAGCTACAGCAAGATCAGTAGTTCCTAAAACTATCTCAAAATTAGACTTTGATGGGTATATATTTTGTAATGGAAATTACATAGTTTTTAAAGATGAAGTGTTACATGACAACTATTTTTCAATAGAAGATATCCAATATATAATGAATTTGTCAGACCAATGTGATGCTCAATATCTATTAAGCGGGCATTACGGTGTATGGTGCAGCGATCTTGATCACCCACTTTGTGTTAGGCAAAGGGAATTGTTTTTAGGTGGACCAGAAAAGCCAAAGGATTCTATAGAAATATGGAAAGTAGAAGATGTACATGCTAATATGGGGACAATACTATTCAAGAGTGAAGAAGATATGGCTAAGTTTAAAGAAAGACTTCCGAAAAGTTGGGTAGTACATGCTTATGTAGAAGCTAATATAAGATTGGATATACACTTGCCTGGTTTTTCTAAAGGATCAGCAGTTGAGTTCTTATTTAAAAAATTGGGAATAGACAAAGAGGACACCTTTGCTTTTGGTGATGCTCAAAATGATATTGAAATGTTGAAGCTCGTGAAACATGGTATAGCGATGGGAAATGGTACAGAAGAGATTAAATCTATTGCATATTATGTTACTGATGAAGTTGACAAAGATGGAATTGCAAATGCATTAAAGAAATTCAGAGTGATATAGCCGTTTTCATTATGTATAAATTAAATTTTAATATAGCAATTCCTTAAATAAAGATGAAACACTACAATATAATTATGTATTAAAAAAATGTTGTTGGTTATAGACAAATAACCAACAACATTTTTTTATACATAAACACATGGAGTTTACATAGATAGGCCAGTTCCAAATACAATTAAAATTGATAGTTAAGTTGCCAATAATAGTTAATATATCTATTCAACTGGACAGATAAACTACTTTAATTCGAGATCTATTTACACTATTTTATGTGTGGTCATGATAATGTTTCATTATATATTTATAATCCTGCATCAGGGTATCTTTTAGATTTACAGTGTAATTTTAACAAACTTTTAAAGTTAGTTTATAAATAGTTTAACAATTAATACTTTAGATTTAACCTGTTTAATTTATACTGTAGTTGGAAATGTAAAAGATGTTTTAATAAACAATTTGAAAATCATTTATATGTTGAATTGATAAATTTTTATATGTAGCTTGATTGAGAGTTAAAAGGAGTAAGGATAATGAATATAGGACTTTTTACTGATACCTACTATCCACAAATAAATGGGGTAGCCACTTCGGTACTAATGCTTAAAGAATACCTTGAAAACCTAGGTCACAGGGTATATGTGTTTACAACAACAGATCCAAAGGTAGTAGGATGGGAGAAAAATGTCTACAGAGTACCTAGTATACCTTTCGCAAGTGCAAGAAGGGTTGGATTGTTCTATAATCCAAGACTGGCAAAGGCTATAAAGAGATTGAACTTAGATTTAATCCATACTCATACAGAATTTTCCCTTGGTATTTTTGGAAGAGCCATGGCTAGAGAACTTAATATTCCTTTTATTCACACGTATCACACCATATACGAGGATTACACACATTATATTGTAAAACTTAAAATTTTTGATCCAATAGCAAAGATAGCAGCAAGGAAATTAAGTGTTAATTTCTGTAATTCTGCGGATCAGGTAATTGTTCCAACAAGAAAGGTTCTAGACATGCTAGAATCCTACAATGTTGAAAAAGACATTTCAATTATACCTACAGGAATTGAGATAAATAAATTTTCTAGAATTAATTATAATTTTGATATGGCACAAAGCTTGCGTAAAAGTCTCGGAATAAATACAGAAGATAAAGTTTTACTTTATGTAGGTAGAATATCTAAAGAAAAAAACATTGAAGAAATAATGATTAATTTAAAAGAGTATTTGAAATCTACAAAATGTGTAAAATTCGTGCTTATAGGTGATGGTCCTGATAAACATAGGTTAGAAACTATAGCAAGTGATTTAGAGATAAATGAGCAAGTAGTGTTCGCAGGAGAAAGACCATGGGATGAGATAGGAAAGTATTATCAAATTGGAGATGTTTTTGTAAGTGCCTCTCAAAGTGAGACTCAAGGACTTACATATATCGAAGCGCTTGCTGCTGGACTACCAGTTATAGCAAAAGCAGATAAGTGTTTAGATGGGGTTATTGAAGATTATGTAAATGGGTATCTTTTTAATGATGCTGAAGACTTTATTGAAGCTTTGAATTTAATTATATTTAATGATTTAAAGAAGAAGCAATTGTCTTTAGAAGCAATAAAAACTGCAAGAAGATTTTCAGCAGAAAGCTTTGCAGCATCTGTAGAACAATTGTATAAAACTATGGATATTTACAAGGGGTATGAAGAGGTTTCTATACAAATTTAATTTGAAATTATCGTATTTATAGATTTCGATGATTCTACGAATCTTTATTTTGATAGATTCTAATATGAAGTAGTTTGTCTATATAGCAACACTAGACAATTAAAAGTTTTTCCTTAAAGATATATAAAATTATAAACTAATAATTAATTATGGATAGGAGAGCTTAATATGAAAATAAAGACCCATGTAAAATTAGCAGAATTGGCTTTTAGAAACAATATAAATGTTACACCTAGAGGGTTTTCTAAATTTATGTTTAATTTTGGTCTTGTGATGATTGATCAGTGTTGGCATGTAAAAACTCATCCTCACTACATGCAAAAGTCTCTTGGATATATAAATGATAAAATTGAGAAGCTCATCGCAATAAGAAGATTCAATCTTTATACTTCAATGCAGTTAGGAATAGTTGTACACTATTTATGTGATTTTTGCTGTAATGCACACATATCAGGAGGAGTTGGTAATATACCTATCCATCTCAAATATGAACGTGATCTTCAAAAGTATTTACTTGAAAACTATGATTTTCTAAATGATCATATAAGTCAAATATCAGAGAAATTAGAAGAAAAAAAGAGGCAAATGAATTCATTAAAAGAAATGCTTCATGGTAAATTAACTGAGTATGTACAAGGAGAAGCATCTTTTTTATGGGACATAACTAAAAGTACTGAAATTGTATCACTAGTTTGCTCTAGAATATTTGAATTAAAAAACTGTGTTCAAGAAAATTATCAGTATAATACTAGAAAAGTTCAAATTACACCAGGAGAGATACTATAAAGAATTATTAAATATGAACCCTTTATGCACAAAAGACATGCTAGCAGAAAATATTGATTATTTATGATAGAATATATTCTGTTAATAAAAAGAGAGGTGATTCACCTGAATATAAAGAGAAGGCTATTTATTTCAAATATATTAGCACTAGTGGTGCCAATACTTTTGAGTTTTGTTATGTTTTTTGGAATGATGTTTGTTGTTATGGAGGTAACTAAAACTCACGATGAGAAATTGTTTGATGGTGATGGACAACCATTTTATGATTCAATAAAAAAAATAGATCAGATTATATCTAATCTACCAAAGCCTATAGAAGTAGAGCAAATAAAGGATGTAGTAGATGAGTTTAATAGAAAACATAGTGTTATGAAAGTCTCATTATCCATTTATGAAGGTAAAAAACTATTGTATCCATCTTCTTCGTACTTAGATAGTTCAATAATGGATATTGCTTTAGCACAGAATAATAATCATACTTTTTCTATGGACAATATTGCTATTTATAGAGCTAATGTAGGAAAGTATACTATCCTATTGACAGATACAAACTTTAATAGTCATGATAATGAGAATTATAAAGATTATCGTACAAGGATAATTAATGAAGGTATAATAATGTTTTTATTCATTATAGCTATAATACTTCTTACAAATAGATTTTTAACAAAGTTTGTATTTAAGAGAATAATTACACCAATAGAGACTTTGGTTTATGGAGTACATCAAATACGTGATGGAAATTTAGACTATAATATTGAATATACTGAGAATGATGAGTTTGCGGGAGTTTGCTCTGATTTTAATGAGATGGCACAGAGACTTTCAGATTCAGTAAAGGCAAGACAAAAGGATGAGGCTAATCGTAAAGAATTAATTGCTGGAATTTCTCATGATTTGAGAACACCACTTACTTCAATAAAAGCCTACGTAGAGGGACTTGAGATGGGGGTTGCATCTACTCCAGAGACACAAAAACATTATTTGGATACAATAAAAAGTAAGTCCAATGACTTAGAGCATATTGTAAATCAACTGTTTTTATTTTCTAAGCTAGATATTGGAGAATTCCCATTCTACTTGGAGAAGGTTGATATCGGAAAATATCTATCGGAGATGGTATCAAATTTATCTTATGAGTATAAAAATAAGGGTCTTATTATCACATTAACAGAAAACGTCGAAAATACTTGGGTAAATGTGGATAAGGTTCAACTTCGAAATGCTTTAATTAATATCTTGGAGAATAGTGTTAAATATAAGGAAAAATCAGAGGCAATAATGAAAATTTCTTGTACCAAAGAAAATGGGTATATAAAAATTAGACTAGAGGATAATGGCCCAGGAGTTTCAAATGATGCAATTGAAAAGTTATTTGATGTATTCTATAGAGGGGATTCTTCAAGAAGTAATCCAAGTAAAGGTAGCGGATTAGGATTATCTATTACAACAAAGATTCTTGAACGTTTAGGTGGAGCAATATTAGCAGAAAATGTTACGGATGGTGGATTAGCTATTATTATGAAACTCCCTATATATAAAACGTAGGAGGTAACAGAGATGACCAGAGTTTTAATAATTGAAGATGATAAAGCGATAGCAGAAATTGAACGTGATTTTTTGGAGATAAATGGATTTGAAGTTTTTATAGCTACAAATGGAGAAGATGGATTAAAGCAGGCTACTTCTGGGGAGTATAATCTAATTCTTCTGGACTTAATGCTTCCAGGAATGGATGGCTATGAAATCTGTAAGAGAATCAGAGGAATTATTGATATTCCAATAATCATGGTAACTGCTAAGATTGAGGATGCTGATAAGATAAGAGGCCTTGGAATAGGAGCCGATGACTATATATCAAAACCTTTTTCTCCAACAGAGTTAGTTGCAAGAGTAAAGTCCAACATTGCTCAATATGAAAGACTTACTGCAGGACAATCCTATAAAAATGAAGAGATACATGTTGGGAATATAAGGATAAACTCAAAGACTCATAGGGTTTATGTTAATGGAGAAGAGATAGAGTTTAAAAATAAGGAATATGAATTGCTTCTGTACCTTGTTACAAATTCTGATGTTGTCTTTAGTAAAGAGATGTTGTATGAGCGAATCTGGGGGATAGACGCTTATGGAGACGTTAAAACCGTTGCGGTTCATATTAATAGATTAAGGGAAAAAATTGAAAAAGATCCATCAAACCCAACTCATATAGAAACTGTTTGGGGAGCTGGATATAGATTCAAGGTATAGCTAAGAAAATTATTACTCAATGAATTTTAATACGAATGGGATAATTACCACTTTTGTGTGAAGCAAAGGTGGTGTTTTTATTTTCTATAATAAAATGAATTTTATCCGCAATTAAAATCTAGTTTAATTTTAGTTTAACTTTTCAGCATTTGTAGTTTACAAATACTTGATATAATTATTAAAAAGTAATCAAATTGAGAAAACTTAAAAATTTAAATTTAAAATAACATAGATAGATAATAGAAATATCAGCTTAGTTTTGCAGTATAAAACAAGGATATATAACTATAGAAAAATGAGAATAAATATAAGGAAGTTAGATAAGGAGATTAAGAATGGAGTATACTGGACGTGAAAAATGGAAAATAAATATTGCAATCAATTGTATTACATTTTTAGGGATGGCCTTAGTGGGGTTATTCATAATCTATGGTATACAAAAACACTTATTTACTTCGCAGGCTGCTTTAGAAGGGTTTTTGCATAACTTTGGAGTATTTTCGCCAGTGATCTTTATGGTGTTTCAAGCAGTTCAAGCTATATTGCCTATTGCACCAGGAGGAATAGGATGTCTAGGCGGAATCATAGCTTTTGGTCCAGTTAAAGGGTTTATTTATAACTATATAGGGATATGCATTGGCTCAATTATAGCGTTTCTCATATCTAGAAGGTATGGACTTTCTTTTGTTCAAAGTATAGCAAAGAAGAAAACTTTTAATAAGTATGTTGGATGGCTTGAAAAACCAAATTTTGAAAAGTTATTTGCTATAGCTATATTTATGCCAGTAGCGCCAGACGATCTTCTGTGCTATTTAGCAGGTGTTAGTAAAATAACCTTGAGAAAATTTGTTTTTATTATAATCTTAGGCAAACCATTTGCCATTGCTGCCTATAGCTTTGGTCTTAATTTAATAATGCAATACTTATTGCCATTATTAAAATAGAGTAAAAGTCCTTTTAAAAGAATTAATATGAAAAACCTATATATTTAACTATGAAAAAATTTATATAGTTAATGTGAGTTTAAATCTGGAGGAAGTTGTTATGAAAATATTTTTATTTAAAGGATCGCTAAAAGTTGTGGAAAAGAGTGGAGTTGGCAAAGCAATTCATCATCAGCAAAAAGCCATGGAAGAAAATAATATTGCTTATACATCAAATAAAAAAAATTATTATGACATAATTCAGCTTAATACGATTTTCCCTGATTCTGTGTTTGCTGCGATAGTTGCAAAAATGAAAAGTAAGAAAGTAGTATACTATGGACATTCTACAATGGAAGATTTTAAAAATTCTTTTAAGGGATCCAACTTCTTTGCACCATTTTTTAAAAAATGGATTATGCTTTGTTATGGCCTCGGAGATATTATAATAACTCCAACAGAATACTCAAAAAAGTTATTGAGCGGTTATGGTATTAAAAAGCCAATATTCGCTTTATCAAATGGAGTTGATCTTTCTTATTTTAGACCAAGCCTCGAAGGAGCTAAACGGTTCAGAGAAAAGTATAAGTTGAAACCAAGTGAAAAAGTGGTTATTTCAGTAGGTCATTATATTGAAAGAAAAGGAATCAGCGATTTTATAAAATTGGCTAAGCAAATGCCTCATGTAAAGTTTATTTGGTTTGGTTACACTAATTTAAAGCTCGTACCATCATATATACAAAAAGCTATTGCAGAAGCACCTAAGAACGTAATTTTTCCAGGATATATTTCTGCTGATGAGCTTAGAGATGCTTATAGTGGTAGTGATTTGTTTTTATTTCTCACTCACGAGGAAACAGAAGGTATTGTTTTACTTGAAGCATTGGCAATGAAGATTGCAGTGCTGGTGAGAGATATTCCAATCTATAGTGATGATTTTTCTGATGGAAAAGACATTTATAAAGCTACTACATTAGACGAGTTTCAGGAGAAAATAGAAAAAATACTTGATGGATCATTACCTTCCTTGAAGGATACGGCTTATGAACTAGTTAAGGAAAAAGACATAAAAGCCATTGGAAATAAACTACAGGTTATTTATAATTCAATGGTTAAATCATATGATGGATTAGACTTAGAGTTGTAAGTTTAAATAATTGATTAATTAAGGATATAAGTTTTTCCAAAAGATTTAATTATAAATTGTACTAAACAATATTATTGACCGTGGATATTTTAACAAAATGGTCTATAAAATAACTATCTAACTTAAACAAACGAAAATACAAAACTGTAGAGTGGTTAAAAAAACATTAGAATCAAGTTGAAAAATTAAAATGGTCAGTTATATTATTGAAAAGAGTTTAATCTTAATAGCGAGAGATTAAACTTTTTCTAATTTAAACCTAAGTATAATAAATAAATTGCCTGTCATATTCACGACCTAGTGAAATGAAGGATATGGAAATAAAGTAGGCAAATATATTAGAAAATCAGCTAATTTGGATTTGTAAGTAAATGTTTTCAGGGATATAATTATATTGTCACTATATAGTGACAATGTAATTTTTTAATATGCTATAAAGTTGAAATTTTCATATGAAAAAATGCAAGCAAATTGGGGGGAGAATATGGGCACATATAAGTTTGCAATTAAGATGCTAAAGACTGATTTAAGGCAGACTATTTCATATCTATTATCAATCTCTTTTTCTTCATCAGCGTTATTTTATGCCTATAATTTAATGGATGATAGTAAGAATGTGGCGGCTGGAAGTACAATTTGGGAAACATTTCAGATGTTGTTGTTCTTTTTGACTCTTCTGTTGATGTTTGTAGTGTTTTTTACTAATTCTTATTTTATGACTGAAAAATCTAAGGAGCTTGCCATTGCAGAATTAAATGGGGTTTGTTCTTATAAAATGATTGGATTAATAAGTTTTCAAAATCTTTTAATTGGTCTAGTTGGCAGTGTGCTTGGAATAGCTTTTGGTATAGCTACAATGCCAATCTTGTCAGAAGTATTATTTAAACTTTTAGGAATGAATGTCGGTTCATATCATTATTCGAAAGATAGTTTGGTACTTACTATAATAATAATTGCATTCATAGTATGTCCCTACTTGATTATTGGAGATTACACCTTTGTATTCAATAAAGAGATAAAAGATTTAATTTATGGAAAAAGACAGCTTTATACCCCAAAACCTAAGAACTTTGGAAATCTCGATATTCCGGATGATTTGAAAAATCTCTTTGGAGGAAACTCTAAGAAAAGAGAAGGAAAGAAATTTCATCTTACATCTACAATATTATATTTCATTCCATTAACGGCCATATTCTTAAACTCTAAGGCATTTCACTCACTGCTATTTTTATATATGTTTATTTCAGTGGCAGGAATACAAAGATTACTACGTTATTACTTTCCAGAAAAGATTATGGAGCTAAAGAGGGATAAGTACTCCAATGATAAAATTAAAATGATTTCCTTAAGCAATCTTCATTATTCATTAAGAAAAGTAAATTTTTTAATTGTGACATTGGCAGTTTCTACAGTTGTTCTTATATATATGATAGGAATGAATGAAAAAATATATCAAATAAAGGCTGCTGGAATATTTGTGTATGTTTGTGCTTTAGTGTCCTTGGGGGTAAGTATTCTATATAAATTTATCATAGAAGCTTCCTATAGAAAACACATATTTAGGCAGTTGGGGTTAATTGGTTATTATAAAAAGCTCATAAAAAGGATTATAAAAGAAGAAATAATGATGCTTTATGGTATCGCAATAATCATACCATTAGTACACATAATTGTTTATCTATTTAAGTTCGCAACATTGGGAATTGTAACTGCTCAGCTTGCTATGATCTTGTTAGGTATATTCCTTGGAATATTTATTCTGATGACCTTAGCTTCTTATCTAATATATAAGAAGCTCGTGATGTAAATTTAAACGGCAAATATGGAGGTATTGAGATGAAAGAAATAATAACTGTAAAAGATTTAGTAAAAATATATGGAGGAGAAAGTCAAGTAAAGGCTCTAAATGGAGTTAGCTTAACAGTAAATGAAGGAGATTTTATATGTATAATGGGTCCATCTGGTTCAGGAAAATCAACCTTCTTAAATATATTAGCTAATATAGATAATCCCACAAAAGGCGCAGTGCTTTTCAATGGAGAAAGTATCTATAAGATGTCTGAAAGAAAAGTTGGCGAGTTTAGAAGAGATAATATAGGATATATTTTTCAGGATTTTAACTTAATCGATACGTTGACAATAAGAGAAAATATAAATGTACCATTGGTTTTAGCAAATAAATCAAAGGCTGAGATAAAGGAAAGAGTTGAAAATATAGCAAAGAAACTTAATATTTTCGAGTTTTTAGACAAGTTCCCTGTAGAATGTTCAGGAGGCCAGAGGCAAAGAGCCGCTGCAGCAAGAGCTTTAGTTTCAGAACCAAGGATGATAGTTGCAGACGAACCAACAGGGAATTTAGATACAAAAAATTCTCATGATATGCTTAAATTACTCAAAGAGCGTAATGTTAATGATGGAATTGCTATAGTTATGGTTACTCACGATTCAATGGTGGCAAGCTATGCAAAAAGACTTCTATTTTTAAGAGACGGTAAAATAGATGATTCTATTGATAGAGGGGAATTGACTCAGAAGGAATTTTTCTATAAAATTGTTGATGTTACATCTAAAGAGTCGCAAGGTCTATTTGATGTAATGGAAGACTAATAGAAATCTTTGAGAAAATTAATAGCTGAAAATTACCTTTATAAACTAAAACTGGCAAGGTTATATTTTTATAGGAGCTAGTTCATTTTTATAATATAGTTTGCTTTTTGATAAGATTCGCGGAAGGAAGATGTTATGAGTGGTATTAGTATCATTACAGTAGAAAATAGAAGGCTTTATCCAGTTAAGGCTTATGATACTGAAGAAAATAACGAAATAACACCAATTATTGATATTGATAGTGTTAATGATTTATTAAATAGAAGGAAAAAAATATTCTTTATATCAAATCAATATGATCAATATGGACGTGAATTAGATAATTTTTATGGGTATATAGGTTCTGAGGATATAAAAACGCTGTTTTACGTAAATGAAGATGAAGTTAATAATAATCTAAGTGCTGTGATGACTTTGTCTGAAGCTGCAAAGAAATGGGGATTTTCTGATGGTTCTACTATTAGAAAAGCCATTGAAAGAGGAAAGTTTGAAAAACATGAAATAAAACAAGCTGGAGACATATGGATTACAACCTATGATGCCATGGAACGAGTATTCGGAAAGATTAAAAATGAAGAGAATGAATTAATTATTTATGATGATTTTGAAAGCAATTTATATAGACTTTTTCTTAAGGATGTGCAAAGAGATTATCTAAGGGAAAATGTACGAGAAAGACATTTGAAAGAAAATGAGCTTTTATACAATGATATAAAAACAATTCTCAAAAGTGCTTTGGTTACAATAAAAAAAGGCAACAAAGTAATAATAAAGAGTAAGCGTAGTAATAAAACCAAGCAAGTCATAAATACTGAAAGAGAGCTTATCGTATTTATTGAATTGTTCAGTAGAAGAAATTTCATGACTGAACAACGAAATAAACAACTTTTGGAAGATCTTAAGAAAATATAGTATCTGTATTATTTAATAAAAAGCTGTTGCTAAATTGATAAAAACTCTTATAAAAATTAAAGCTGTGTATAATTAAGGAAGGCAAATGTCCTTATATGCATGGCTTTTATTCATTTAACTCTATAAATATTTGTATTAAGCCAGCAACTATTTGCCCTTCTAATGGAGATACTGTTAACTATAACCATTCGGATAACATAACCATATAGGTTAAATCTTAAGTGGCGTTGATTTACTTAAACATTGTGGTTTTAATAATGATGATTTTAACTTAAATTACAGAAAATGTGTCTTTAAATACTTATGAAATTTAATACAAGACCTTTTGAATAATGGTATGTTAATAATAGATTTTGTAATATAATGGATATATTGATGTGTAAAAAGAAATCAAACAATATTTTTATTGTCCTTTAATTAAATAGTACTGATATAAGGGGGATTAAAATGAAAGTAAATGAGAAAACAAAGAAATCAAAAAAGAAATACATAATTGTATCATTAGTTGTATTAATTCTAGTACTTTCTCCATTTTTGCCTAAGATAACTTATAGTGTAGATTCAAAGCTAGTTTCTATGGATATGAGACCTATATTTGCAATTAGTAAAGGTGTGATTAAAGATGGTGGAACCACTGAATATAGGGGACTTGGATATCAAGTTATTAGGTGGAATAGATACGTGGCAGAAGGAACTGAGTATGGTTATGAAATATATAAAGCGCCTAATTATAGGGATTTAAATGATGGGCCTTCTAAAAAGTTGACTATTATTAAGGATATAAATAAGTAATAAAAATATTCAGTGATGCTGGATTTTTTATCATTTGTACATCATATTTATGGGTTTCTATTATTAAGGTATATTGATTTTCTAATAGTTTTTTTGATATAGAAAATCTAAAACTGAAATAAAATTAGGTTATTTTGTTATCTTTTTTAATGGGACTCCCAGGTAGTATAGTATTCTGTGGTGACAGTGCCATTTGTGTTAGTAATATTGCGAATATGTTGACTTCCCCAATAAGAATATACTTTATCGCCATATTTCAATCTTATAAATATCTGTTCATTAGCTTTAGATAGTTGATTTTTTATATCTTCATCTGTTGTGATAAATTTATTGGTTGAATTAAAAATGTCGCTTAGCTCTTCAGGTTTTGGAGAGCTTTTTAGTTTATAATCAATATTAAGACTAGCATTTTGTTTATAAATATCCACCGTTTTTATAATAGTGTTGGAGGCTTTGATTTGATTTTTAAACTCAACAGCACTTTTATTATTGATATGGTCTGGTCTATTTGACAATAAACCTACAAATATAAAAGTACATGAAAAGAAGGCAAAGATCAGGCATAAGATTATTACAACTAGCAATGATTTTTCAAAAGCAAACCAAGTATATTTTCCTAGTTTATTCATTGGGCACCTCCTAAGAAAGTGTTAGTGAAATTTCTAAAATTGTATATAAAGATGAAACACTTCAATCTAAAAACTATTCTAGTTACTGTGAGGAAAATTTGAAAAGAATCAATAGTAAGTGGTGCATCTGTAAAGTGTTGTATTTATAGGATATATCTAAAAGTGGTTCATATCAAGCTATATAGAAAAAGAAAAAGTTTGTAAAACTTATTTATATCTTGTATGTTGTTTTACAAGCATTTCATTTTTAAATTTTTGTTAACTTATATTTTATTGAAAAGGTTCAGGAAATTATGGGTATAATTTGAAAGTGTGAAGGTTATTTAGTATAATGACTTAGAAAATAGGGTGATATAATATTAGATTGTTTGTAGAGTCACCATTTCATAATAGAATTAATGTTTTTAAAATAGATTTGGGTTCGAACTGCTAAATCTTTACATACCACTTAAAGAACTGAAATTCAAAAGGAGACAACAATGAGAAAAACAGCAATTATAATTAGTGGCACTTTAGTACTTTTAATTAGTATTTTTGTAGGATACAGGGTAGTTAAATACTATTCTGCAAATAATTATACAATTTCAGAGGATGGGAACACCATAATTAGTAAGAACGGACAGCAATATGTACACGACAATAGCGATTTATGGCTAGAGGCAATAGCAACGGACAAACAGATAGGGAAAATAAATGATTCAGGATCAGTATATTCACTAAAGGATCAGCCTAATTTAGATTGGATTGCAGTGAACATAACTGATGAAATGGCAATCACTCAGATTTACCATAAAAAAGGGGTTAATGATTTCTCTATAGGCAATAAGAATATTAAACAGATTAGATTAATTGAAAATAAAGGCTTGAAGCAAGCAATTGGTACAGCTGTTGCATCCACAGAAGAGAAAGACATACTTGAGGAGCTTAGTGAAAGTTTAAGTAAGTCTAAAATTAAACAGCAGATTACTTCTGAGAATATAATGTCACTTCAAATACTTTTTGATGCTTACAAAGGGATTTCGTACGACATCAATGTTTTAATTGATGATGATAAAAAGGTGTATTTATCAGAGGGAAATGAAGACAATGTAGTGAAAGCCGGACCTTTAGTAACTAATTGGATATTGCAGAAGTATTCAAAGTAAAAATTTGATTCTAATATTGATTTTTGGAATCTTGCAAATCACATAAGTAATCATTGCACCACTATAATTATTCTTGAATATTATCATAGTAGGACAATAAATTAAGATGTAGTAAATTAATAAAAAAAGCGATTTATATGTGTTATATTAGAAAAATTAGTATATTTATAATTGCTATTGATTTTTACAACATCTTTAGAAGAGAGGAAATACTATGGATAATTTAACAAAAGATATTTTTGATGAACTGGCTCAAGATATTTCAGATGATACTCAAGATCTTATAGTAGGGAAAGGAAGTTATACTAGTACTTGCAATAATCTGGATTATGGTAAAGCTGTAGGTGTTTTATATCAACAAAAAGGTGATATAAAAATTCACAATGGAAGGATAATAGGTTGTGACGGAGCGGGTTATATAGTAAAGCACTGCTCAAATGCAAGCAAAGGGTACCCATTTAAATTTGACACCTTCTATTTTTATAATGAAAATTATTTTAATGACCATAAAAATAAAATCAATAAGAGCAACGCTTATGCATTTGTCAATATTGGAATCAGGGATACTCAAAAAGCATTTTGCTACTATGGTAGAAGAGAAGGTGCTAACAAATTTGATACTCATAATGGAGTATTTCATTCCTTTAAATATATTAATGATGCTAAAAAGTTAGTTACAAGCACTAACTATGATTTGTTTCTAAGTTATAGATATAAACCTAGTGCAGTCCAGGAAATAGTGTATTATCATTATGTTGAGGGCTATGATTCTAAAACTCATAAAACATTTCTTCAATATGAGAAAGCTAAAGCAATAAAAATACAACATTTTGGTGAAATACCATTTAAGTAAGAAGTACTATTAGTTATGAAAATATTTAAAATGTAGAGAATCATATTAAAAGAAAAGCCACTTCGTTAGAAAATAAAATTCTAAAATGAAGTGGCTTTAGGTTTTAGATTATATTGCTCCATATATTAGTGAGCTTTTTCCCGAATGTTTCATAATAAATATAAGCTGGTTGCCAGAAGGTGTCGATATATTCCCTTTGTCTTGTATTAACTGAAACTAAAAGTTTATCATGTTTGTCAGTGTTGGCTACTCTTATTACATTATATCGTTCAGGAACACCAGGCCATAATGCATCTGATCTTGCACTTAAAGCACCAGCGCCTATCATTAGCATATTAGGATTAATATTTTGTGGATTCATATAATCAAGGCTTATGGTTCTGTGAACATGACCATGCAGATAAAATTTAAAGTCTTCGTTTTGCATAGCATTTGAGAACTGGATATCTGTACCATATCCGTTTGTAGGACATACAGGGTGATGACCAACAACTATCTTTATAATATTTTTACCAGGGAGTTCCTTAGAGGCGGATATTAAACCCTCAGTATCAAAATAAGTTGTGTCTCTATGAAATTGGTCAATTTCAGCTGAAGTATTTATCATAAAAAAGGCTATTTTCCTATTATCAAAAAAGTCACCAAATATAACCTTTAGCTGCTTTTTAGGATCAGTAGGATAAGGGATACCGTATAGCCTTTCAAATAGATATTGACTGTAGTACATAAACTTCTTGTACCATTCTTCATCATTACGTTTTAGATAAAATATATCTGATCGTACATTTGTAACAACTTGATCATTTGGTCCTGGATTTCCTTGAGTTAGATGATAGCTTGCCATAGTTATATCCCAGCTTAAATCATGGTTTCCTGGAACGATAACGATTCTTTGGAAAGGAATACCAAGGCGATCACTTAACAGTCGTATAAAATTATATGCCTTATCAAATGAGCTCTTTGATCCGCCACGTCGTATAAAATCACCACTTATAACTATATAGTCTATATCATCTGGTTTTAAAGTATCTTTTGGGTTATCGAAATACACTTTTTTCAAGTCGCTTACTAGTAGATAAACTTCATTTTCTTCATTTATTTCTGGTGTAAAATGCAGATCGCTTAAGTGGAGTATTATTCCCTGAGTTTTTTTTGTATAGTTAAAATTAGATTGATCTTGGTTATAAGCCATAAAATAAATTTATATCAAGCTACTTATAGTATTATTGAGCAATAACACTAAGAGTGCTTGTCTGAATTTGAGCTGAATTTATATTAATATAATTGATTTCAGCTTTTACTACATATCTATAAACTCCAGGTAATATTCCACTATCACTATAGCTTAAAGCTATAAATTCATTTTTCTCTACAGTTATATTAGTAGGTTCGTCTTCTGCATCTTCTTCCAGTTCTTCATTTAGTAATATTTTGTATGGTAAAGTTGATAAAAGCTGCATGTTACCTCTTTCATCATAACGATATAATGAAAATACAAGTTCCATCCAGTCATAAATAGCTAATTCATAATATAAATTTGCAATAAAATCTATTTTAGCTGTTGAGTTTTTTCTATTTCTAAGATCTAAATCAATACCAACTATAGCATTATCAAAGTTATTATTTTCTAAATCTATAAAGGTACCATTAACACTTTTTATTATTGGTTGAAAGTATTTGTTATGATTATTATTCATATTTGTTTCAATTAGTAATTCACTATCCATATCTTATACCTTCCATAATTAATCTTTTGTGAAAATAGCAATTCTCATCCATTTATTAACTATTGAGAGAATGAATATTTTTCTAACCATTACATTGAAGATGTATTCTCTTAGATAAACTACTTCATAATTAAATCTTATTTGAAACTGGTCTATCTATTGTCTACATCTTATTATTATATTAATATAATCTAAAAAGGTTCTGAACTTAGGGAGGATATACAATTTTATTGATTTATGAAAGAATAGAGATAAATGTAATATTTTCAAAGAAAAAATTAATCATTGCAGGATACTTTATTTTGTAAAATAGTAAAACCATTTTGCTATTTCTATAGTCTAATAGATGTAAAATATAAATTACGCGTAGTTTAAGATTTAAATAAAACTGGAAGGAAAATAACTTATAAAAGTAAAAATCCAGTGAGGAGGGTACTCCTTCACTGGATTTTCGTTTTTGTTGAGAGATTTATATTAAAAAATTTGGGGCGTTTAAATAGTACATAACTTTCTGTAAAGCTTAGTACTCATGTATTTATAAGAAATCTATTGTAATTAAAAACTATTTAGTAGTTTTTATTTTAGTTTCTACAGACATTCCAGGGATAACAGCTTTTCCGTTAGAATCTAAAGTTATCTTAACTGGAACTCTTTGGCTAACTTTTGTGAAGTTTCCTGATGCATTTTCAGTACTAAATAGGCTGAAAGTAGAAGTTGTTGCAAGTCCAGTTTCTTTAACTGTACCTGTAAATGTAACTCCTGGGTAAGCGTCAACTGACATAGTTACTTTTTCATTTGCACTTATACGTTCTAAATCACTTTCAAGAACATTAGCAGTAACTTGAAGTTTTCCTAAGTCAACTACTGATATTGCAGCTTGACCAGCAGCTATCATATCACCTTCGTGAATATTAACTTGAACAACTGTACCATCTTGAGCTGCTTTAATTTCTGAGTTTTCGAAGTTTAATTTTGCTAAATCGAATGCAGCTTGTGCAGCTCTTACTTGAGCTTCAACTATGGCAACATCTTTATCAGAAGCACCTGAGTTTGTAAGGCTTAACTTACTGTTTGCACCTTCAAGTCCTGCCTTTGCAGCAGAGATTTGAGCATCTATAGCTTTGATTTGTCCTTGAAGCTGGCTTATTTGATTTTCAAGTTGAGTCTTGCTTGAGAATAATTGTTCAACTGCTTGAGCTTTTACTGTGTATTGAGCTTCAGTAAGTAAATTTTTTGCTCTAGCTGTATCTAATTGCTTCATTGCATAGCTTGCGTCATAGTCTCCAGTAGATGGATCTTTGAAACTATCCATTTGTGATACTAACTTATTGTATTCTGATTGAAGAGTATTTAATGTACCTTGTAAGTTTGATTTTGAAGTGTTAGCTCCGTTTAATGATGCAGTAGCTTGGTCAACCATTGATTGAGCACCAGCAACTTCTTGAGCTCTAGCTCCACTTTCAACCTTTGTAAGTTGTGCTTTTGCTACATCAAGAGCTGCTTGAGCCTGATTTAATTGATATTGAAGTTGATCGGCTTCTAGTGTAAATAATACATCACCTTTTTTAACATTAGCTCCAACTGTGGTATTTATTTTTAATACCTTTCCAGGAAGCTTTGAACCAACATTTAGTATATCTCCAGTTATTTTAGCATCATCTGTGCTAACGTAATTCTTTTGGTCCACATAATATTTTACTCCAAAACCGCCAAGTGCAATAACAAGTACTGCTCCAACTGCTAATATTATTTTACCTTTAGATTTATTTGATTTTACTGACTTTTCCATAGTTATCCTCCTTATAATTAAGTACTACATTTCCATGCTTACTTGTTCTTCGTATATAGTGTCTATTTTAGGGCTTTTCTTTTTAATTAAAAATGCTATTAATACTCCAACAACACATATTCCGGTTGCTACAATAAATGTATCGTTCATAGCAGTTACAGTGGCTGACTTTACAACGCTGCCATATATCTGCATAAATAATAAACCTTGTCCAGCAGTAGGGCTGATACCTTTTACTGTAACAGCTCCTTGAATTAAAGCTTGAGCTTTAGTAAATGCAGGTGAGCTTGTATTTAATGACTGTGCAAATATACCATTGTGGAATGCCTGTCTGCTTTGCAATATTGTAGTTAAGATAGCAATACCAAGAGAACCAGACACCTGACGAAGGGTAGTGTTAAGAGCTGTAGCTCTTGCAGTCATATGCTGAGGCACTGAATTCATACCTTCAGTCTGCATTGGCATCATTGCAAGTCCGTTACCAAAACCTCTTACTGCCATAATTAACATTACAGTATTATATGGAGTATCTAAGGTTAATCTGCTAAGCATAAATGTGCAACCTGTTACTATGGTTAAACCAATTATAGTAAGCCACTTTGCACCGTATCTATCAAATAACTTACCGCTAATTGGCATCATTATACCTGTTATAATAGCCTGTGGAAGCATCATCATACCACTTTGCATCGCGCTATAACCTCTTAAGCTCTGCATGTAAATAGGCATTAAGAAGATTGCTCCAAACATAGCTATAGTTGTTACAGTATTAATTATTAAACTTAAAGTAAAAGGAAAGTTTTTTGTTACTCTTAAGTCCAATAAAGGTTCAGGGTGATTAAGTTCAATAAAGACAAAGGCAGTTAATGAAAATAAAGCTATTGCCAAAAGTGTAATAGTATATGGTGACATCCATCCATTTTCAGAAACCTTATCTAGGCCTAATAGTAAAGCATAAAGTCCCAAAGCAGAAGTTACCGCTCCCCATATATCGAATTTCTTACCGTAATGTTTTGGAGAATCTTTTAAAAGTAAGATAGCCAAAGTAACACCTATTATTCCAACGGGAATGTTAATTGTAAAAATCAATCTCCAATCCATATATTGAACTATGTAACCACTTAAAGTTGGTCCAATTGCTGGTGCTGCCATTGCAGCGATACCCCAGAAACCTAAAGCTACACCACGTTTTTCAAGTGGTACTGTTTGAAATAACATAGTCATACCAACAGGCATTATCATACCTCCACCAATTGCTTGAACTACTCTTGCAGCAATCATAGTGTTTGTACTTGTAGCAAGACCGCAAAGGGCAGATCCAATTGTGAATACAACTAATGCAAATACATAAATATTTTTACCACCAAACCTATCAGTCAAATAACCTGTTAGTGGGATAACAATACTCATTGTTAGCATGTACCCTGTGAGAACCCATTGTATTTGTGTCTCTGCAGCACCGAAAATAGTCATCATCTTAGGAATTGCAACGTTAACTATACTGGAGTCAAGTATAGCCATGAAAGTTCCAACTACTATTACCGATAGACAAAGCCACATATAACGTTCATCATGTTTATCCATTTCGCACTTCCTTTCTAAGTTGATTATTTAAAGATGTACATTTCTAAACTAAAGTCATTTTCAAAGCCCTTGTTAAAGTGCAGTGAGAGAATTTGAAAATAACTTCAAATGTAGAGTTAAACATCTAAAATGGCATAACTAACTATTTAGTTAACACTAGTTAAAAAAAATATAAATAACCATATAAGCTGATAATTACAACTAACTATTTAGTTAATTAAAATTAAAAATTTTTAACCCATAAAAGGATTGTTAAAATGCATTTGTAAATTAATATGCTTGTAATTATTAAGACTATTCTTTGTATATTGATAATTAATTAGTTATTAACTAAAATCTTATAATAACAAGGTCTTTGGTGACTATTAAATTAAATAATCAAAATGCAGTTTTGAGATACAATAAACTACTTAAATTTGAATAACTAACTATTTAGTTAACAAGTAAGAAAAATAAAAAAGCTCAAATATCTTGTCTCAATAGTAACATTATAATACTTTAAATTTAAAAGTCACTAACAAAGTATTTCCATTTTATTAATAACTAACTATTTGGTTAACATAATACAAAATATAAAGCAAATACATATTAATATTTGCTATTTACATTCATATGGCTTATTTTGAACATATTCTTTTCTGATACGTTTATAGGTTTCTAAGAACTTTTTCTTAACATCTTCTTCATTAAAACCATAAAACTCTCCCCATTTTTCACCCATAACGATGAAAGCTGCTGCAGGTACCATCATGTAAAAAAATGAGTTTATCATAACTGTTACTGGATCTTCTACCGCTACACCCTTATTTTTTAGATTTGATACTTTAATCTCTAATGATGGAAGAGCAGAACTAAAAATAGTCTCAGTACTTGAAGTAGCTTTTATTGATTCTATCATCATGACTCTAAGCACATCTTTCTTTTTTACCATAAAGTTATATAATAGTTGGAACAGAGATTCTATCTTACAATCATCATCTATATCAACATTATCGATGAAGCTATCCTTTATTTCCTTAAAGTCTTTTTTATATTGTATAATTATTTCTTCAAATAATTTTTCTTTGCTACTGAAGTAATAGTAGAGCATTGCCTTATTTACTTTCGCTCTAGCTGCAATTTCATCTACTCTAGCGCCATCAAATCCTTTTTCAGAAAAAACCTCGATAGCAGAATCCAAAAGTTTTTGTTTAGTATCTTGCGATTTATTCTTTTCCAAATAGACACCGCCTCTCATAAATTTGTTGTTAAAAATAAAATTTTACTTCAACAAATAACTTATATAAGTTGTCTAGTTAGAAATAGAGTGATAAAACAATTTGTATAAGATTATTTTAGTTAAAGAAAAAATACTAACTAACTACTTAGTTAATATAGCATAATTAGAGTTTAAATTCAAGGTAGGCATTCCTCCATTATTGTGAAAGGGAACAAATAGTTAAAATTTCATTGTTGCATTGCAGCAATTTTATAGATATAGGTTCTTGTGATTAACTATATCTTATGACAATAGGGGAGCGGTAGGTAGAAATACTTATAAACACTTATCATATGTATTAAAAAATGTTGGTAGGGCTAAGCCGATTAATAGTAGAAACTATGATAGAAGAGTCAATAAAAAAAGTGCTTATTGTTATGTATTAAATAAATGATTCTAAATTTATATATAATAGCTTGTACAACTATTTTTAACAACATTTATTTAATACATTTCCATAGTGTATTTAGAAGTTGTATAATATAGACAATAAGATGGGAGAGGATTGTTTTGTTGAATGAAATTTTAAGTCGTAGAAGTATTAGAAAATATAAAAATGAAGTAGTAGAAGATGAGAAGATAGTTGAGATTCTAGAAAGTGGAAGGCTTGCGCCATCGGGCAGTAACACACAACCATGGCATTTTATAGTTATAAAATCACAAGAGATGAGAGAAAAACTTGCATACACGTCGCATAACCAAAAATGGATGATGACGGCTCCGGTTTTCATAGCCTGTGTTGGAGACATAAGATCAAGAATCGATGAATCTGTAGAAATAAAAATAGATGAACAAAGCTCTCAAGAAGAGGTTAAACAAATTATTAGAGATACTTCAATTGCAGTAGGTCATATGCTTCTTCAAGCCGAAAATTTAGGGTTAGGTACATGTTGGGTAGCTTGGTTTACACAAGAAGAAATCAGACCAATACTTAATGTTCCTGAGGATAAATATTTATTAGGAATAATCACCTTAGGATATGCTGATGAGGAACCAAAACCACGTCCAAGAAAAAGTTTAGAAGAAATAATACACTATGAAAGCTGGTAATAAGCGGAATTTTTTGAAGCTTGAAATTAGATTAAGAATAAGGTGGGGTATATGAATACATATGTAGCTTTATTAAGAGGAATTAATGTTGGTACAAAAAATAGAATTAAGATGGCGGATTTGAAGCAGCTTTTTGAGTCGTTAGGTTACGTTGATGTTAAGACATATATTCAAAGTGGAAATGTGATTTTTAAAGCAGAAGAAGAAAAAGAAGAAGTAATAATAAATAAAATTGAAGATGCATTTGAAGAGAAATTTGGGTTTAGTAGCAGTATTATTTTGAGATCAGGAGAAGAACTAAGGGATATAATAAGTAACTGCCCATTTTTAGAAACTGAAATAGAAGAAGCTAAAGCGACGGCTGAAGGGGAGTGTTTCTATGTATCCCTAATGAAGTACGCACCTTCAGAAGATAAAGTTAAGCTTATAGATAAGTATAAAGACGAAGGTAATAAATATAAAATCATTAGCAGAGATGTATTTTTACTTTTTAGCAAAAGCATAAGAAATTCTAAACTTGCTAACAATCTTGGTAAATTAGACGTACCCAGCACAGTTAGAAATTGGAATACAATAAATAAGTTAGTATCAATGTTAGATGACAAATAAGTTAATTTCTACAATATTCTTAAACATAGTCTATAAACAAAGTTAATTGAAATCTTTTGATAAGCTAAATAGCAGTATAAATAATATAAATAAAGAAAGCTAGAATGAAGGTATTAAGCAAGTTAAAACTCTCATTCTAGCTTTCTTTTTGTTAAAAGTTGAAATACCCGTAAATTAATATTGAAAAAAATGGATAAGTACACTATAATGCAATTAAGTAAACTATGAGTTTACATTAAACGTATTTAGAATAGGTTATATTTAAATATTTAGAGATTTGCAGTTATGGAGATTTTGAATTATGGGAGCAGAAGAGCGTAAAGAAAAGGAAAAAGAATTAAGGCGAAAAGATATTATTGATGCAGCGGAGATAGTATTTTTTTCTAAAGGCTATGATGTAGCTACAATGGACGATGTAGCAAGAACTGCAGAATTTAGTAAGAGAACAGTATATGTATATTTTAAGAGCAAGGAACAGATTTATTTTGAAATAATGATTAGAGGCTATAAAATCCTAATACAAATGATAGATGATTATGACAAAAAGATATGTAAGGATACTGGAATATATAAGATAAGAAAACTGGGGCTAATTCTATTTGAATTCAGTAAACAATATGCTGATTATTTTAGTGCAATAATGAACTATGAAAATGGTGACATGGACTTTTCAACTGGGGTAACAGATAGTGCTAAAGAAGAATGTTATGAGCTTGGAGAAAAGATATTTGATTATCTTACAAGTTCATTAACGCAGGGAATTGAGGATGGAACTATTAATAATAGCATAGATATTACAAACACTGCTTTAGTATTATGGTCGTGTACCATAGGAGTATTTAATACTTTAAGGACAAAGAAACGTTATATTATGGAGTATCACAAGAAAAACTCTGAGGAGCTTTTGGAAGAAGCTTTTGACATGCTTACAAAAGCAATTAGGGCATAATGATATAAAGTAGCTTCATTCCATATCAGAATAAACTTAATTTAATGCTCTAAGGGTTTATGTAGAAAAGTTTTTGAAAATCTTGATATAAGTGATAAGAACTTAATAATATTTTAAAACCTAAAAAATAAAAGGGGGAGCTGTGATGAAGCATTGGGGGATGAAAAATGTTAAAAGGGTACTGTTAGCAATGTTTTTAGTATTGATTACGCTATTATTAATAGTACTTACAGCTGGTGGGGCATTTGTAAAAGAAAAATATTTGGAACCATGGGGGAAGAGTTATTCAGATAAGTTTGATGATAAAAGAATAAAACTGATATCAAATGGTATTTTAGCTGCCAGTGGGCATAACATGCAACCGTGGATTATTAAGTTAGACCAAGACAAGGATGTTTTTTATTTATATGCAAATAGCGATTTGCTAACCACAGAAGTTGACCCTTTCGCAAGGCAAACAATGATAACACAAGGAACATTTTTAGAATATCTTGTGGTTTCAGGAGAGCATTTTGGGTATAAGGTAAATATAGATTTTTTCCCAAAAGGCCAATATGATGAACAAAACTTAGCTAGTAGTATGAAAGAAAAACCAGTGGCTAAAGTAACTATTTCAGAGGCTAAAGCTAAAGATAGTAAGTTATATGATTTTATGTTCTTGCCTGACACAAATAGAGAGATTTATGAAAAAACTAATTTAACAAAAAGCCAGTTAGATACATTGATAAGCTTAAGTGAAGAAGATGTAAAAATAGAAACCTTTGATGACGAAAACAACTTGAAAAGGTTAGGTGAATATGCCATAAAAGGTGCTGAAATTGAAGCAAACATCCATAGAATGAATGAAGAATCAGACAAAGTATTTCGTGTTAACGAGTATGAGAAAAATAAATATAGATATGGTTACTCTTTTGAGGGACAGAATATAACAGGTATGAAAAAGTACTTGATGCAAGGGCTTATAACTCTTATTCCTTCAATAAATAATGAAAAAGCCTCAAGTGATATCTATATTAATTCTACAAAAACAGCAGTAGAAAATACCCCTGCATACGGTATGGTTATTACAAAAAATAATAGCCGGATTGAACAAGTAAAAAGTGGCATGGTATACAGCAGTTTAGTGCTGAATGCACATGATTTAGGATTAGTTATGCAACCTCTAAGTCAGGTGTTAGAAGAATATTCTGAGATGAAAGATCAGTACGAGAATTTTTATAAAGATTATGCTGAAAAAGGGGATACAATTCAGATGTTTTTTAGAATTGGAAAGCCAACAAAAGAGGTACCTAAGAGCATGAGAAGAGATGTTATGGAGTTTATTAATAAGTGATTTGTTTAAATTAAAGTTTAGACTTATATATGAAAAATAGTAAAAAAGTGCATTTCTAAATATTATTTGACTATTATTTAGAGGTGCACTTTTTATGTATTTCATTATAAAGACGTATCAATTTAAGAAGCATTGGAACGATTGTTGGTATATTTCTAAGTCATATAATTGGGATAGCAATATATTTTGTAAAGCAAAATAAAAGAGAGTTAAGGTATAAAACTATAGTCAAGATATAATATAGTTTTTGGTTGAAAAATTAAAAGGAGTGATATCATGAAAAACTTAATTATAACTACATTAACAACTTCAATTTTAATTACAAGTCCTATAGATTTTGAACATAAAAAGTTTTATGATATTAAGCAATTTAGTGGAATTGAAGATTTTTTTAATACTAGTGATGGCCTAGACAGTAAAATTCATGGGAAAGTGATTTTTAGCAATAAGTCGGAAGAGGCATTAAATAATGAAACTTTGACCCTAGAGAAAGCTATAAATAGTGGTTATATTGTTGAGATTCCAGAACAAGATTTTAATATAAATGTTAACAATGATAATCTATTTGTATACAACATTAGGAGACTAGATGTCTTTATGGATAATATAAATAATAAGATTAGTGATAGAATTCGTATTGTAAAATATGCAAGAGAATATGGGAATACATGGGTAAATAAGCTTTGTGATTTAGAATATAACGGTTTGATAATTAAGATTGAAGTATATGATACTTATAGCGATCCAAAGAGATTTATAAAATCACCAGCTACTTATGAAGACAAAATAGTTAAGAGAGATTATAATGAGTATTTATGGTATGGAATATGTTCTAATGATAGCGAAAATGACGGCTGCGCAACTTTAATAAGTTTAAAGAAATCTGAGATTGTTAAGTAATTTCATATAAGGTTCAATAGAGCATATCTCTAGTAAATGATGTTATTTATAAAAAAAACTATGGAGTACTTTATTACATATATTGTGAAATGAATATCATAAAACAAACCATGCATATCTGTGATTAAACCCCTCTATGCACGGTTTTGGTTAATAGATAAGCAATTATTTGCTCTTTATTAAGGAGCTTTTTTTAATTCCTACGAGG
Source organism: Clostridium fungisolvens (assembly GCF_014193895.1). Classification (NCBI taxonomy): domain Bacteria; kingdom Bacillati; phylum Bacillota; class Clostridia; order Eubacteriales; family Clostridiaceae; genus Clostridium; species Clostridium fungisolvens. The sequence continues at coordinate 2,608,206 of NZ_BLZR01000001.1, read as the reverse complement.
TTTCTAAGTTTATATTTTATTATAGTAGTAGGAATATGTTCATTTTCCTTATGTGCTGAAGTTTTAGTCCAAAAGTAAAAATCTCTAGGATTTACCTCTAACTTTGCAATTGGTTTTACTGGTTTTTCACAAATCCACTCGTCAAATTGTATTGAGCCACTACTGACTTTATGAAAACAGTTAGATGGAAGCAGATATATCATTCCTGATGTCCAAGGTTTTTTTCTTAAATCATCTTTTGAAAGAGAAAAAAAGTAAAATTTAGGACTTGTTTTTATTTGAACACAGCCATTCCTTATACTATGTTCGAGCTTAGTTCTATCTAATACGGCATAAAAAACTGGCCATATCCCATCCTTAGAAGCGAATACAGCTTCAGTGATTTTTCCATTAAAAAGTGTTTGTATCCTAGGTTCAAATTCATCAATGTTTTTATTGTTAGTACCATGAAGTATGAAATCTTCTTTCAAAGAAAGATACTGAATAAATCTATATTTAGGAAATCTACTATTATATCGTATAAGAAAGCTTTTAGGTTCAGAAATAATCCTTTCATAATCATGTATCTCTTCCTCAGAGAATTCTATATTAGGTTTTGAATAAAATACTAGTTTTAGAAATAGTTTAGATAAATAATCTACTAACAATTAAGATTCTCCTTATCAAATGTATTGAATTCTTTTCAAAAGCTTCTATTAATTATATATCCTTATATAAGTATGGTATTTTACAAGTAGATGTATTCAAGAATCTATAAAAATACATGAAAAAAGTATATGTACATAGATTAAACACTTCATAATGAAATTTATATTTTCAGATGCTCCTCTCAGGACCCAGAGAAGTTTTGAAAATAGGGTTAGGATTGAAGGGGTATACCCTTAATTGTAACTTGGTTTAATCAAATAGAACTATATTTTAAAATAGTTTGTTTTTACACATAATGGTAAGTGATGGTATAATAAATGTTAGAATATCGGTCGGAGTTAAGTTAAGAGTTAAATAAGAAATAAATATAAATAAAATGAAATTCTTGGATAACTAATAAAGTTAGAAGAAAAGGGGAGGCGGATTATGAATATAAGAAAATACTTGTTGATATTAGTTGCAGTAATAGTACTTTCAGTTGTAGCTTCGACTATTGGTATTGGGCAAGCTTTTATTGTTGGTGGATTATTAAGTATTATACATGAAGTATTTATGCTTAAAAGTAAAAAATATGAGAATTTAATATATAGTAAATTAGGTAAACCAGTGGAATTAGGATTTCCAGACAAAGAAAAGTTTTACAAAGATCAAGGGATAAATTTAAATAGTAAAGTTAATAAATATTTTAATACCCAAGTGCTTTTTGGTCTTATTATCATACTACAGGCTGCCTTCAATTATAAATCACTTGGAATAAAATTATCGGCTTTAAATGCAATATTAGTGGGGGCTGGACTATTTGCAGTGGCTATTTTCATTGATGTTATAGATCATACATTAGCAAAAAAAAGTAAAGACTATTCAGATTTTTATTTGAAGATTGTATGTGTTTCTATTTTTATTACGATTCCAGTCATGTTTTTCGGGTTAATTTGGGTGTTGGGAAAACAATATTAAAAAATACACTAAATTATAGATAAATGAAATACTGATATTTTAAAGTCATTTCATCATGAATTATTAGATTTTTGCAGCAAGCTGGTGTATTTACTGAGAAAAATAATTAATAATTTGGTGTATAAGAGTTATGGTAACAACGATAATAAAAGAGAGGTTAGAAATTTATGGTTGAAAGAAGTTTGTATGAAAGGTTGACAAAGTTATTTGAAAATGAAGCAAATACAATACTTTCCAAGTCCATTGTTGGTACAACGGATGCTGTAAGCTTAACAGAGTTTGTTGATGATTTTTGTAAGACTTATCTTAAAAGTGAGGTTAGTGAATGTTTATATGCAGGCCTTAGTGTGGGAGTGTCTTTTGGATTAAAATTAAAGAATGGACAAGAAATATTCTTAAAAATTAATAAACTAAATAGTGACGATTCCATTGCACAATGTTCATTTGAAGGAATGAAGGCTATTTCCAAAGTACAGGAGAAGCTGTCAGAATTTAAGTTTCCGTGTCCTAAGGTTATAATATCACCTGTTGAATACAGGGATGTTATTGTAACGGTAAATAGTTACGAAGATATTGGAGTACAAAAAGATGCACATAATCCAAGTATCAGAAAAGCTATTGCAGAAAAGTATGCGGAGTTGATAAAGCTTACAGATTCTTATATAAACATGGATGGATTTAAATACTTCAATTTCTATAAAAATGAGAAGCTTTTTCCAGCCCCTCATAATGCACTATTTGATTTTAATAAAGCAGGAACAGCTGCCACTTGGATTGATGATATTGCTGCAAAATCAAAGAAAATTATAAATTCAATTCCAGATAATTTAGTATTAGGACATTGTGATTGGTCTTTGAAGCATTTCCGTTTTGTTAATGATGAAATAGTAATGATTTATGATTGGGACAGTTTGTGTCTACAGGACGAATATCATTTACTTGGTATAGCTGCAAGTACTTTTACTACCACTTGGGATATTCCAGTTAAGATAACTCCTTCACAACATGAAGCTTATGAATTTGTAAGAGAATATGAAAAATTCCGTAGTAAAAAATTTACCAAGGAGGAGCTTATGAAGATATCTGCATGTTCCACTTATATAATTGCATATACAGCTCGCTGTGAGCTTGCTGTAGATCCAGATAATAACAACTTTGAGGGGTCATTTAGACAGGCACTAAGCAAGATGGTAGGAGACAATTATCTTGGAATTTAATTTTGAATAGGTGCTAATAATACAGAAAAAGAAGGTAGGAGAGCAAATGAAGAAAATTATTTATGTACTGGTTATTTTATCGCTACTTTTAGTTGGTTGTAAGAATAAAGAAAACACGGTGAGTAATACTATTATCAATTATGAAGGGAAAAGCCAGAATTGGGAAGTAACTTATAAAATAGAAGGAAACGAAAAGAAACATGATAGCTATTATACTTTTAAATATATTGGAACAGATGAAAAACCAAAAGCTGAAGTTCAATATTCTATTGATGGACCTAAAGAAGGAGAAAGTGACCAGTTTTTGCTTAAGGATAACAATGAATACAGTGGTAAAATGAAAAACACTGGAGGAATGCCTAATGATACTGATAGAGGTATAAATGTTAAGGTAGAATGGGATGGAAAGACTGAACTACTAGTATTAAGCGAGCTAAAGTAAATTTATATTTAAAAGAATATATGTTTGTAATTTCACACTTTCTTTTAAAGTTAAAAAGCACTTCTTAATGGTAGAAGTGCTTTGCTTTTGAAGATTTTAAACTCTTGCTACTGTAAATTAAACTATTACGAGGTAGAGATTAAAATTGTAATCATAAGATTTTAGAGCTTTACTAATTTAAGTTTTTTTAGTTTTTTTAAACATGAGTGCGAATGTATCAACTATAGATACGCCAGCTGTTATGGCAACTGCCTTAACTGCATCTATATGAAGCCATGGAATGAAGTTACCTAATAAGAAAAGTACAATGAATACAAAGATGAACTTTATTATAATTTCTTTTAATGACGAACTCATGTCATTACCTCCATTGATTATATGTATTGATTATATAATATTATGTAAAGATTTTAGCATGCAATAAAGAGGCATAGGTTACAGCTTGGTTTCATTATTTTTACATAAACAGAAAATAAATGATGTAATTTAAAATGGATATTCTAATAGAAATATATCTAGTAATTTGTTAAGTGAAAGATTTATAAATTTAAATGAAGCTGCTATATAAAAAACAACCTACATTATATAATGTAGCGAAGACATACTTTTACAAAGTTTTGATTATAACATTATATAAATTTATTGTGAATATATATATAAAAGTTATGATTTAGCTAGCATAGTAATAGATAAGAAATGGAGGGAGATTAGTGCTTTCAGGTAAAAGTTTTAAGTTGAGCACTAAGTAAATTTATGAATAGATTAGAAAAAGTTCATGAGGTAGTAGATAGAGTTTTAATAAAGCAATCAAATGCAGAAATAAGACGTCATGGGTATGTACACCTATATGGAGTATCTTCTCATTGCAGTCTTCTTGCATTAAGACGGGGAGCAAGTGCAGAGTTAAGTGCAATTTCAGGAATGTTGCATGATATTTATACCTATAAAGCAGGAGACAGCTATGAACATGCAAAATTAGGATCTATAGAGGCAAGGAAAATTTTAAATGAGCTTAAGTTGTTTACTGAAGAAGAAATAAATATTGTTTGCAACGCTATTTATAATCATAGTAATAAAAATGATATAGGCGGAAGCTATGAAGAAATTCTTAAGGATGCTGATGTACTACAGCATTATTCGTATAATACAGGATTTCCTGTTGCTAACCATGAGAATGAACGATTAGCAAAACTGTTTAAGGAACTAGGTATTGAGAAGGTACGTTAGAAAAGGAGTGTTTTTATGAACTATGAATGGCTAGATGAGTATTGCCTTTCAAAGCATGGAGCTATAAAAGACTTTAAGGAAGAGTGGAATGCTACTAGATACTTTATTGGAGGAAAAATTTTTCTTATGATAGGAGAAGATAAATATAATAAGCCTATTATTACAATAAAGTGTGAGCCTTTCTTTGGGCAGATGCTGAGAGACGAATATGAACATATAATTCCAGGGTATCACATGAACAAACTACATTGGAATTCAGTATATTTTGATGGCAATGTACCAGACAATGTGGTAAAGCAGATGATAGATATGTCCTATAGGATAGTGCTTGATTCTTTGAGTAAGAAGCTTCAGAAAGAAATTCTTCAACAAAGTGATCGATATATCGGATAGCTTACATAGAATCTGGTTAAATATGGAATAATATCAAAGAAAAGAGAGAGACTTAAAAAATAGGTTTCTCTCTTTTTTTATATTCAAAAGAATAAAACATTAAAAATATTTAGGAGAATATTAAATATAATATCTTGCTTTTCTATTGGCTTAGGGTCAATATTGACGCCAATATATGAAACACTAGCTACAATTATTGCCATTAAATTGAAAGTTGTAGCAACAAGTGAATTAAGTTATAATTATCTACATTAATAGAATATTATGGTAAGAGGCAAAGCGTTAATTGTTTAGTTATTAGGGAGAATATTTTGAGAAAGAGTTAACGTACTTCTATTAAGGAGATGATAGGATGAATGCTGCAAATAATAAAGAAGAAAACAAATATTTGTATGAAGAACTTAATGATTGCAATGACAAGGATGAAATTAAGCTTAACTTAAGATCAGAGACAGAGCATTTTATAATCTGTTTCAGAGAAAACGATAGTAAGTGTATAGATAAAGTTATAGATGCACTAGAAAATAATTATAGTAGAATAACAATTAATTTAGAGCAGAAACTTGAAAATAAACTAATTATAGAAATTCATTCTAACATCAAATCACTTCATACTGCTTTAGGGCTACAAGATGCTCCAGATTGGATAAGAGGAGGGCTTGGAGCTGGAAAGATTATAATAGCATCACCTCTAAATCCACCACCTGGATCCAATTTCGATAATGTACTAAATACTGCAATTCATGAATTTGTACATATTCTAGTTAATAAAATAAACAGCAATACTCCAAGGTGGTTAAATGAAGGAATTGCTTGCTATGAAGCCAAGGATAATAATGAAAACTGGATAAGACAAACGGTTAGTGAAGGGATTAGTAATGGGGAAATCCCTACTTTCAAAGACTTAGACACTGGGGAAGATTTTAAAACGTTTTTTGATCGTAATGGCTATCAATACTCGTATACCATGGTTGAAGCTATTGTGAATTTGTTTGGTTATGATAAATTAAGAAAACTAGTAAAGTCACCGAATAAATTTGATGAAGTTCTCAATATAAGTGAGGCTGATCTTTATAAGAAATATGTTGATTTTATTAATGTATTCTATTCCTTTAATAAAATTACACTAAGCACTGAAAAATAGCATTTTAGATTTAAATAAAAAGAGGGGAAAGTTTTATGGTAGGGGAATTATTATGAGAATTTTAATTGGACAACCAATACATGAAAAGCAAATTGAACAGATGAAAGAAGCTATAAAAGCTAACGATAGAATTGATTTAGTTCTTTATCCTGAAGGATATTTATCAGACGAAAAAGCATTGGAAGAAGCATGCAAAGTTGCTAAAGACTATAAAGTTACAATAGTATCATCTTACAGAAAAGATAACAAAGATAGAGCTGTAATAATAAGCTGTGACGGTAAAAAAATCATAGAAAGAGCTAAAACTATTCCTGATGAAAATGTAGAATTATATGATCCTTTAACTGTTAATTATAATAATAATACAATTGGATACATATTATGTATGGAAATACTAAAGGCTAGGAGAGATTTAAAAAGAGTAGAAGAAAAAATTGACTTTATCGTACATCCAATTGGAGTAGGAATGTTTAGTGAGGAACAGTTTGAGCAATGGGTGAGGGAAGCAAAGGCTATTGCTCAAACTTATAAAACCATTGTTATTGGAACGAGCCACGCAGATGGTTCTTATAGAAACTGTGGGGTATCAATTCCTATTTCCTATTGTATAGAAAATAATGGGGAGCCAATATTTATTTCAAAGTCAGATACTAGAACTAGGATTGTAGATTTAAATACGAGAAAGGTTGAAATAATTGAATAGCATACCAAAACATCTTTATCATTACTATGAAGCTGAAGTTGGTCCTTTTAAAACTTTATCAGATTTATCAGAGGAACACTCTGAAAATGCATTAAAAAGCCTACGAAGAAGAGGAGAAACCTTTGCGAGTAAAAGGAGGAGTATGGTGAAACAAAGAATAATAAGTTCATTTATAGGCTTACCAATTTTAATCGGAATACTGCTTAGCAAAAATCTAATACTCTTAAATGTTGCACTTCTTTTAATTATAACAATTGGACTTAATGAATTTTATAAATCCTTTAAAGGTTTTAGCATTAATTATAAGTTGATCGGAATGGGATTCTCAGTGTTATACTACATATTTGTCTTACCTAAGCTTAGCTCAAATCTAGGATTGTTTATAAGTTTATTCTCTATTTTTTTAGTCTTTTACTCAGTGCTTTTTTATAGTAAGCAAAATGCAAAAAATATAGCTATAACTTTTATAGGATTTTTCTATGTTACTTTTATGTTTTCATTTATACTTCAAATAGTTAGGCTCAATGATTATGGAGATATTCTTGTTTGGTTTGTATTTATAATAGCTTGGAGTGCTGATACCTTTGCATATGCAATCGGTAAGACCTTTGGCAAGAATAAATTAACTCCAGAACTAAGTCCTAATAAATCTATTGAGGGATTTGTTGGTGGAGTAATAGGTGCAACATTGATGTCATGTTTATATGGGATAATAATTTTAAAATTTACAGGATTTCATGAATATAATTTCGTATATTTTTGTTTAGTAATGGGAGTTATAGGATCAGTGATATCACAATGTGGGGATTTAATTGCTTCCTTAATAAAAAGATTCAATGAAATTAAGGATTTTGGAAATATAATTCCTGGGCATGGTGGAATCCTAGATAGATTTGATAGTATCATATTAGCGGCGCCATTTGTTTACTATTTCATAAAAATTATACTAAAGATATAGAGCTAAGTTCTGTTTGATTATATATTCTTCAGCACATATTAAGCTATTAATACATTTTTAGGAGTGAGAGTAATGAAGTTTAAGAATAAGGCTAAAAAAATAATGTGGATTTCTGCAATTCCAGTATTTTTTATAGGACTGATAGTGCCTTTGATAATGGAATCATCTAAAAACTTCAAAATAGTATTTGTAGGACATATAATAGGTATTAGTTTTTTTGCCATAGTTATATTCGGATTAGGTATTTCTAATATAAGTATTATAAACGATAAGGGAGAAAAGCCCTCTGTGAAAATAAGAGCGAAAATTATATGTGCAGTATCCATAATATTTTCAATTGCTATTGCTTCTATAGAGATTCCTTACTATAAAGATCTACCAAATATGATTAACTCACAATACGAAGCTTATGATGGACAATTAAGAGATTTCAAAGTTATAAAAGGTAGAGCTACTATTACAAGACTCACGGTAGGAGATAAGGACTTTGAGTTTAATGGACAATATTCTAAAAACTTTCTTACAAAAGGAAAGAAATATCATGTACAGGTTCTACCTAATACCAATTATGTGGTAAGTATGTATAAATATTGAGGCTCAAATTACCATAAAGAGGTTTACCAGTATGCATGTATAAATCGATTTTCAAAGTTATAGCATTAAAGGATTCTTTGATAAAAGCTTAAGTTATACTTGTTCTATAATTAAAGTTTCCAATAATTATCGCACAGGTATAACTTAATAGTTGGATTAAGGACCTTATAGAAACTGATACGATATTGATTGTTGTGTGTATCAGACAGAAAAAACAGTCTAAATAAGTGAATCTCTAATATTAGCAGCAGGTAGAATTTATGGATGTACATAATATTACGCTACCGTAACTATATCTAACAACTCTTTTGGATTCTTTAATATATAAGTTGCATTGATACCATCTTGAGATTTGCATCCCCAGGATGCTAAGGCAAAGTCAATATGAGAGTCCTGTGCACATCTGAAGTCATATATCGTATCCCCTATATATATAGTATTTGATGTATCTGAGCCTGAAAGTTCAATAAATTTTAAAATAGGTTCAGGATTAGGTTTATGCTTTTCAGTGTCGTCTGCACAAACAACTATATTAAAAAAATTAGATAGTCCAAATGGTATAAAATCCGCTTCATATTCTAGTTTGGTTTTGGAGGTAACAATACCAATAGAAATATACATTTCATGAAGTTTTGCTAAAGTTTCTTCCATATCATCAAAAACTTTCACATGATGAAAGTAATCTCTTAAGTATTTGTTCCACTTGATACAGCCTTTCTTAGGATCTTTTATCCCAAGCTGTGTAAGTGCAGCTTCACCTGTGATTCCAAAAGAGAAGATTAAATCTTCAAAGCTTAGTTTTTTATTAGTCTCTTCATATACTAACTTCTGTAGAGAAGAAAGTACTGCAAATTCTGTATCTAAAATAGTTCCATCAATATCAAAAATAACAGTGCTATACATAAGTGAACCTCCAATAGTTATTTGATTATCATAACAGAAAATAGATATAAAGGTTTAGTGCATATAAACTATGTGAAAATAACACAAATCTTTATTTTAGACTATTATTATATGCATTATATGGCTAAGAATGTATCAACGAAATTAGCAGAAGTAGATACATCTAAAAGTACATTTGAAAATGAGATAGAGTTTGTAGAAAAATTCTTAAGTACAAAATTGTAATATATGAGTTTAACATTACATACTTAATTTAGGGAGAAAGGGGAAATAATGTAGTGAAAAAACTATTAAAGATTGCCAGAACTATTATAAAAAAGGCAGTACCTTTTGCCTTAATTATAGTTATTTTATATAGTATAATTATGAATAATCAAAGAGAACAGGATCAAAAGGAAATAGATGAGTCCTTTACAAATCAGTTAGTTCTAGCTAACGGAATGCTAAATAATGATTATAATAAGAATGATGACGAGGGAAAAACTTTTTTAAGAACAACTGCTGCTGGAAGTTTATATTCAAGCTTAAATTTGATGAGGTTTAGCTCTTATAACAATAATGATAATAGAAATAATTTGTTCGGTGCAATAAATAATCTTTATCTATGTATGACTAATTCGAATTCAAGTAGAATTATTTTTACTATATATAACAAAGAAGTGAATCAGTACTTGGTAAGGATTATTAGTAATCCCAATGATGAAGAGGCTTGTAAAGCATTAGATGAATTGACTTATAGTGTACTTAATTCAAAATAGTAATAAAAAATTGTATATACGCATTGTTCTTTAAAATAGAGAAGCAGTTATTATATGTATACAAATATAATACATATTACTTAAGTTTTGGGTAGTAATTGTATGAAAAAGATTTTTATAATTAATAATTAATGAGATTTATATAACAAAAAAGATTGGATAAATACAAAACTAATTTGTAAAAGCAATAAAATTTTATTACAATAGAATAGTAGATATTTACAATCCTAGAATAGAGCGGAGTAAATGAAAGTTAGTTGGAAGTTTAATTTGGCAGCAACTTTAATAGATTTTGTTTAGATAAGTAAATAACTAAAGAAATATAGCATTTTAATTTGGAGGAAAGCATGAAGATAGATAGCATTATTTTTGATTTGGATGGAACACTATGGGATTCAACACAAGGAGTTACAGATGCCTTTAATGAAATAATAAGTAATACAAAAATTACTCACAAAATAACAGTAGAAGATATAAAAGCAATAATGGGATTATCAGTACTTGAAATACCATTAAGATTATTTCCTCATCTAGAACATGAGCAGAGAACAACTTTAATAACTGCATGTTGGGCAAATGAGTGTAAGTACTTAGAGGAACATGGTGGTAGTTTGTTTGATAAATTAGAGGATACCATTCAGAAATTAGCAAAAAAGTACAAATTGTTTATAGTTAGTAACTGCCAAGTTGGTTATATTGAAGCTTTTCTTAAAGCTCATAATCTTAGTGAGTACTTTATTGACTATGAAAATGCAGAAAGAACAGGACTTACTAAGGGTGAAAATATAAAGCTTGTAGTAGAAAGAAATAACTTAAAGAATCCAATTTACGTAGGAGATACTCAATGGGATATGGAAGCAACAAGATTTGCTGGCATTCCCTTTGTATTTGCAAGTTATGGCTTTGGACAAGTAGATGATTTTGATTATAAGATTGATTGCATAGATCAGTTATTAGGTTTAGATAATAACTAGAAAATTAATTATATAAAGCTTTGAGGTATATAAAGATATATAGTATTTTTGTATATCTTTTTTTATATTATGAAATTAACTAATATTAATAACTTTAGTTGTAACAGCACTTATTTTATCGCCAATATATTCTTCATTAATTAATAGATTTTTTTAAAATGCCAAGGAACATAAAACAAGAAACACAATCCTTATTTATTTAATAATACTAGTAATATTTACTATTAGTTGGAACTTAATGGGGGTAATTTATTAATAACTGCCTTTGGTAGTTATTTTTTTGTGTTTGTACGTATATATTAAGGTTTGAAGATTAATTTGTTAAATATCATTAGTAAAGACAAAAATCACTTAAACTAAGATAGAACCTATTACTTGAGTATTAAAAGCTAAAGTGTTTATAATACAAAATCAAAGTATAGCCTGAGGATATTAAATAATTTTTATGAGAGGTGTAGTATGCAAAATCACTGGATTGATCGAGGTATTGATAAAAGTCTCTTTGATGTGTTTCCAAATTTAGAATCAGAGAGATTGCTATTCAGAAAAATGGAAGCGAGTGATGTGGAGGATGTTTTTGCTATATTTAGTGACCCAGAGGTGGCTAAATATGACTTTTTTACTCATATAAATACAAAGGAAAAAGCTTTGTTAATAATAGATAACTATCAAGATGAATTTATATCTAAGGAAGAAATAACATGGGGAATTATTAGAAAAGATGACAATAAGTTAATTGGATACTTTAGTCTGGGAAACTTTGATGAAGATGCTAAAAGGTGTGAAATTGGGTATGGTCTAAATAGGGATGTTTGGAATAAAGGTTATGGGACTGAAGCTATAAAAACAATAACAAAGTTTGCTTTTGAAAAAGTTAAAGTAAATAGGATAGAAGCTACGGTAACCTTTGGTAATGATGCATCAGTAAAGGCTTTAATAAGGTCAGGTTTTTTGCAAGAAGGGATTCTAAGAGAAAGAACCATGATTAAAGGTGAGCTAGTAGATGATGTTATTCTTGCGTTAATAAGAAGAGATTACATAATATAACTTAAATTATTATGTATGGTTAAATTTAGAACTAAACTTAGTTATTGTAAAAGTACAGTAACTTTAAAAATACATAATATCTTACGAAGAAATCTCATTGAGAACATTTAAGAGTATGAGCAAAGTGAACTTAAATAATAAATAAAAATAAGCAGTTATACTTAAGTATAACTGCTTTTTGGTTGCGGGGGCAGGACTTGAACCTACGACCTTCGGGTTATGAGCCCGACGAGCTGCCAACTGCTCCACCCCGCGATATTATGTTTTAAACTTGCCTACTCACTTAATATACAGTAAAGGAATTGAAAAGTCAAGAAGTTTTGAAAAAAAGTTTAGAAAAATTATAATGGAGTTAAAAAAACTTACAAAAAAAAGCAAAAAAGGCTATTAAAAAATTTTAATCGCAAATTTATGTGAAATTATGTTTACAAATCATGCTAAAGGGAATATGATATAAAAGGTAATAAAATTAAATATCTCGTTAGGTGAGGTTCCTACAAGGATACACGCTACTGCCCAGAAATGTCGAGAGACGCCAATGGGTCAGCAGGTACTGCCGAATTAAGGTTTTACTTAATGTAGCTGACAACATTCATAAATATGAATGCTTATGCTCAAAGCCTTGTAGTGCTAAAGCTCAACGGATGGAGAAAGTAAGTGTTTTTTTGTCGAGCATATAACTCTTCATCCGTAGGGATGGAGAGTTTTTTATTCTTTAGAAAATTATATCTCAATTATATCTGTGGATAATTATGCGAACAGACTTAAGACATAGTATAAGTTAAAGAATAAAAAAGAACAATATGTCGCCTGCCAGAATTTCTTCACATACGTTCAGAAAAGGCAGATGCGCAAAAAAAATTACTAAAGAAGATTGTTTAAGCAAATTTTTTATATATTGAATTAGGAGGTGGTTACTAATGGAAGACGACCCTGAGGATAAGACGAATACAACTAAATATAGAATATGGATCGTTATTTACACGGGTAACTGCCGTTTGAGTAACGATAGCTTTGGAGGTTATTGTTATGAAACTAAAAACAGGTATTCATGGTTTTAATGTAAATTATTTGACGAACCCCTCTAATAACTAAAAATTTCATTTTTGCATGTATTGCAATTTGAAACATTGTAAGAATAAGTTATGAGGATCATGAAATATTTATGATGCCGTAAACAGAAGGGGTGAAACAAATGGATAAAGCAACTAGTTTTTTCTTTAGCAAGATCTTAAAGAAAGAAATTCACAATAAATCAGGGCAATTAATAGGCAAACTTAGCGATTTTGTACTAGATTTTAATCAGGAAAAACCTACAGCAACTTATGTTCAAATTAAAAATGGACCAAAGTCTTTCTATGTTTCATTAGAAAAGCTTGATATTTTTAAAGATAGCAAAGAAAGATATTATATAGAAATAAATACAAAGAGTTTATTAATAAGTTTACCAGATAGTAAGGGTATATATTTAGCAAAAGATTTTTTAGATAAACAAATAGTAGATACTAATGGAAAAAGAGTAGAGCGAGTAAATGATGTAAGACTTGGAAATATAAATGGAAAGTGGCAGCTTATTGCAGTTGATATTGGAACTAGAGGTCTTTTAAGGCGTCTGGGAGTGGAATATCCATTTATATTATTGACAGGAGCTCTAAATTTTCAGCTAAGAAACAAACTTATAATTTGGGATAATGTACAGCCACTATCAACTGGTAGCAATAATTTGCAGCTTTACTCACCAGCAAACAAAATTGAAACTCTTCATGCAGCTGAAATAGCAGATATAATTGAAGAACTTGATAATAAAAGTCGTCATATTCTTTTTAATAGCCTTAATAACCAAAAAGCTGCTGAAGTTCTTGAAGAGATAGAGACAGAGGTTCAGGTTAATTTGCTTAATTCTATGTCTGATAAGAAGGCTTCTGATATTTTTGAGATAATGCCATCGGATGAAGTAGCAGATATTCTTGAAGAAATAGAAGATGATAGAGTTGAAAAACTTCTTACTCAAATGGATGAGGAAAGTCAAGAAGAGATTAGAGAACTTATGGAATATGAAAGAAATACAGTTGGAAGTATTATGTCTAAGGACTTTATTGCTTTCCTTCCAGATATAACTGTTGCGGAAGTAGCAGAGTGGATAAAAATAAATGTTCCTGATGAAGAGGAAACTTATTATATTTATGTTATTAACAACAAAAGTAATCTTCTAGGTGTTATTCCTATATTAAGACTGATAACATCAGATAAAGATACTAAGCTTTATAACATTATGGCGACACAACCACAGATATTGAGGGATGAAGATACTATAGAAGAAGCAATTGAAACAATGGAAAAATACAGCGTAAATTCTTTGCCAGTTATAGATGAAGTTAATGAATTAGTGGGTACAATATCATTAAATGACAGTGTTAAAGAGTATGCTCCATTAAGGAGGGTGGCACTATGAGTGAAGTAAAAAATAGCCGATTCAAAAAGATACTCTTTATCATGACAATTATCGGTCCAGGACTTATAACTGTAAATGCAGGAAATGATGCTGGTGGAATAGCAACTTATGCTTCTGTAGGAGCAAGTTATGGATATAAAATGCTTTGGGGACTTCTTCTTATTACCTTCAGTTTAGCTGTAATTCAAGAAATGAATGCGCGTATGGCTATAGTAACAGGAAAAGGCCTAGCAGATCTAATAAGAGAAAAGTTTGGTGTAAAACTTGCGCTTTTTGCAATGCTCACCTTATTTATAGCTAACTTTGGTGTGTGTATAGGTGATTTTGCAGGGATTGCAGCAAGTATGGAGCTGTTTGGTGTAACTAAATATATTTCAGTGCCTGTAATGGCTTTTGCAGTTTGGTTTTTAATTACGAAAGGGTCGTATTCAAAAACAGAAAAGTTATTTTTAGCGTTCACTTTTGTTTTCTTTTCGTATATAATAACTTGCTTTATAGTAAAGCCAAACTGGCATGAAGTTTTAACAGCTACAGTGACACCTACACTTAAATTTGATAAAGCCTTTATATTGACCTTTATAGGTATGATAGGAACTACAATTACTCCATATATGCAATTTTATCTTCAGTCTTCTGTAGTTGACAAAGGAATAAAGCTCAAAGATTACAAGTACGAAAAATTAGATGTTTATTTAGGAGCAATCTGGGGCGACTTGGTATCCTTCTTTATTATAGTGTGTACTGCAGTTACTTTATATAAAGCTGGAATACAAATAGATAGTGCTGAGCAGGCTGCTTCAGCTCTTAGACCTTTAGCAGGAAATTATGCTTCAATTCTATTTGGAGCAGGACTTTTTGGAGCATCGGTTCTTGCAACAATGATAATCCCACTATCAACGTCTTATGCTATTTGTGAATCCTTTGGTTTTGAAAGCGGATTAAATCATAAATACAAAGAAGCTCCTACTTTTTATGGTATATTTACCTTTATGATAATATTTAGTTCAGTATTAGTATTGATACCACATATATCTTTGGTGGGTGTTATGCTTGCAACTCAAGAGATAGCTGGTATGTTAAGCCCAGTTATATTGATATTTATGGTAGTACTAATCAATAAGAAGGAGCTTATGGGTGAGTATGTAAATAACAAGGTGCAAAATGTAGTGATTTGGATTACAGTAATATTTATAGTAATTCTTTCAATAATACTTTTTGTTTCACCTTTAATAGATTTAATCTTTAAATAACTAAAAAGAAGACAAATTAATCCTTTATAGAAATTAAGTTATGTATGTTCGAAAATCTTGAGCTTTGAAGATTTTCGCCACATGCATAACTTTTTTATTTTATAGATTTAGAGCAGCTTTTACTGTATAGTTAAGATATGGTTAGTAGAATAATATTTTTAAGGGTTTGTTAAGAAAAATAAAAGGGATGATATTATGAGTGAAAATGAAGAGGAACAAAGAAATACCAGTTATATCAAAGTGATTAATGGTGGTAAAGGACCTAATGAATTAATTAAGATAAAAAAGAACCGTTTCTTTATTTATTATCCAAGTAAGGTTGAAAAATGGATTGAAGAGATGGAAGAACAGGGATTTCTTTTAGATGAAATAAATAGAAGTGGAAATGTATTCTCTTTTTCAAGAGGCGAAAAGAGAAAAACAAAATGTTTTGTTGATTTGCCTGATATAATTGATAAAGAGTATTTTAGAACCTATATAAAACTTGGGTGGAAACCTATGTATAACACCAGAATGCTAGGGGGCAAAATGGTGTTATGGGTAAAATCAGAAAACAAAAGTGATATTTGTTGTGAGAAAGACTTTTTAAATAGCAATAAAAGACTTACTAAAAATATGTTAAAGGTTATAACCTCCAACCTAGTAAATTTCTTAATTGCGTTTTACTTTTTTGTAAATATGGTGGCTACAGTTTATAAGAGTCCATATCTTGTTGATATGTTTTATATAGGAATTAACACCTTAATCGCATTACTTGCATTTTCAGCATTTTGTTTTTTACATGGATCTATTGCATATTTTATTAAATTAAAGAGCTTGTAGAAAAGAAATGGCCATATAAGTGATTTTAAAGGTTTAGAAGCAAATAAGTTTATATAATAGATGATTTGAGTAAGATAAAGCATATAATTATTTATTTTTTAAGGAAGTCGATACGACTTCCTTTAAATTGCTTTTAATTAGAAGATTAAGTGATAGGCTATCCTAACAATTATATAGGTTTCTTAACCCCATTAAATCCATAACCCATAAAAGCAGTTATAATACATTCAACACCCACTATAAGAAGTAAAAACCATGCCCATCTAGGAGTTTTATTGTTTTTTTGAAACCTATTATTCTTTAAAAAAGAATAATAATCAGTACAACTATTCCATAACCCATTAAAAATACACCAAATGCCCAAGAGTATTCGAGCAGCTATACCAACATAATATATAGCCAATCTATCAGTTATGAAAATTGGAGTAATTAATAGGATAAAAAATAGAAGCATTATCGGAATATTAATTAAAAGATATAATTTTCTAAACTTTGATGTTTCCATTACAAGACCTCCACTCTATTTTAAAGTATATATGTAAAAGTTACTGAGCATTTTTATGTTTGTTATAATGTTATTCAAATATATTATACATTGATAATCAAATATGCACCCTTAATAATATTTATAAAGTTAAATTATAAGCTCATTATAGCATCGGATGAATAACCAATTAATTTCAACAGGTTGCTTTAACATCACCAAATTTAATTATAATAAGCCTTAGTTGTGGAATATACAGGTAAATGTTATAATTATTTGGATTATATATAAGGAGTGATATTATGATAATTTGGGGATGGGGTAAGGTAACCAGAAAGTTTATTGGTGGAGTTTTTGAACGTACCTGCAATTATTGCAACCAGACTAATGTTTGGAGATTGTGTATTGCAACAACATGGTTTACCTTGTTTTTTATACCTATAATACCATATAAGAAAACATATCAAATTGCTTGTCCAAGCTGTGGAAGTTATATCGGGCTAACAAGAGAGCAATTTGAAAAATTAAAGGTTGAAATGCAGGAGGGGGCTTCTGGTAAGGCCACAGTTGAAGCTATTGATGAAAGTTTAAAATACTCAGGTAAAACTGAAACTCAGATAAATTACTTAAAGCAAATGGAAGAATATAATAAAACCAAAGCTGATAGTGAATAATTGCTGTGGCTGTCGTACAGTGAATTAACTTAATTCATGTATAACAGCCACTTTTTTGATTTCTATCGCTTATATAATTCATTTATTAATAATCTTATGGGATATGATAATAGAAATTAGGGCGTTTCTACAGTAGAAACTCATTGAAGTGTCGGATGTAGAGACACCCTAATTTCAATATACGGTCCATAGAGCTATTAATAATTATTAATATTTAATATATTTTTATTTTATATTTACCAATTATTATAAATATATAGGATGCAGATATAAAGATGAACCACTTCAATCCGAAATCTATTTTCAAAACTCCTCTGGGTTTTGAGAGGAGAATTCGAAAATATAAGTTTAATTATGAAGTGGTTCATCCATAATAAAGTGCCAGTAAGTAGTTGGCAGTTTATGCGTCTGCTAAATAGTATGTAGTAAGAGGGGATAAGAGTATGTGGATCAAAAATTTTAGACATAAAAAATTGCAAACTACACTCATGTTTATAATTATAATGTTATGTTCTATGCTGATAAGTGCGTCTATAAGTATTCTGATATCTTTAGATAAGCCCTTTAAGGATTTTGTGAAGGAGTGTAATTCAGCTTCTGGAATCTTATATCCCTACTCTCAAAAAGAGACGGATGTAATTGCATTAGGAGAAGCATTTGCAAAGCTACCAAATGTTAATAAGATTGAATATAGTAAGGTGCATTATATTGATGAGGAAATTACCTCCAATGATAAAAAGTTAGAAGGTTTTTTTAGACTAGCAGAATATAAAGACTCGATTTATGGAGATATTCGATTTCTTACAGGAAGCAAGGATACGATAAGGGAGTTGAAAGATAACGAATGTATAATTCCAGCATGTTTAAGCAATAAAAATAACGTTAAAGTTGGAGATAAAATTAAAATAAAGTTTTCTAATGGA
Source organism: Clostridium fungisolvens (assembly GCF_014193895.1). Lineage (NCBI taxonomy): Bacteria > Bacillati > Bacillota > Clostridia > Eubacteriales > Clostridiaceae > Clostridium > Clostridium fungisolvens. Next base: position 2,589,636 of record NZ_BLZR01000001.1, on the reverse strand, counting down.
AATCTCTTTTACACAGTAAGAGGGATATATTCAGAAATTTATGACATGACTACTTCATATGATAGTGAAATATTAATAAAGCAACTACCAAAAGGGGTGTACGGAAATCTAAACATTAGGCTTTACGGAAAGCCTGGTGTAACAGGAGAGGATATTGAACAGGCTTACAGAGAAAAAAATGATGGACAAATGAATGGACACATAATAACTTTGGAAGACACTATTAATGTAAATAAAATTTCTGGTAATATAATCGGAGCAATTTTTCTTGCCATAGGTATTATCATGCTAGTTGTTAATTGTATAATAATTAATTTTATGATACAAAATCTGATGATTACCGATGCCAAAGTAATTGCCATATATAAGACCATGGGATATAATTCCGGTGATATTTTGAGTTTGTACCTAAAGTTCTATTTTTTTATAACTTCCATAGCCTGTTTATTAGGTGGAGTAGCTTCTGCAAGTATATCAAATATTATATTAATCTCGGTATTTAAGAATATGGGGAAAGTTGTTACTAATAATTTACTTGTTCCTGGAGCTATATGTTATTCAGCGATTGTAACTTTAGTAATAGGTATGATATATAGAATCATAAGTAAGACAAAAAAGGTTAAGCCGGTTTATGCCTTAAATGGAATGACAAATTCCAGTACTAAAAAGAAAAAATATTATAAAGGTAATTTGAAATTTCAGTTTTCAGCTATAGGAATTGCCTTAAGAGGGGTAATGAGAAATAGAAAAAACTCCATTGTGATACTCATAACTTCTATCGTGACAGTTTTTGGTATAAATTTTGGGGTAATATCTCTGGATGTGGCAAATACCTTGAAAGATAACAATGACTATTGGCTTGGTGTAGACAAATGCGATGTTATGATTAACGTAATAGATAGTAATAAAAATAGAGAAGTCGAAGATATTATAAAAAATGATTCAAGAGTGTCGTATGTTTTAAATAGCAATATAGCAACTCAAGTTACTATGAAATGGAAGAAAGGAACGAAATTAACAACCATGAAGGGCTTTGTTTTTGATGATTATTCAAAAGCTAAACTTCCAATTACAGAAGGAAGAAACCCTGAAAACGGAAACGAGATTGCTATTAGTAGTAAAATATCTAAGAGTCTTAATAAATCAATTGGCGATTATATTGAAATATATCTAGGTGGAGAAAAAAAAGTAAATTTACTTATAACAGGTATATTCCAAACTTATCTTGAACTTGGAGATTGTTGTAGGTTAACTACCTCTGTATATACAGACAATAATTATGATTTCAATTATAACTATTTTTCAATTTATTTAAAGGATAAAAAGCAAATGAATTTTTTTATAGAGGACATGAAGAAAAAGATAGGAGGAAATGGAAATATAACTGCGAGGACAGAAGCCTTCAGTAGCATTATGGACATGATTGTAACTCCTCAAAAGGGAGCTATTCCTCCAGTAGTTGCGCTAATGCTTTTATTAGGTGGTATTAATATTTTCTGTATAGTAATCTTAAGAAACACAAGTAATGAGAAAACAAATGGTATTTATAAATGCCTCGGATATTCAACTTGGCATCTAATATGCTCAAATCTATATTATGTTGGGATACTTGCGGTAATATCTATAATAATTGCAGTGCCAATGATTATCTTACTTTATCCAAGCATTATGAAGGTATGTTTGTCTATGTTTGGATTTATAAAATACCCTGTAACCTATAATTATTTTCACATAGCCTTGGCAAATATAGCAGTACTTATTGCTTTTATTATAAGTACACTTATATCTTCACGATCACTTAAAAAAGTCAATGTTAGAGATTTAGTACAGGAGTAGAGGCTAATATTAATTTTATATATGTTTAATGATTGGGTAGAAATTAAATTTTTGCGTAAGTACACTAAGTCATCGCGTGGTTAAACACTCAATTTTAATAGGATACCTTAGCTATAGAAAGGAGTTTTAAGTTTATGAAAAATGTTGTTATAAAAACGGAGTTATTATGTAAGAGTTTTATAAGTGATGGTGAAGTAAACAATGTTATTAAAAACTTAGATTTAGAGATTTATGAAGGAGATTTTACTGTTATTATGGGAAGCTCTGGTTCAGGAAAATCTACTCTCCTTTATAATTTAAGTGGAATGGATGACGTGACTACGGGAAAGGTTTATTTTGAAGGAATAGATATTACAAGAATGAAAGAAAAAGAAATCTCACGGCTTCGCAAAGAGAGATTAGGTTTTGTATTTCAAGGAATCAACTTAATTCCTAACCTTAATGTATACGAGAATATTTTAAGTCCAACTTATAAGACAAAAGCTCAACGTAGAGAAATAGAGGGAAAGATAGATTCCTTATTAGAAAGAATGGAACTTACTTCTCATCGGAAGAAGTTTCCAAATCAGATGTCTGGTGGACAAAAACAAAGAGCGGCTATATGTAGAGCTTTGATTAATAATCCTAAAATATTATTTGCAGATGAACCAACAGGTGCTCTTAATTCTTCTCAGGGAGAAAATGTTTTAGATATATTTACAACTATTAATAATGAAGGACAGTCTGTGGTAATGGTAACTCACGATCTAAAAGCTGCTTTAAGAGGCAATCGCATTATTTATCTTAAAGATGGACGTATAGATGGCGAATTAAACTTAGAGCAGTATGATAAAATAACAGCTTCAGATAGAGAAGAGGTATTATATAAGTTCCTTAAAGAAAGAGGTTGGTAGAACTTGTAAGAATGGTTAATATAAGATATAATTTCTGTGGATATAAATGTAAAATCAAAGATTAAAAGAATTTTATGAGTATATATATCCGATTTTGATTTAAACTTATAGATTTTTGTATAATGTGATAAATCCAGATTAGAATAAATATAGTTTATTTATATTTATAAGTTACATTGTTATCACATAAATGATCATTTTTAAATGGGGTGTAAAATGGGGCATAAGATACTGATAGTAGAGGATGAAAAAGAGCTAGCAAATATTTTAGGGGCATATTTGGAAGTGGAAGGTTTTGAACCTGTGGTGACACATGATGGACAAGAAGGTTTAAAAAGTTTTTATGAAAGAAAGCCTAGCCTCGTACTTTTAGATATAATGCTACCAAAGATTGATGGAATAAGTGTATGTAAAGATATAAGAGAAAAATCAGAAGTTCCTATTATTATGATTTCTGCTAAAAGTGGAGAAATGGACAAAGTCATAGCACTTGGAATTGGCGCTGACGACTATGTAACAAAGCCTTTTAGTCCATTGGAGTTAGTAGCAAGAGTGAAAGCGCAGCTTAGAAGATATGACAAAATAAAAGTTATGAACCCTACAGATAACAATGAAGTGAGGATAGGGGAACTAGTACTCAATAAATCCTCTTATTCAGCAATGGTAAAGGGAGAACAATTGAATCTAACTACTAAAGAATTCGATATGTTATTCTTTTTTGCTAAAAATCCTAATCAGGTTTTTTCAAAAGAACAAATATATGAAGGAGTATGGGGATATAACGGTATCTGTGATGACAACAGCATAACTGTGTATGTTAATAGAATAAGAGAGAAGTTAGGAAAATATAATTTAGAATATATAAAAACTGTATGGGGAGCAGGTTATAAATTCAGTTCATAAAATTTTAATTCTTTTTAGGGACTGTGTTGAAACTTAGCAATGGGAGTTTTCTATGAATAATATTCTTTATAAAAGAAATATAATAACGGCTACTAGTATAGTAGTCGTTCTTTTTGTATCAGTTATCTTGAGTGTGTATAGATTTCTAAATATGAATTTTAAAATATATGATAATGACATTAGGTTGATAGTTTCAAGGCAAAAAAATGAAATAGAAAAACAAATATACAATAAGGGGCATTATCCATACCTTGTTTTTGGACTAGATGGAAGAGTTCTATATAATGGTGGTGTCTTTGAATATAAGGTTGGGGAAATGTTAAATACTCAAGAAATGCTTCAAACAGACAAGAGCTTTAGTATTAACAATAAAAATAAGATAAAAGAAAGTTTTGTACTAGAACAGAATGGAAAGGTAAATGGATTTGTAGTTTTCTTAATACCTGAAAAAGATGTTTTAATAGAATCAAATTTAACTAGAGTAATAAATATATTTTTTCCAATGATCCTTGGCATTTTTATATGTATCTCTATAGTAGTAGCTAGGACATTATACTTTAACAGAAGAATTTTAACTCCTTTAAAAGAAATCAGTAGTTCCACTAAAGGAATCATTGCTGGTAATTATGATTTAGAGGTTATTAGAACTTATGAAAAACAAATAGGAGAAAATGAGATTGGTGATCTTACATATTCCTTTGAACTTATGAGAGACGAATTAAAATCAAAGCAGATAAGAGAAGAAGTTCTTAAGAAATCTCAACAAGAGCTAATTTCCTGTATTTCTCATGATCTTAAGACTCCAATATCTACAATTAAAGCTTATAGTGAAGGATTAAGGGATGGCATAGCTAGAACTCCTAAAGCTCAAGAGGATTATGTAAATATAATCATAAGTAAGACAGATTTACTTATAGATATGATAAATGAATTATTAGAGTACTCAAATGCTGAACTAAATCAACTTGATATAAATATAAAAGAGGTTTATTTTTATGAGTATTTCATTCCTTTAATGGAAGAGTTGGAGGTATTTGTAAAACAGAAGAATATTGATTTTGACTACGAAGTAAACACAGCGGACATGTTAGTAAATATTGATAAGAGACGGATAACAGAAGTTCTATATAATCTAGTAGAGAACAGTATAAAGTATATGAAAGATAGTAGAGGTATTATCATTATTGAAGCAGAGAGGCAAAATGGAAAAGTTCTTATAAAAGTTAAAGACAATGGTATCGGCATAAGCCCTGATGATATTCCCTATGTTTTTGATAAGTTTTATAGGGCGGAAAAGTCTAGAAGCTCAAGTATACCAGGTTCTGGTCTAGGTTTATCTATATGTAAATATATAATAGAGGAACATGGTGGTGAAATATACTGTAAAAGTAGGCATAATAAAGGTTGTGAATTTGGATTCTCATTAGGATAAAGATTTTCATAACTAAAAATATCCCTAGATTGTATCAATATTATAATTAGATGAATAATAAGTTATATAAGAAAGAGTAATGTTGATATTAAAGGAGTAGTAATTATTATGGAGTACTTATTAGATACAAATGTTGTAATAGGACTTTGGAAGCAGTATCCTTTTGTCATTGATAAGCTCATAGAAGAAAAAAAGCTTAGAATCTCAAGAGAAGTAAGTGAAGAACTTGTTGTAAAAGAGATGCGTCTATATAAAGGTCAACAAGTATTATCAGATAGATTTTGCAAATTAATATTTTTTATTATAGAAACTGATAGACATGAAATAAATAAGTTCTACTCTACCTTGGATATAAAGCATACTAAGAATGGTAATACCTATGTTGATAATAAAAATAAATTATCGCAAAATGATCTGTCGCTATTGTATACCTGTCATTTAGATAGTAATTTAATTTTGGTAACTGAGGATAGGTATTTGTTCAATGCCGCAATAGGCATTTTAGGAGAAGATAGAGTGATTACGTTAGATAAATTAGTTGAAAAAGTTCAGGTAGAAGTTTAGGCTGTTTTTATTGACGATTTATTATAAAATTAATGAGAAAAAACTAAAATGTTAAATTTATTACCTTATGTTAAGTTTTTCTAATGCTTGGTTGATTTTAAATTATAGGTAAATTATAATTATATTGTCGATTGATGTAAAATATGGAAGGTATATATTGGCTAATAAATATAATTTATTTAAAATCATAAAGTAGAAGGTGTCAGACATGAATTTTAAAGTTGGAAAAAGCTCGAAAAATAATTTAGATGAAGCAGTTTTGGAATCAATATCGGGACTCAAGTCGCCTAAATTAATATTATTCTTTTCAGGGGTAGAACACTTTGAAGAATTTTCGAAGAAGATTAGTGACAGATTTAAAGATAGTATTATTATAGGTTCTACTACATTTGCAGGATTTTGCAAAGAAGGAGCATATAAGGATTCTTTATTAGTAATGGGAATTGAAGATGGTATTGAGTGTTACGCAGATATTTTAGAAGAGGTTGATAGATATCCATTAAAATATGTAGATAGGGTTACTCAATGCGTAAGTAAGTTCAAAGATACCACAAATACTGTATGTTTTCAGATATCTACAGCTTTGATTAGTTGTGAGGAATTGGTTCTGTCAACTCTTAATTCTGTGCTTAAAGAAAAGGATATACCGCTTTTTGGTGGTTCAGCAGGTGATCGTGGAAGAGCAGAAAAAACTATGATTTCTTTTAATGGACAAGTATACACTAATGGTTGTGCTTTTGTTATGATTAAGAATTTAGGTGGAAAAATTAGATTATACAGAGAAAATATTTATAAACCAACAAAGCATTACTTTACTGCCACTAAGGTGGATGTGAGAAATCGTATTGTGTATGAATACGATAATATGCCAGCTGCTAAGGTAACAGCAAATGCTTTGAATACAACTGTTCAAAACTTAGATAAATATTTAGATAGCTACCCATTAGGTAGAATAATTGGAAGCGATATGTACATAACTGCTAATCAAATGGTTACTGCCAATAATGGAATGGCATACCATGCAAGAGTATATAATAATTCTAAAATGGTGCTTCTAGAGCCAGATGATTATAGAAATGTTATTAAAGAAACAATACAGACTGTAAAAAATGAAGTTCCGAAACCATCTTTAGCAATAATGATTAATTGTTTGGCAAGATCCATGTTATTTGAAAATGATGGGTACTTAAATGAATTTGCCAAAGAAATGAGCACAGCCTTAGGTAACTATATAGGGTTTGCAGGTTATGGGGAACAGCTTAATGAACAACATTTTAATCAGACAATGGTTCTTGCTGTTTTTGAATAATGGGGGATAGATATGAGTTTATTTAAATGGAAGAAAAACAAGGCAATAGATATTAATGAAAATATAAGTTCAGTCATTGAGAACAATATAGAACCAAAGAAAGAAGAAAACTTGGATGAATTAGCTTATATAAATTATGGTGTTCTACATATAGAAAAAAAGTTTGAAGAATTTATGGACGAAGAAGTTAAGGTAACCCAATCTGTCCAAGATATAGGAAATACATATTCACAAATTGGAAGTATACAAGAAATGCTAAACAGTCTTGATAATAACTTTAATGAGTTTAGCAAATATGTAAATAAAATCGATGGCGTAATGAATCGTTCAGACTCTGCAGTAAAGCAAGCTGATATAAAGATGAGCGAGCTTTCTGATAAACTAAATGGAACTTGCGATCAACTTAGTTCTATAACAGAAGCTTTTAATAAATTAGAATATAATTTTGAAGTTATTAAAGAAATGTCAAGCAACATAACCAATATAGCAAGTAGTACAAACCTATTAGCTTTAAATGCATCCATAGAAGCAGCAAGGGCAGGAGAAGCTGGAAGAGGATTCTCCGTTGTGGCAGATGAGATAAGAAAATTATCCTCATCAACAGCTGGCTTAGTAAGTGGAATTGACGAAAGTGTTAAAACCTTATATAAAAGCATAGATTCTCTAAGAGGAGAGATAGATAATACTAAATTAGCAATTAGAAGTAATTTTGAATATGCACAAGATGTTCAAAATGATTTTAAGCAGGTTACAGATTGTACAAGAGAAGTAAAAGACTTTAGTAAGCATATAGTTACAGGAATAGAGCATGCTAGTTCCGAGATAAACGGAGCTGCATCTGGTGTTGGATCTATAGCAGAGCTAGTATCCTCACTAGGAGATAAATTAGAAAAGTTAAATTTGAGAATGAGTAAAAGATCTATTATAATTTGCAATATAACTGACTTCTTACAGCAAATTGAAAACCTGCTCACAGATTCTAAAAAGAAGAAGAGTTAATAGCAATAAATATATAATTAATAGTATTTTGACTATTAATTATATTTTAATTTGTATGTAAAAATGTATTTGGAACTATGATAACATTAACAAGATCAAAACACTGATAATATGTATTAAATAAATGTTGATAAAATTTGATATATTTTAGGGACACGCTGTATAAGCTTACCATATACTACAAATAAGTACCACTTAGTAATGGAACTCATATTTTAAAATTCTTTTACCAAATGGGGAGAATAAAAAAATGAGTTTGATACCGAAGCGGTACATTTTTAATGTGTAAATAAATAATACTAAAATCTATTCAAACCATGATTTTAAGAGTAAATTTTTAAAAAGTTATAATTTTAAATTTTTAAAAACGTAACAACTAAAATAGTCTTCTGGATAAAAATTTAAGAAATTTTAATTAAAGTATAGCTGAAATTCACTATATAATTTATTACTTTTAACAAAAAGATGTCTAAAGACAAATTGCCACCTTTTTGTAATTGAAAAATTTTCCTGGTAGTGTTATGGTGATATTGACATATTTACCACAAAAGGGGAGTTATTATGAGTGATAATATTACAGTTGAACTTAAAAATCTTTGTATGAGTTATGGATATAAAGAGGTCTTAAAAGGAATAAATCTAGAGGTACATAAGGGTGAGATTATAGGTTATATAGGAACCAATGGAGCGGGAAAGAGTACCACAATAAAAATAATTCTAGGTATCGTTGAAGGTTACACTGGAGAGGTTAAGGTATTAGGAGAAGATATCACAAAAGATAGGCTTGAATATAAAAGAAAAATAGGGTACGTTCCTGAGATAGCTGAAATATATGACAATCTCACTGCAAGAGAGTATCTTACTTTTATCGGAGAATTATACGGAATGTCCTATGAGAAAGCGGATAGTAAAGCTGAAAGATTGATGGACATATTTGGTATAAAAGATTCTTACGATTCTAGAGTGAACTCATATTCTAAAGGGATGAAGCAGAAGGTGCTTCTAATCTCAAGTATGCTTCATAATCCTGAAATATTATTTTTGGATGAGCCGCTTAGTGGCTTAGATGCAAATAGTGTGATGGTTGTGAAGGAAATTCTGTCTCATCTGGCTAAACAGGGGAAAACTATATTTTATTCCTCTCATATAATGGATGTGGTTGAAAAGATAAGTAATAGGATAATACTTCTTAACAATGGTCAAATTGTTGCAGATGGTAGCTTTGAACAACTAAAGGAAAATTCTAAGGAGGGGTCCTTAGAACAAATCTTTAACCAAATCACTGGTTTCAATGGTTATGAAGCTATTGCAGAAGAATTTGTATCTATAGTTGAAGAGGTGTAGTCTATGAAAGATTTTAAGTTTTTAAAGTTTTTAGACAGATTTAGAACTTTATTTGAAAAATTAGGCGTAGACTATAAAGCTATGAGGAAAATTCTTCAGATAAAATTGATAATGGATGGAAGAAGAATTCCTACTGTTTTTTCCAATAACAACAAGAAAGATGATGAAACTAGCAGCAATAAATTCTTTAAATCTTTAGGAATTTATCTTTTAATGGGACTAATACTGATTCCTTTTGTAATAATGGATACTAATTACATTTATCAAATGAGTTTTGTATTTGTCATAATTACATTCTTTGTAATGACCTCCTTGATTTCTGATTTTTCTTCAGTACTTTTGGATATTAAAGATAAGAGTATAGTGGGCACAAAGCCTGTTAATCCTAAAACCTTAAGGTTTGCAAAAACTATTCATGTTTCACTTTATATGTTCTACATTACTGCTGCTTTGGTTGGACCAGCGCTCTTGGTTAGCTTATATAAGCAGGGAATTATTTTCTTTCTTATTTTCTTAGTTTTATTGATATTAATTGATATGCTAATAATTGTTCTTACTTCTTTAGTTTATTTCTTAGTTTTAAGGTTCTTTGACGGAGAAAAGTTAAAAGATATTATAAACTACATCCAAATAGCTTTAACTATGGTACTTATGATAGGTTATCAACTGCTTGGAAGATTATTTAGTATAGTGGATTTACAGATTCAATTTGTGCCAAAGTGGTGGCAATATTTTATAATACCAATTTGGTTCTCAGCACCTTTTCAGATGTTGAAAAAATCAGAGATAAATAACACATTTATAATTTTTACTATAATGGCAATATTAATTCCAATTATAGCCATGGCTATCTATATAAAGTCCATGCCTGCTTTTGAAAAGAACCTTCAAAAATTAAATAATAATTCTGAGAACGGTAAAAGAAAGAATAAGAAGCAGCATCAATTTCTTTCACTACTTCTTTGTAGAAGTAAAGAGGAGAGGGTATTTTTTAGGTTTGCTTCTGATATGATGAAGAATGAAAGAGAATTTAAGCTAAAAGTATACCCTACCTTAGGATTCTCTATAATATTTCCATTCATATTCTTATTTCAGCAGATAGGCTTTTCAAGCTTTAGGGAAGTAGCGGAAGGAAGATCTTATTTCTACATATACTTCTGTGGAATGATGCTTCCCACTGTAATGATGATGATAAAGTATTCTGAAAGATATAAAGGAGCGTGGATTTATAAAACTGTGCCTATAAATAGTTTTGTACCAGTATTCAAAGGTGCAATAAAGGCATATATAGCAAAATTATTTTTACCTTTATTTTTAGTAGACACTATAATTTTTGTATTTATTTTTGGATTAAGAATATTGCCTGATATGATCATAGTACTTTTAAATACAATGATTTTTAACATATTATGTTTTGTGGCTAATAAAAAAACACTGCCTTTTTCAGAAGCATTTGGAAGTACGAAAGAAAATGGGATGTTAAATTTGATGTTAGCCTTAGGCCTAGCAGTTTTAGCAGGAATTCATTTTTTGAGTACCAATATAAATTACGGTGTGTATGTATATATTGTTTTGGCAGCTATAGCTAACTTCATACTTTGGAAATATGCTTTTAAGATACCACCTGATAAAATCAATAAAAACTAAAGAGATATTAATTTAGTACAATTAAAACCCTAAAGAAAAATAGCTCTGCAGCATAAGAGAAGCTTCTTTGGGGTTTAAAACAGATGATTATATTTGATAAGTTTAATAAAATGGAGTATGAATATAATCACAAATTAAGCCATATATATAGAGTTGGTAAAGGACTTGCTGATATTACTGAATCTTTTGCATTAAGCAGTCTATGTCTTACGTCAAAATTATAAAATAATGGAGGAAGAGATAGAAGATGTTTAAATTAATGATAGCAGATGATGAGGCAAGAATAAGAAGAGGAATTAGAAAGGCTGTAGCATGGGAACAGTTTGAAATTGAAGTTGTTGGAGAGGCAGAGGATGGAGAAATGGCTTTAAGCTTAGCGCAAAAGACATGTCCAGATATAATTCTCTTAGATATATGTATGCCTTTCTTAAATGGGTTAGAGCTTATCACTAAATTAAAAGCTTCTGATAAAGAATGTATGATTATAATTATTACAGGACACGATGAGTTTGAATATATGCAGCAAGCTATAAAGCTTAAGATTTTTGATTATATTCTTAAGCCTGTAAATAAAGAAAGTCTTAAGGATGCTATTGCCAGAGCAATTGAGGAATTAAAAAAGGTAAGAGATAGGAGAAATTATTTAGACTGGGTTAATAAGCAGTTTGATAATAATATAAATACTTTAAGACATAGCTTTGTAAATAGCTGGTTAAGTGGAAATATGCCCTTCGAAGCTGTTGTTAATGAATTAAAATTTCTTAGAATAAATATAGATAATAATGTTGGAATATTGATAATAAAGGTTTTGGATAGATTTAATACTGAAGTAGTATCAAAAAAGTGGGATAATAGACTTCTGAGTTTTGCCATAATAAATATATGCTATGAGGTACTGGGAGATTTTGAACCTATTTTTAATTATGTTGATAATGAAGATAATATTATGATAGTTTTCAACATAGATAATCCTTATGAATGGATAAACATTGGTACTAGTATAGAAGAGAAAATATTAAAACACCTTAAGTTTAATATTCTTCTGGAACAGAGAAGAATTTCAAATGGTATTGTTGGAATTAAACAAGCCTATAAATCTATAGTAAACGTTATCAATGAAAAAGCCATGCTTAAGCCTGTAGTGCTTTTAGCTATAAAGTATATAGAAGGTAATTATTTTTCTAATGACTTAAGCCTGGAAGTTGTTGCAGAGCAATTTAATGCAAATCCATCTTACTTAAGCAGAATTATAAAGCAAGAAACAGGGTCGTCATTCATCGATTATTTAACTAATCTAAGAATCAAAAAGGCAATATTTATAATGGATGACCCAACTATAAAGATTTATCAGGTGGCAGAGATGGTAGGCTATAGTAATCAGCACTATTTTTGCAAAGCCTTTAAAAAGGTAATGGGAATCTCTCCAACAGAATATAGGGGAGGAAGCGGAATTGGATAGAAAAATAGTAATACCTAAAAAGATAATCATGGTATTAATTTTTATAATTATATTATGTTTTGTTTCTGTTTTAGTAGGAAGAACAAAGAAATCTGAAGGAGTAGAGTTTGTAATAGGTATGTCTCAAGCAAATTTAACCGAGCCTTGGCGGATATCTATGAATGAGGAAATAATAAACGAAGCTAAAAAGTATAGCAATTTAAAGATAATCTATAAGGATGCCGGAGGCGATTCAGAAAGACAGAAAAAAGATATACAAGAGCTTTCGGATTATGGAGTTGATTTATTAATAGTGGCAATAGATGATTCAAAGAAGTTGACACCTTTAGTTTCAGAAACATATAAGCGAATTCCTGTCATAGTTTTAGATAGGCCAGTGGAGGGGGCAAACTATACTTTGTATATTGGTCCAGATAATGAATCAATAGGTATACAAGCTGGTAAACTTGTAGCAGATCTAATTGGTAATAAACAAGGTAAAGTTATAGAAGTACAAGGTATGCTTAATTCCCCTCCCGTGGTTGAGAGAAGTAAGGGATTCAAAGAAGTATTGAAGGATCATAAAAACATAGAAATTTCCAGGACTGTTATAGGTGAATGGCAAAGAGATGAAACAGAAGATAAGGTTTCTGAAATACTTGCAGAAGAAAAAGATATTGATGTTATTTTTGCCCACAATGATTATATGGCTCTTGGTGCGTATAGGGCAGCTTATAAATTAGGACTTAAAAATATTAAAGTTATCGGAGTAGATGGACTTCTAGGTGCCAATGGCGGCCTCGACTTAGTGGATAAAGGGATTCTTCAAGGAACCTTTACTTGCGAGACTGGTGGTAAAGATGCTGTAAAATACGCAATTGAAATATTGAATAAAAAACAAAATATCCCTAAAGAAATTATACTAGGCAGTGACAAGATAACAAAGGAGAACTTAGATAAATATCTCAGCAAAATGGAATTTCTGAATTAAGAAAGCACTAAGTATCGTTACAACAATTTGAAATATATTTAAATAATAAAGACCAAGCATTTAAGAGAAAAGCTCTCTATTTATGCAGGGTCTTTGATTTTATGGTGATTTTTACCGCTTAAGAAAATATATGATTTCCAAGTAGGCTAAATCTAGATATTTCAATTACTTTGGTAGATTTTTATGCATACAGAAAAGCAGATGCGTAAAAAATTCACTGAAGTAAGTCGATATATCAACTTTTTTATTCAGTACAAATAGTATACAAAATTACTGATTAATACAAATACAAAAAATAGGAGACATTATATAATAAATTTGTAAATGATTACAAAGTAATGGGGGAATAGATATGAAATTAAAAAAATTAGTAGCACTAGCATTAACTTTAGCTTTGACTGCAACAGTTGCAATTGGTTGTGGAAGCTCTAGTACAAATAATTCAGGTGGAGACAAAAGTGCAAATACAACAAGCAAGAAATTAGTTTTGGGATTTTCACAAATAGGTGCTGAAAGTGGATGGAGAACTGCTGAAACTAATTCAATCAAGGAAATACCTAATCTTGACTCAAATGTTGAACTTAAATTTTCTGATGCTCAGCAAAAGCAAGAAAACCAGATAAAAGCTTTAAGATCCTTTATAGCTCAAAAGGTTGATGTAATTGCCCTTGCACCAGTAGTTGAAACTGGCTGGGATACTGTTTTTAAAGAAGCAAAAGATGCAAAGATTCCAATCATATTGGTTGATAGAGGTGTTAAAGTTAGTGATGATTCCTTATATTCAACTTTTATAGGTTCAGACTTTATTGCAGAAGGTAAGAGTGCAGGTAAAATATTGACTGACAAGTTTGGCAAAGATGCAAAGTTAAATATAGTTGAGCTTCAAGGAACTGTTGGAGCAAGTGCTGCAAATGATAGACAAAAAGGTTTTGCAGATTATATTAAAGACTACCCAGGATATAAAGTTATAAAATCACAATCTGGTGATTTTAGCCGTGCTAAAGGTAAAGAAGTTATGGAAGCTTTCTTAAAGTCAGAAGGTAAAAATATTCAAGCAGTTTATGCACATAATGACGATATGGCAATGGGAGCTATTCAAGCTATAGAAGAATATGGACTTAAACCAGGCGTAGACGTTGCTATAGTTTCTATAGATGGTATTAAGGATGCCTTCCAAGCTGTAGCAGATGGAAAGAGTACAGGCGTTGTTGAGTGTAATCCGCTTCTAGGGCCTCAAATATTACAAGCTGCAAAAGATTTAGCTGCAGGTAAAACAGTAGATAAATGGATAAAATCCAATGAAGGTGTTTTTGTAGGCGATCAAGCTAAGAAAGAACTTCCAAATAGAAAGTATTAGGACTTTTAAAGCTTAAGTTAAGTTTAAGCATAGGAAATGAGTTGAAATTAAGGTATCGCGTGTTTGATACTTTAATTTCAACAATAATATTAAACATAGAGCAATTTAAAAGTGCCCCCCTTGAAATTGAGGATGGTTCCAGATAATACTTGGTATTTTGATGAGAACACCTCAATTTCAATAATATATAGGTAATTATAGTATTTTGTTTAAGTAGCATTGATATATTTCAGAAAATTGTAAGTTAATAAATTTGGTATTTATATTAATTATTTTAAAGGAGGGGAGATATATGGCAGAAGATGGTGTAGTTCTAAGTATGAAGGGAATAAGTAAATCCTTTCCTGGAGTTAAAGCTCTTTCAAAGGTTGATTTTCAGCTTAGAAAGGGCGAGATTCATGCACTGATGGGTGAAAACGGTGCTGGGAAGTCTACACTAATAAAGGTTCTTACAGGAGTTTATGAGATAGATGAAGGAAGTATAACTTTAAACGGTGACGATATTAAGATTGCATCAACTTATGATGCACAGCAGCATGGAATAAGTACTGTTTATCAAGAAATCAATCTCTGTCCAAATCTAACTGTAGCAGAAAATATTTATATTGGTAGGCAGCCCATGAAGGCAGGCAGTATTGATTGGAAGGAAATAAATAAAAATGCAGAAAAATTGTTAAGCGAAAGGCTTAACCTAAATATAGATGTCAAAAGAATGCTCTCATCTTATTCGGTGGCAGTGCAACAAATGATTGCCATAGCCAGGGCGGTAGATATATCAAGGGGAATACTTATACTTGATGAACCTACCTCAAGCCTTGATAATAGTGAAGTTGAGAGACTGTTTAGTATTATGAGAAAGTTAAAGAATGAAGGAATGTCTATTATATTTGTTACTCATTTCTTAGATCAGGTATATGGAATATCAGATAGAATAACTGTACTTAGAAACGGTCACATGGTAGGAAGTTATGATGCTGATAAGCTTTCTAGACTAGAGCTTGTATCTAAAATGATTGGAAAAAATATAGAAGAAGTTAAAGCTTTGAATAGCTCAAATAAAAAGGAAGAGAAGAAGTTCGCTGATGGTAATCTAATAAGTACCTCTGCATTTGGACGTGTTGGAAGTATACAACCTTTTAATATTGAGATTAAAAGAGGCGAAGTTTTGGGACTTGCTGGACTCTTAGGAGCAGGTAGAAGTGAAAGTGCAAGGCTAATATTTGGAATAGATAAGGCTGATCATGGAAAAATCAAAATAAGAGGGAAAGAATATTCATATATATATCCTCAAAGAGCTATTGAAGAAGGTTTCGGTTTTTGTCCAGAAGACAGAAAGGTTGAAGGCATAGTTGCACAGCTCACCATACGGGAAAATATAATTTTAGCACTTCAATCAAAACGTGGAGTTTTCAAGTATATTCCAATGAAGCAGCAGCAGGAAATTGCACAGAAGTATATCGATATGTTAGGTATAAAAACACCAAGTATGGAACAAAGGATTGATAACCTTAGTGGTGGAAATCAACAAAAAGTTATCTTAGCTAGATGGCTTGCAACTAATCCTGAGTTATTAATTCTAGATGAACCTACTAGAGGAATTGATGTTGGTGCTAAAAGTGAAATAATGAAGCTCGTGCTTGATTTAGCTAGTGAAGGAGTAACCATAATATTTATATCTTCAGAGCTTTCTGAAATAGTAAAATGCTGTGATAGAATACTGATTTTAAGAGATAGAAATATTATAGGAGAACTAAAAGGAGAAGAATTAGAGGAAGCCAATATAATGACGACAATAGCAAAGGGAGGATTAAGCGGTGGAGAAGTATAAACAAAGTAATCTGTTGAAAAAAATCTATCATTCTTCTATTTTTTGGCCACTCGTATGTCTTATAGGAATTCTTCTTTTCAATCTAATAATGAGACCTGGATTTCTTGGCTTGGAGGTAAAAGATGGACACCTTTTCGGAAGTCTTGTTGATATACTGAATAGAGCTACACCACTAATTCTTTTGTCTTTGGGAATGACAATAGTTATTGCGACACAAGGTATTGATATCTCCGTAGGATCTATAATTGCTATAAGCGGAGCAGTTGCAGCTACAATTATTGTTTATAGCGGTAATACTTTTCTTGCTGTTGTAGTTGGAATTGCTGCTGGTTTAATTTGTGGAATGTGGAATGGAATGCTTGTGTCCTATATAGGGGTTCAGCCAATGGTAGGTACCCTTATACTATACATCGTAGGTAGAGGTATTGCTCAATTAATAACTAAGGGACAGATATTAACATTTACTAACAAGTCTTTTACTTTTATAGGTACAGGGTATTTGTTCATTCCAGTATCAGTTTATATCACCATAGCAGTGATATTAATTATATATCTGCTTATGAGAAGAACTGCCTTAGGTCTATTTGTAGAAGCTGTAGGTATTAACAGCACCTCCAGCAGGTATTCAGGTATAAATGCAAAGAAAGTAAAGTTTATTCTTTATGTAATAACTGGCGCATTAGCGGGATTAGCTGGAATAATTATATGCTCAAATATAAAGAGTGCAGATGCCAATAATGCAGGGCTTTGGATGGAGCTTGACGCTATATTAGCTACAGTTATTGGTGGCACTTCGATGAATGGTGGAAGATTTTATCTCGGTGGAACTGTAGTTGGAGCACTGTTTATACAGACCTTGACCACTACAATATACAGTATGGGTGTGCCACCTGAAACAACGCTTGTGGTAAAAGCAATAGTAGTTATAGTAGTATGTCTTATTCAAAATGAAGAATTTAGGAAACTAATTATGAAGTTTACTAGCAGCAAAGGAAGGAGGCTAAAGGCATATGAAAATGAAAGCTGTTAATTTATCAGGTATGAAACCAAATCAAGGGAATGCCTCTATTTATGCAACTATTGCGTTGTTTATCTTGCTTTTTGTAGCTGGCGGTATAAAGTATGATAATTTCTTTAGTGTCCAAGTTTTTTCAAACCTTTTAATTGATAATTCATATTTGATTGCACTAACAATTGGAGAGACTTTTACAATATTAACAGGAGGAATAGATCTTTCTGTAGGTGCAATGGTTGCTTTTGTAAGCATGATCACTGGATCTCTGCTTCAAAAGGGAGTTAATCCAATTATAGTAATGATATTTGTTTTATTTGTTGGAATTGTGATAGGGACTACTCAAGGATATTTAATACAGAGATTTAAGCTTCATCCTTGGATCATAACTTTAGCTGGTATGTTCTTTGCCAGAGGTGCAGCTTATCTAATAAGTGTTGATTCTATAAGTATAAACAATCCTATGTTTTCAAATATTGCTTCGTTTAGAATACATCTTGGACAAAATGCTTTCGTTTCTATAAATGTTATTGTGAGTTTACTTCTGGTTATTGCTGCAATATATATATTAAAGTATACCAAGTTTGGGAGAAATATATATGCTATAGGAGGAAGTGAAAATTCTGCTATACTTATGGGACTTCCTGTAGCTAAAACAAAGATTTTGGTATACACTTTCTCAGGTTTCTGCTCGGCTCTTGGAGGCTTATTATATACTATTTACACTTCTTCAGGCTATGGACTCCACTGCAATGGAACTGAGATGGATGCAATTGCTGCCAGTGTTATAGGAGGAGTAATCTTAACTGGAGGTTTTGGTTCTGCAATAGGTCCATTGTTTGGTGTTTTAACTACTGGAGTAATTCAAAATCTTATAATTTTTGATGGTACTTTAAATTCTTGGTGGACTAAAATAGCCGTTGGAATGCTGTTATTCATATTTATAGCTCTTCAAAGGTTTATAGTGATAAGAAATGAGAAAAGAAAAACCGTTGTTACATGAAAATAGATTTAGGATTGAAGTGTTTAATATTTACATCAGGCTTATTTTAAAAAGTAGGCCTGACTTTTTTATATTGCTTGGGAAATATTGTAAGATGATGTGAAATTGGATATGATTATATTAGGCATGAACAATATAGATAAACTACTTCCTATTGAAACTTATCAAAATAAAGATTCGTAGAAACATCGAAATCTTTATTTTGAGTCTAAGGATTGAAGTAGTTTATCTGCTTAAGCGGAATAGATATCCCAGTTCTATTTAACAAAGTAAGTTTAACAGCTATATTAACTATTAATTGCAACTTAACTGTCTATTTTTATTGTATTTGGAACTGGTTTATCTATAGTTATTAATTTTGAAATGGAATTCATATTATTTTGAATTGGGTGATTTATGTTGAAAAATTCTGTATCTACTTTTTTTAATAGCAGCATAGGAAACAAGCTAATGCTTTATTTTCTTCTAGTTATCTTATTGCCTGTTGTAACAATAACTACTGTAAGTAATTTGATATATAATAACTCAATAAGTGATGTTCAAAATGTTAATACTGATCAGATGATTCAGCAAATAAGCACTAATGTAGATTTTTATATGAAAAATATGGAGAATATCATTAATACTTTGTCCTTAGATCCAAGAGTAGTAAGTTTTTTAAATAGTAAGGAACTAAGTAATGGGAAAAACACTGAAGCAATGGAGTATGATGTTACAAAAGCAATAATGGGCTTTACTCCTTTTCATCCTGAAATTGTTGGTATTATGGTTGTGAATAAAAATGACCTCTACATAAGTGACATAATGTATAGAATATCCAGAGACCCACTTATAAATGAAAGATGGTATATAGAAGCAGCAGATCACCCAAATAAAATTCAACTTTTTAGCAAACCTGTAGGAAGAAATGTAAATAATGTATTTCAATATTGTGCTGATGATGTTGTATCAATGAGTAAGGCCATTATTGATGATAAAACAGGGAAATGTTTAGGGGTTATACTAATTGATATTAAGCTGGACATAATTAAAAGTGTAATTGAAAGTGTTAAGCCTGGTAAAACTGGTTTTGTGTATATAGTGGATTCTAATAATGAGATAGTTTATACTCCTGTGAATGAAGTTGTATATAGAATAAAGGATCAGTGGGTAAGAAATTTAAAAAATAATATAATTGTTAAGAACATAAATAATAAAGACTATAAGATTATGTGCAAGGGATCTGAATATACTCAGTGGAAGACTGTAGGAGTATTTCCTTTAGATGAGAGCACAAAAACATTGAGGTATATTAAATATTACTCTTTGTCAGTTGCGATACTAACCATTGTACTTGCAGCAATACTGGCAATGATATTTACTCGTTCCATAGTGAATCCTATTACTAAATTAAGAAAGCTTATGAAAAGAACTGAGGAAGGAGATCTTAATGTATTTTTTAGAAGTAAATACGGTGATGAAATAGGTGAACTTGGAAATTCCTTTAATAATATGATTGATGAGATAAAGAATTTAATTCACTTGGTGCAAGCTGAGGAAAAGAGTAAAAGAAAAGCAGAAATTAGCATACTCCAAGCTCAGATAAAACCACATTTCTTATATAATACTTTAGATACCATTCAATGGATGGCTGAAGAGCATGATGCTCAGGATATTATCGATGTAGTAAATGCACTTACCACGCTCTTAAGAATAGGGCTTAGTAAGGGAAATGAAATAGTTACTGTTAGAGATGAAATAATGCATATAGAAAGTTACCTTATTATTCAGAAGGTTAGATATGAAGATAAGCTGGACTATGAGATAAAAATACAAGAGGACATGATGAATTTTGAAGTGACCAAGCTTATATTGCAGCCTATAGTAGAAAATGCAATATATCATGGTATAAAAGAAAAAAGGGGAAAGGGAAAGATAATAATTAAAGGCGAGATAATTGATAAGAAGCTTTGTTTCACAATAATTGATAATGGAGCAGGCATGAGCGAGGACAGAATGAAAAAACTAAATAAAGTACTACACGGTAAAAATCCCGGAGAGATTAAACTAGGTTTTGGAGTTTATAATGTAAATGAAAGAATAAGATTATCATATGGAGAGGAATTTGGACTTGAGTATCAAAGCACTGAAAATGTTGGAACTATAGTGAAGGTGTGGCATCCTCTAATTACTGGAATGTAGATTTTTTTCGAAATGCATGCTGAAATTTTATTGACTTACAGTGTACTCTATGGAGTATATTTTATATATAGGTAAAGGATTAATGGTCTTAAGTGAGAGTTGGAGGTATTGAATTTATGATTAAAAGAAAGTTTGGTAATACAGGTTTTGAGATTACTCCAGTTATATACGGTGGTATAGTGTCAATGAGAGATGGGCAAGAGGCTTCTGATAACTATGTATCATGGGCAATCGATAGAGGAATTAACTATTTTGATGTGGCTCCATCCTATGAAGATGCACAAGAAAAGTTAGGTAAATCCCTTATACCATATCGCAAAAATATATATCTTGCTTGTAAAACCACATGCAGAATGAAAGTAGATGCACAAAAAGAATTCGAAGAATCTTTCCGTATGCTACACACTGATTATCTTGATGTTTATCAAATGCATGCTTTAAGTAAGGAAGAAGATGTGGAAAAAGCGTTTGGTAGTGGTGGAGTTATGGAAATGATGGTGAAAGCCAAAGAAAAGGGTTTGGTTAGAAAATTAGGCATTACCTGTCATAATGAAGCTGTTGCCTTAAAAGCAATGTCACTTTATGATTTTGATACAGTACTATTTCCTTTAAACTGGCATATGAACCTAGGACACGATATGGGAACAAAGTTATGTAAGACGGCGAAAGAAAAAGGTATGGGGCTAGTTGGTATGAAGCAGCTTATAGAACGTGCATGGCTTAATGGGGATGAAAGAGAAAGTTCACCATTTCCAAAGTCTTGGTGTAAACCAATAGATTTTGAAGACAAAAAACTGCGACTTGCTGCAATGAAATATACACTTTCACTTGGAGTTGATGCCTTAGTTCCACCAGGGGATTTTGTGAATTTTTCGTTTGTTGTTGAAAATATTGATGAGTGTTTAAAAAATCCTTTAACTGATGAAGATTTAACATTTTTAAGACAACATTATGAAAAGGTAAAAGATTATCCATTTTTTAAAGTGCAAATTTAAACTTATACCTGTTAAAGTTAAGTTCTGAAATTAAGTAGTTGACTATCTAAAATAAGATATATAGATTGAAAGAAAAAATCACTAAAGCAACCTTACTATAAAAAGGCGGACTTCGATATGAAAACTCGAAGCCCGCTTAAAGTCATTTCCAAGATTTATAACAGCACACCTAAAATATCATTATACTCTTAAATCAGTAAGTTGTTTTTATTCTTTGGGAATTTGTACCACAATTATATCTGTGGATATTTATGAAAGTAATTTTATTAGTTTTTTCCACCATAGCTTTGATAAGTTGCATAAACTGCATTTGCATATTGATCGGCTAAAATTGGACGACCATAAGAATCTGTTGCACCTGGATACCAGTTTGGTCCTCCATTATAGTGTAATAAACCGCTATATACACTACCAAATTGAACTATATTAGCGTTTAAAATCAATGCGCCTAAGTATACTTGATCTTGGTAACTACCATGATCATAAGCATGGCCAAATTTTGCTTGGAATTGTGAAGCATAAGCATTTCTAGTATTTGGTTCTACTTGCATTAACCCATCACCTGAAGAGGGACTACCACTTAAGCCTGCTCCAAAAGCACTTTCCTTTTTAATAACAGCACATAATAATAAAGCAAAATCACCAGTATTACCATATACTTTGTCAGCATTAATTGTGTATGTCCAAATATCATTTGGAACCTCACCTGGCTTTGTTACAGTAGAAGTACTACCTCCAACTTGAACTATATTCCACTTTTGTGCTGCAGTTCCGTTGTCTGTATATATATCAACATTAGTATAATCAGCATTACCAGCAGCATAAACATCAAGTGCCTTATTGCTATTAGCATTGATAATCTTATAGGATCCATCACTGTTTGATACAAGTCTCCATTTTTGTGCACCAGTACCGTTGTCATCATATATATCAACATTAGTATAATCAGCAGTTCCGGCAGCGTATACATCTAGTGCCTTCCAGCTATTCTTATTAATTATCTTATATGTTCCATCTGAATTAGCTACTATATTCCACTGTTGAGCTGCGGTTCCATTATCAGTGTAAATATCAACATTAGTATAATTAGCAGTTCCAGCAGCATATACATCAAGTGCTTTACCACTACCTACATTAATGATTTTATAGGTTTGTCCAGAAACGACTGCAGCTGATGCTTTAAGTGGCTGTGCTACTGCAAGAGTAGTAACGGTTACTGCTGCCATAGCTATAAAGGTTGCAGCCTTTTTTATAAAGGTCTTTTTAATCATTTTTAACACATCCTTATTATTTTATTAATAGTAGATTTGTGAATAATTTTATTTACTAGGGTAGGCAATGTTTTGATTTAAAAAATGGATTTTACTGAAGAGAGAATATTCATGGATATTAGGTAATGTTATAAATATTAGAATGTAAACTATAGAATTGAAACTGTTACTTTTTTATAGATGTTTTATTTATCGGGAACCAAATAGATTAATGTCTATATTATCAACTTATTTTGAGTTGACAATAAGCTTAGAGGTTTTGTAGCCGAAACAGCTTTAGATGGATTTTATAATTGAAATATATAAGTCATTAAGAGAAAACGATTTATATAATGGTAAAGAATAAGAAATAAGATTTACTACTTGAGTGGTTTATTAAAGCTAAATTCTCTTTGGGGAAATGTTTTAAAGAAATTGGTATTATTTGAAATTAACTAAGTATTCTTCCTTAAGTTGTTATAGGATTTAAGTATTGATTATATGTATTATTGTAACAAAAATATTAATATATGTCAATTTAATTAATGTAAAATAGTGTTAAAATGTCAATCGCAAACAATTATGTATACAGATTATTCTAGTAGTGTAATAATGAGAAGTTCTGCTTGTTAATATAATTGTTAACAGTAGGTTTCATATAAGTTCTATTTAATTTATAGATAAAGCACTACTTTAATTTAATATAAACTATGTAATTTAAGAATTGTAAAGCAATAACTAGTAATGACAATAGAATACAACTATATTAAATGGCAGTTCTTTATGGTGATGTGAGATGTGGAAATTTGTTATTTAATATAAATTGTTTATATGGTATAAAAAATATATGATATAATGTAAAGATGAGGAAATTAAGGAAATCAATACTCTTAAACATATTCTAGAATAATTATAAAAGGGTGATGTTATGGAAAAGGTTGCTTTATTAAAATGTACAGAATATAACGTTGATGCCATTGAAAAAACATTAAGAGAAGGTTTTGAATTATTAGGTGGAAGTTCTTTTTTGAGAAAACTAATACCTAAAAACAGTAAAGTCTTATTGAAACCTAATTTTCTAAGTGTGGTTGAAAAAGGTTCTATCGTAATAACTCATTATGCCGTGTTTGAAGCAGTTATAAGAATTGTTAAGGAATATACTGATGATATAGCTTTTGGAGATTCACCGGCCTCTGATAATAATAGAAAGGCTGCTGAACAATCAGGGCTTATGGAGGTTGCTGAAAGATATGGAGTTAAGTTCGTTGATTTTAGTGATGAAGTCCATGTAGAGCTGGATAATCCTATAATGTATAAGTTCTGGAACATTGCTAGGGCGCCTTATGAGGCTGATGTAGTTATAACTCTTCCAAAACTAAAGACTCATGCGATGATGTATTATACTGGAGCTGTAAAAAACCAATTTGGATGTGTACCTGGTTCTAAAAAAGCTCAATGGCATACAAAATCACCAAATGCTATTAATTTCAGTAAAATGCTTTTAGATTTAAACTCTGTTGTAAAGACAAGCTTTGCTATACTTGATGGTATACTTGCAATGGAAGGCAATGGTCCTAGAAATGGAACTGCTAAAAAGATGGACACTATAATAATGGGGAAATGTCTCACAGCGGTTGATTCAACAGCGGTTAGGCTGATTGGTTATGATAATGTACTAGCCGTACCGTTCTTAAAGGTTGCCCATGAAACAAAGTGGGGCGCTGTACTTCCTGAAGAAATAGAGGTTCTTGGTGAAAAAATCGAGGATATGAAGTGTAAAGATTTCAAATTATCCCGTAGCGCAAGGGTAGTTAACTTTATTACTCCATCTGTAAATAAATTAGCGGTATCTTTAGCAGCTCCTGATCCAATTGTAATTGCAGAAAAATGCGTAAGTTGCAAAAGATGTGCTGAGGTATGTCCTGAAAAGCCTAATGTCATTACTTTTAAAAAGCATAATGATAAATTAATTCCAAAGTGGAACTATAGTAAATGTATCCGCTGTTTCTGTTGTCAAGAACTTTGTCCGATGGGGGCAATAGAAACAAAAGAAAAGCAATTAAGCAAGATGTTAGGTTTAAGATAGTTATCATTAAAAATAAAAGAATCCATCTAACTAAAAGATGATTATAGAGAAGATTACTATTTGAAAGTCTTCTATGTAAAGTATCTAATAGTAGTTGGATTCTTTTATTTTGTTCAGTATTTAATAGACTCTTTTGTTTCTTTACAATACTGATTTCTTATAAACAAAATAGGATATAGGAATCATGATAACAAAAATAATTATAAAAGTAGACAAAAGAATCAAAGACAACTGTAGGGTTATAATGCCTAAGTTTATGAACTTTGCAAGATAAATTACAATATGGATTAAAGGTATTATTATAGCTATACCGTATAGCAATATTATTTCTTGCTTTATAATTTTTTTTATTTGCTTAGTATGATATCCAAGTAATTGTAATTGCATGAATATATGCTTTCTATATGAAGCTTCAATTATAAACTTGTACAAAATGCTAATGCCAAGTGATACAATGGCACAAATATATACGAAAATACCCATAACCTTAACTTGATATGATTCACCATAGGATCCAATTATAAACACAAGGGATACTGTGGATATTGCTAAGGTTACAATAAGAAAGTTCATCTTTCTTAAAGAGTAATGGAGATTGCTTAGTGAAATTAATTTAATTTCATCACCAGCAAATACATTCTTTTTAAGACTTAATATCTTATCTGGAAAATTAATTGTTAATAATTTGTGTATTCCTATAACTGAAAAAAGTAAATAAAAAACCATTAAAGCATAAAAGTTTTTTGAATTTAAAAGAAGTACTGTTAAAGGAAGAAAATAAAGTAATATAGATAATATATTGTGTGGTTTTACGGACTTAGTTTTGTGAGGTGTTTTTGGTTTGGAATTTTCTAAAAAAGGAAACAGTTTCTTTATATTTTCGATTTCTGGAATTGTGATTTTCTTTGCATGAGGTGTATAAAGTTGTCTTTGTCCATAAATCAAATCCTGTATTTCTCTATGAAAAAGATACCCATAGTCACCGCCTACTATATAAGGACACATTATAAGCATAACAATTATAAAAGTGATTATTAAACTGTCTGAAGTAGTTGAATATATATTTTGCTGAGCACCTAGTAATTTATACATAACTGCTGAAACTACAGGCAATGAAATCATTCCTAATAATATACCAAGTATACTTCCTGTAATTCCAAGCAAAAAAGTTTGAAAACTCAAAAGGCCCATGAGTTTAGTGGAACATACTCCATTTAATTCTGCAATTGCAAATTCCTTTGTTTTACAAGTGATAAAGTAGGAGTTCGCGAAGAATACCATAAATAGTAATAATATAGTTAGACCAAACAAAAGTACTTGGCAAAGCTCAGATGTACTTCCTCTAAGTGAAGTGTAGTTGTTGTCATCCATCATTGCATAGCCAATAAATAAAGTAGCTACTGAAAAGATTACAAATAGAAGATAAAGTAAGGTTTGTTTAAAATCTGTTTTAAGCATCTTTAAAGCGAATTTATAAGTTCCCATATTCCCCTCCTGTAGTATGTGAGTTAATTGAATGTTTGTTTACGTATACATTAAGCTGAAAATAATACAACAATGTAAAAATCAAAGAACAAAATATGATTGTCACTATATAGTGACAATATCATTATACGTCTAAGTGGAAGTATATACAAATATGGAATTTACTGAATATTTATCGTGGTATCTATTTTATAGCTGTTTTTCTTCTCTTTATTCTTTAACTTATATTAAATTTCAAACTTTATATATATACTTGTTTAGAAATTTAATTAAGCTCTAAATTTCTAAAGAATAAAAAACCTCCCATCAGGGAGGCTAATTTTGCTACTCTATCTAACTTCTACACCAATTAATGCAGCAAGAGTTATTGTTTGAGCAGTTGATACAATCATTCCTTCTAAGTCAGGAATTCTAGCTGCTATACCGTCAATCTCTGAGCTTCTAAAATCAAGTCCTTTTAGTTTAGTGTTAAAGAATTGGCTTTCAGTAAGATCTGATTCTTTAAATTCTAACTTAGAAAACTTACTTTCTTGAAAGTCTGAATATCGTAAATGACAGTGATCAAAAAGCACTGAATTACAATTTACAAATCTGAAGAGCGAGTACTGTCCATAACAGTCTTTAAAAAACACGTTTTTTAAAGTTGATTCAGTAAAATTAATACCAACCACTTTGCAGTTTATAAACTCAACTCTAAGGAAAGAGGATTCTGAAAAATCTACATTACATAAATCACAATTTTCGAATCTAACATCCACTAAATCAGATTTTTGGAAGGAAACATTGTTAATAGTAGTATTTTCAAATACCACTTCATTAAATGAAACTTTGTTTGCATCATGATATCTTAAGAAACATTCTTTTATATGTGATTCTGATATTGAATCATAGTCTGTTATACTATCCTCAGAAAGCTCAAAAGGTGATAAATCCTTTGGTAATTTAGGTTTTATTATTTTTATTTCTGTCTTTTTCTCCATAATAAATTCATCCTTATATTCTATATTTTAATTTCATGCTAAGCTTAATAGTATTTTTAAAATTAAGTGGTTATACAGGAGATGCTATATGAGCGAGCTATTAGAATTAAATGATTTTTTCAGATGGAATGGCGTTAATAAACTGTACTGTTCGAACGTAGTGAGTTTACAGTTTTAGCCATGGAATATGAAAAAATTATATTAATTCTTTGCGTAAGCTCATTAAAGCATTGGATGGATAACCACTTAATTTGATCATGTCACTTTTGCCTAATTTTATAGGCTTGTTTGCTAAATTTTACTTATTTATTGTTGCATAAATCATAATAATTTGTCTATTAGTTTTTTATTATTGCTATGGATAAACACTTCATACTAGAATGTATCTAATATAAAGATTCGTAGAACCATCGAATGAAAATTTTAAAGAGATTTTAAAAAAGTATTTTTAGATAGCTCTTTTAATTCAGCTCTATCTAGGATATGAACAGTTTTATTATCTAGCCTTATAATATTTTTAGCTTCTAATTCTTTAAAGGTTCTCCCTAGATGTCTAGTGGTAGTTCCTAAAAATTGAGCAATTTCTATAAAGCTTGAATCTAAAATTATATAATTTTCATCCGACAAATGCTCTATTAAATAACTCGCTAATCTATTACTAAGTGGATATACAAAATTATAGGAGCTATTATTAATTGTTGAGTCAAGTTTTTCACTTAAGGAATCAATAAGGTGATGGAGAAACTTAGTATTGTTTATATAATATTTTCTGATTATATTGGCTGGTACTGCAATAAGATAAGTATCTTCAACTGCCTCCACATTGCACCGAATTGGTTTGTTTTTTAAGATTTCTATATCACCTATAAAGATAAAATCCTTATAAAATTTTAAAAGCATTGATTTACCATTTTCAAATAGGTAAAAGATTTTTAATTTTCCATCCACAAGCATATATAAATATTCTAGTTCTGATTCTGAATGTAATACAAATTCATCTTTTTTGTAAAAGTGCAGCTCGCAGTGGTGTATTATATCTTTATCAAATATATCTTCAATATGATTTTTTGAAAAAAAATCATTTAGCAGCTCTCTATCTAATAATCTTTTCATAAATCCTCCTGTGCAGGACAAATGTCCTATTTGAATCTATACAAATGTTATAAATTATTTATAAAGCATTTATAAAGTATTGTAAAGTTAAGGGGGATTTAGTTATGTATAAAAATTTAGCAGTTATCAATGGAGTATTACTTGCTATTATGGTGTTCTTTAATGGAATGATTTCTAAGAAAACAGGGCCGTATATGAGTACCTTGATATTTCATACAATCGGACTAATAACAATTGTTCTTATAGCCATTGTTAGAAAAAATAAATTGCCGAAGCTTATAGGAATGAAGTTGATTTTTTTATTGCCTGGTGTTCTTGGCGTTATAACCATACTTTTAAATAACTTATGTATACCAGTTATAGGAGTAACTTTGACCAGCAGTATAAGTTTATATGGACAACTAGTAATGTCTATTATAGTAGAACACTTTGGGCTTTTTGGAATGCCTGTAAATAAGTTCAGAAAAGAGAGAATTCTTGGGTTTTCAATAATCTCTCTTGGAGCAATTGTTATGATTACTATATAAAGATATTTTGTTTAGGATATTGCTAAGATTAGTGTTTAAATTAAGTGATTATACAAGAGCTGCTATTTAAGCGAACTATTAGAATTAAATGATTTTTTCAGAAAAAAGGGCACTAAAAAATTTATTATATTGGAGGATTGAAATGATATTATATATTTTCTTAGCATTTTTAGTAGGTGTAAATATAGTTATTAGCATGATGATTAATGGAAAGCTATCACAAAAGGAAGGGATGATTAATGGAGTTATTATAAATTATTTTATGGCAGCGGTCTCTTCTGTTGTTCTATGTGCATTTATGATAAATTCCATTCCTTCTTATGAGGTAATACGGAAAGTTCCGTTACCATATTTTATAGGTGGGTTTATAGGAGTTTTGACAACTTATATCTTTAATGTTTTGGTTCCCAAGGTGCCAGCAGTTTATGTTGTTATACTGAGGTTTATAGGACAAATGTTTGCAAGTGCTATCATTGATTATATATATTTAGACGTCTTTTCTAAAGGAAAAGTAATAGGAGGGATATTATTTCTTGTAGGCTTAAGTTTAAATGCGAGAGCTGACAATAAAATAAAAAATCAGCAAGCTGATTTAAGTAAGGATATTGCTATTACTAATATTTAAATATGTCTAAAGAATGTGAAACGATATTTGTTTAATTATGTGTTATATTGGAATTAATGATATAATTAACATAAAGAAAAACTACGATAGATAAAAATAAAATATGATTTACTACAATAAATCACATATTCAAGGGGGATTACTATGAAATACGAAGTTATAATATTTGATGCAGATGAAACTCTTTTTGATTTTAAGAAATCTGAAAGAGAAGCTTTTAAAAATGCTATGATTGAATTTGATATTGAATATGATGAAAATCACCATTTGAAAATATATAGTGAAATAAATACAGCTATATGGAAAGAGTTCGAACAGGGGCTTATCACTCAAGAAAAATTAAAGGTTGAAAGATTCAAGAGATTAGCAAATAAATTAGAAGTAGCTTTTGACGAATTTGAATTTGCAAAGGCATATATGAAGCACCTAGCTAATGCATCATTCTTATTTGATGATAGTGAGGCACTTGTAGAAAGTTTATATAAAGATTATAAATTGACAATAGTGACAAATGGACTAACAGATGTTCAGAATGGCAGAATAAAAAAATCTATTATAGCCAAATATTTTCAAGATGTAGTAATATCAGAAGAAGTTAAGGTAGCTAAACCAGATCCAAGGATATTTGAGATGACATTAAAGAATATAAAGCAAACTGATAAGAGCAAGGTTCTTATGGTAGGAGATAGCTTAAGTTCTGATATTAAGGGTGGAGTAAACGCTGGAATTGATACCTGTTGGTACAACCCAAGTAAAACTCCAAATACATCAGAGATAAAGCCAACCTATGAAATAAGTAGTCTTAATGAGCTTAAGAATATAATTAACGGGTAGTTTAAAGAATTACATCTTCTCTAAGAGAAGTTTTGAAAAAAGTTTTTAGAAAAGTGATACATTTTTAAGAGAGGTAGATATAAAGATAAGTTTCTTTTTATATCTACTTTTTTGATGTAAATAAATTTAAAACCATGCATAAAAGTGTATCTTTAAACATTGGATTTGCAAAATAAATAGGGGCATACAGAAGTATCTAGTATGCCCTTAGTTATATGATATAAAATATTAGAATGTAATTTTATCTGGATCTTTAGAAAATCCACAAACACCTTTTAAATCGGCAATAAGTTTGATATCTTCATGTGAAAGCTCAAAATCAAAAACTTCTCCATTCTCAACAATACGTGATTTTGTTACTGATTTAGGAAGTGGTAAAAATCCAATTTGCAAACTCCAACGTATGCATATTTGAGCAATTGATTTTTCGTACTTTTCTGCTAAAGCTTGCATTTCCTTTGATTCAAAAATCAAACCGGTTCCTAATGGACTGTATGCCTCTAATAGAATATTATGAGCCTTGCAGTACCCTACAAGTTCATCTTGTGTATCTCCAGGACAAAGTCTAATCTGATTAACCATAGGAACTATAGTTGCTGTTTTAAGTAAGGCTTCTATATGATGAGGATGGAAGTTGCTTACTCCAATTGAACGGATGCGGCCGGCAGTATAAAGTTCTTCAAAGGCCTTCCATGAGCCTGCATTTGCTTCTTCCCAACAGTCCCTATACTTTATGGGATTTGGCCAATGAATTAGATAAAGGTCCAGATAATCAGTATCAAGCTTCTTTAGAGTTTCTTCGAATGCCTTCATAGTATTTTCATAACCATGATCATTATTGTGAAGCTTACTGGTTATGAAAATTTCTTCTCTAGGTATTCCGCTTTCCTTTATTGCTATACCAACACTTTCTTCGTTTTTATATCCAGCAGCAGTATCAATATGACGATATCCAGCTACTAGAGCATCCTTAACAGAAGATATTGCGATTTTTCCATTTTCTGCTTGCCATGTACCTAGCCCAACACATGGGATTTCAACGCCGTTAGATAACTTGTAACAATCCTTCAAAGAATTCATTTTTAATACACACTCCAATCTTTATGTAGTATTATTTTAAGCACTATGGCTTAATTTTCTGTTTTATTAATTTATATCCTTTAATAAGAATATACATAAATTGTACACCTTAGAGTTTACTGTAAGTCAATAAAATTCAAAAGCGTAGCCCCTAAAATGTAATAGTAAATTCGTGATTGCGAGGGCTCATTCATTATTAAATGAAACACGTTCATCTGAAAAAGTCATTTAATTTTAATAGCTTGCTCATATTGTGTCTCTTGTATAATCAACTAATTTCAACAATTTTATTAAACATAGACATAAAATATAAAAGTTTTAATGTAAGTGTATAAAGGGTGTATTAAAATCTAAATTTGCTTTTGGAGGAGAGGTATAAATGGTAACGTGTAAAAATATTTTTGAGAATAAAAATATTGAGGTGGTAGAGGGGAAAGGAGATGTAAAAGTACTTGAGTACAAAAAAGATCTAAGTGTAAATGCTGCTACGGCAATGGCTGCTTACTTTGCATCTGAAATGAATATTAGAAAGCGACAAGTTTTGATTGAGCTAAAAGGGAACGCATATACAATAAGTGCTGGAGCAATGCAGTGGACTTCGGGAGCCGTAACTATGGCTGCTGATGTTAAGGGACTTGGAGATTTATTTGGTAAGGCTTTATCTTCAAAAGTGACAAAAGAATCTACAATTAAACCTAAATATCAAGGTAATGGTTTATTAATGCTAGAACCAACATATAAGCATATATTGCTTGAAGAGGTGTCTGAATGGGGAGGTCTAGTACTGGATGATGGGTTATTCCTTGCTTGTGAATCAAGGGTCCAGCAAAAAGTAGTGGCAAGAACAAATTTGTCTTCTGCGATGCTTGGAAAAGAAGGATTGTTTAATTTATGTCTAAGAGGTCAAGGAGTTGCTGTGCTAGAGAGCCCTGTGCCAAGAGCTGAATTAATAGAGTTTATTATTGAAAATGATGAAGTTAAAATTGATGGAAACTACGCTATTGCATGGTCTGATACATTAGATTTTCGAGTTGAGAAATCTAGTAAAAGTTTGATTGGTTCTGCTGTTTCAGGAGAAGGTTTAGTAAATGTATATCGTGGAACAGGAAGAATACTTATGGCGCCTATTCAATAAGTTACTGAAAATAAAGAAGTATTAATATAAACACAAACTATTTTATCTATATGTACAAAAGTTTTTAGAAAATTGAAGCCATGAAAAAATTAGGCAATTCCTAAAAGTTCATGGCTTTTAATCTTATACAAATATAAATTGAATTGCTATCATATAGATGGCTGTTCCACCAATTATACTAAGTAAATTATTTCTTTTCCATATATGTAGCAGCGCTACTGAGGATATACCAATAAGTTCAGGAATTCCAAAAGGAAAAGTAATTAGGCTCACATTTTTTAGACAGTAAATTATCAGCATTGCCATGACCGCTGGAGGTAAAAAATTGCCTAGATATAATATATACTTTGGTGTAGACTTTCCTTTTCCAAAAAGGATAAAAGGAGCAACTCTTGTACCGAAAGTAACTAGAGCAATAATTATTATAGAAATTATCGTAGAACTAATATTAATATTCATTACTTACCTCTCCTTTATCAACACCGTAGTTTTTTCCCTCTATCTGTTTTTTTAATGATATCAATGTTATAGATATAAATATCATTGATGGTAGAATTAAATTGCTTGGACCAAATAATAATAGAGATAAAATTGTGGAGCATGCGCCGATTAAAACGGGCGTATGATTTTTATAGGTTGACCACTGTTCGATGAAAATTACTACAAATAAAGCGGTCATTGCAAAATCGATTCCTTTTGTATTAAAAGTTATAAGTGAACCTGCTATAGAACCAATTGCACTGCCAATAATCCAGTATATTTGGTTAAATAGTGATATGAAGAACATGAATTGGTCTTTATTAACTCCTTCAGGAGCTTTTGAAGCGCAAAGCAGTGAGTAAGTTTCATCGGTAAGAGAAAAAATCATATAATTCTTTTTCTTCCCCATTTCTTTAAAACTATCAATAAATGATAAACCGTAAAAGACATGTCTTATGTTTACAAACAATGTCATCAGTGCTACTTCAATTAAACCAGCCCCACTGGTTAAAAGATTAATAGCTATAAACTGCATTGAGCCTGCATAGATAAATATGCTCATTAAAATTGCCCATGAAAAATTGTAACCAGACTTTTCTAGCAGCAGTCCGAAGGCTATGCCTACTGATACATATCCTAACATTACAGGTATGGTAACTGGAAAGGCTGCTTTAATTGCATTTTTCATATAGATGCCCCCTTAATTTATTGGTGTACCACTTCATAATAAAATTTATATTTTTAAAAACTCCTCTCAGAATCCATAGGAGTTTTTAAAATAGATTTCGAATCGAAATGGTACATATTAAGATGAAATGAAAATAGTATATTCATAAAAATGTACTATCCGAAATTATAGTATAAAGGGTAGGATTTTGCAATATCACTTGGTTTTATAAAATTGCTTTATATTTATTTATGAAATAAGGATGATGTTTTATGCAGAAAGCATAATTGATAAGACATATTAAAAAAAACGATTTGATGAAACTTTTATGATAATGGCTTTTATAAATGATTAACATTGGCTATAGTATTTATATGGAAATATTACGAAATATCTTTTTCTAATTCTAGATTTTAGTATATTATGAATAGGTTTATCTATACAAAAGAGAGTTTTTATATTGATATAAAAGTATATTCCAAATTTCTATTAGCTTCTAGAAATAGGGTTGAATTTTGTGATTAAGATTAATTGTTTATTTATGTGTATAGATGAACCACTTCGTAATAAAATTTATTGTTTTTAAATCCTCTCACCAAAACCCGTGAGAGTTTTAAAAATAGATTTCGGATCGAAGTGGCTCATCTTTAATTAAGCCCTTGCTTCGAAGTAGTGATCTCCACCCTTTGATTTGGTTGCACTTGAAATTGCATCTGGTTTCTGTATCTTTGGAGTCTTTGTTGCACTTGAAACAGTATCAACGATTTGAGTCTGTCTACTGGAATAAATATTATTTAAAGATGCTGCTTGAAATAATTTTGATATATTCATTTGTTAATTACCTTCTTTCACAGTTTTAAAATATATCTATATAAGAAATATATAGATTAATAAATTAGTAAAATATAAAAACTCTCTAATGAACATGGTTGGTTAAAAATGATTTCGATGAACCACGAATTTTTATTTTGATAGATTCAAATATGAAGTAGTTTATCTATAGAATTATTGATGAAATATGTTATTAAAACTTACTCAATAATTGCAATAGTATAATAATATAGACTGAAGCTTAAAAATAGCTGAGAATTGCCAGAAAATGTAATTATAAAATTTTTAATTTTGTAAATAATAAATATAATAATTCTTGACATTAACATATTGATTTTATATATTAAAATAAAGGCAATGAAAAGAAGAGTAGTTATTTTTGAAACTTACAGAGAGTTCCTTTTGCTGAGATGGAACAGTGGATATTTTAATGAAACAAGGCTTGGAGCTGCATACGGATCTTATTCTGAAGAATAGGTGATACTATGACGTTTGTTCACGTTACGGAACTAGAGTATGTGTTAGTACTTGATAAGATTAGCATGGCAACATGCTAATGAAGCAGGGTGGTACCGCGGTTAAGTCGCCCCTACAGATTATTGTAGGAGGTGTTTTTTTATACCCTTTTTTACTGTCTAAGAACTTAAAATAAAAAAAGTTAGTTTTGGATAACTTAAGTAATATATTGGTTTGCATTTATCGTCAGTAGTTTGGATGCGTTAAAAAAGCTCACTGAAGAAGGTCGTTTAGCGACTCTTTTGTGGATTTAAATAAATTAATAAGCAGATGTTATTACATTTAAGGAGTGTGTAAACATGGAAGAAAGAAAAATAGAACGTCCGGTATTCCCAAAGAAAGCTGTTATAACTTCAGGTATGCCTTATGGAAATAAAGAACTACACTTTGGACACGTTGGTGGAGTGTTTGTTCATGCAGATACCTTTGCAAGATTCTTAAGAGATAGAATTGGAAAAGAAAATGTTATATTTGTATCAGGAACAGATTGTTATGGCTCGCCAATTTCCGCAAGCTATAGAAAAATGGTAGATGAAAACAATTATAAAGGAACTATTGAGGATTATGTTCGCGAGAATCATGAGAAGCAAAAAGAAGTACTAAGTAAATATGAAATGGATTTAAATCTTTATGCTGCATCAGCGCTGGATAGAGCTGGTGAAATACACAAAGAAGTATCTGCTAATGTTTTTAATAAATTATATGAAGGTGGGTTTTTACAAAAATTATCATCTCCACAATTTTATGATCCAGATAAGAAAGTACTATTAAACGGTCGTCAAGTAATAGGTAAATGCCCAATAGAAGGATGTACATCTGAAAAAGCTTATGCAGATGAATGTGATTTAGGTCATCAATTCATGCCAATTGAATTAATAGATCCAAAGAGTACCTTATCAGGTAAAGTACCTGAACTTAGAGATGTTACAAATTGGTACTTTAAATTAGACCAATATAATAGGCTTTTAAATGAAGAAGTAGATTATTTAAGAAAGAATACAAATTGGCGTAAGTATTTATTAAATACAATCGAAGAATTTTTAAAGCAACCAATTATATATGTTAAACGTAAGCAGTTAGAAGAGGTAACAGATTTAGAGGAAAAGTTACCAAAACACACCATTATAGATGAACCAAAGAAGCCATCTGTTTCTTTTGTCTTTGAAAATCTAGAGGATAGAGATAAGGCAAGAGAAGTTTTTGATAAGATGGGTATCCGTTTTAGAACTGGTAAGACTCTAGTGCCTTTTAGATTATCAGGTAATGTTGAGTGGGGGATAGAAGTACCTGAAAAGGAAGAGCTTAAGGATTTAACTTTCTGGGTTTGGCCAGAATCTCTTTGGGCTCCAGTATCTTTTACTAAAGCTTATTTAGAAAGCATCGGAAAAGATTCAGAAGCATGGAAAGAGTTTTGGACTGGAAAAGATTCGAAAGTATATCAATTTATTGGTGAAGACAACATCTATTTCTATGGAGTTGCTGAGATGGCAATGCTTATGGCTTTATTAGGAATAGATAAAGATGATAAAGTAGACTGGGAAAGTTTGAATATTCCTCACTTAATTGCAAATAATCATCTTCTTTTTATGGATAAAAAAGCTAGTAGCAGTGGCGCTATAAAACCACCTATGGCAAGGGAACTATTAGAATACTATACTGCAGAACAATTACGTATGCATTTTTTAAGCCTTGGTTTAGTTAAAAAGAGCGTTAGCTTTGCACCACAAGCCTTTATGGATGATAAGGATAAACAAGGTCCTGACACTGTTTTGAAAGACGGCAATCTGCTTACAAATGTATTTAATAGACTTGTTCGTTCTTGTTTCTATACAGCACAAAAGTATTTTGATGGAACTATACCAGTAGGAGAGATAAGTAAGGAAATTCTAGATGAATCAAAGGAAGCTATTTTAACTTATGAAAAACACATGTACAATCACGAGTTTCATATTGTAACTTATGTCTTGGATAGTTATATCCGTAATATGAATAAATATTGGGTAAATAATATGAAGCAAGCAGAAAGTAAGGAAGATAATGAATTAAGAAGACAAGTGCTAATAGATTCATTCCATGCCGTAAGAACGGCTATAACCTTAATACATCCTATTGCACCAAATGGCTGTGAGATGGTAAGAGAATATTTAAATGTAGATGAAAGGCTTTGGAGCTGGGATTATATATTTAAACCAATTTATGATCTTTTAGGTGATCCAGCTACTCATAAACTAAAATACTTGGAACCAAGAGTAGATTTCTTTGCAAAACATGAGAGTCAAATTTCTGGTTAACATTTAAGTAAAAAGTTAAATGGAAGTTTATATAAAAGTATATTACTTCTTTTAGTAATTTAATTAAAGCATCGTATAGCTAACCAATTAATTGCAATACGGTGCTTTAGCAGTTTCAAAAGTTTAACTTGTATTTTACAACGCTATAAGCTATATTTAATAATTCTTTAGTACCTTTAGAATATAAAAAAATTCTAAAGGATAGGTGAAGGAATGTATACTAAAAACTTACTAGCTTATAGTTGCAATTCAAGGGCCGAAGTGAAATTCAATAAAAAAATTAATTTAATTAAGGTATTGATTATATTGTTATTAATGTCAATTTGTGGTGTATTTATTAGAAATCTTACCGAGTCAGTGGAATATAGGGACAGTAAAAGTTTTTTAGTTGCAGATTTAAAAAATGATATTACGATGCTCACTGAGACTGCTAATGTAATTGAGACTGAGAGAGTATACGGCAAATATTTAGAGGTGGATCAATTCGGCACCGATGGAAAGTTAATAAATTCAAAGGATATATCGAAGGATTTATCAGCAACCTTGATTAATATTGCAGATATAAACAGTAATCATAAGATAGATGCTGCAGAAATTTCAGAACTAGGTATAATGAGATTTAGAACAGATATTTATCAAAAAGAATTAAAAACCCTTCAATTCAGTCTAAAATCTCCAGACCATAATTTAAAGAGTTTTTTAATAATAACAAAGGGAAAATATGCAGGAACAATCCTCTATAATGGTAACTTTAAGTTTATTGATAATGAAAACAAAAGATATTTTGGTTTAGATTTATATATTTAATTTAATGATAATATATAATTTTAATTTTTAAATATATTTGTTTACAACTTTTTAATGGAATTTATATTTTTAAATTATTCTTTTTGAAACAGAAGAAGTTTTAAAAATAGATTTCGAACCTGAGTGGTACATCTTTATTTTGGTATGAAGGAGTTATTATGGATTATAAAGTTGATTTTCATACACATACAATTTTTTCTGATGGAGGAAGTACTCCAGAAGAACTGATCGATGATGCTGTAGTAGGAGAGGTTAAAGCACTAGCTCTCACAGATCATGATAATATAGAAGGAATTTATGAAGTGTCCAGGCTGGCTAAGGAAAATAATATAGATTTTCTTAATGGCATAGAGATAAGTGCACTATACAAGGATGGAAGAATTATTCATATTTTAGGCATAGGAATTGATTTAGATAATGCGCAATTCTTGAAGGCTTATATTGAAATGAAGGAAGCAAGACACGAAAGTGTAAGTAATATCTTATCAATAATAAATAAACAAGGGATAAGTATTGATATAGAGCAATTAAAAGAAAAGTCATTTAGAAAATATTTAGACAGATACGATGTTTATAAGTACTTTATTGAAAACAAAATATGTGAAACTGCTCAAGGAATTTGGGATAAATATTTAGATCCAATTCCATATGGTGAAAAAGAATTATTTAAAGTGGAAGATGCCATAAGAGTAATAAAAGAAGCTGGAGGAATATCTTTTCTAGCACATTATAATAAACATATGGGATTCGCAGGACTGAATAATGAAAAGATAGAAGAAGAGATAAGATACTTAGTTAGTTTGGGATTAGATGGAGTTGAAAGATACTATCCTTTCCACAGTGAAGAAGATTATAAATTTTTAGATTACCTGATTAATAAATATAATTTAATGATATCTGGTGGTACAGATTACCACGGTAAAAATAGACTAGATATAAAAATTGGAAGTGGAAAAGATAATAATCTTATAATACCTTATGAAGTTTATACGAATATAATTAAGATATTAGAGCAAAGGAAGTTCTAAGAAGAAAAGAAAGTTTTGTTTGGAATGCTACTAATTTGAGAAGGGAAAACAGACAAAAGCTAATAAGATTATGTGCATCATATAGAGCCAAAATAAGATTTATTTAGAAGTTCCTTATAAAGAGCTACTTTTAAGAAGTAATATAAGAGAAAGATATGTTTCTGTTAAGGTTATAGACATTATGATAAAAAAGATGGATATGCTAGAAGGCGAGGAAATAACTAGATAGATTTAAAATAGGAGGGGCATTTATGGCTGTTAAAGAAATTTTTTTATTAGGAAATGAAAAATTATACAATGTTTCAGAAGAGATAAAACAAGAGGAATTAGTTGAAGTTGAAGAAGTTGTAAAAGATTTGCATGATACCTTAATGAATTTTAGAAAAGAATACGGCGCAGGAAGAGCTATTGCTGCTCCTCAAATTGGATATTTTAAAAGACTTATTTATATGAATATAGATAAGGAAGTTGTATTGATAAATCCTAAGCTAGAATATGTTGATGATGAAATGATTACAGTTTGGGATGATTGTATGTGCTTCCCTGAACTTTTGGTAAAAGTAAAAAGATTTAAAAGGTGCGTAGTATATTATAAAGATTTAGCTTGGAAAGATAATTTGATAGAGTTAGAAGGTGATATATCTGAATTGATACAACATGAATATGATCACTTAGATGGAATTTTAGCAGTGCAAAAGGCTATAGATGATAGATCTTTTAGTATAAAAACTAAAATAATAAAGAATACGTAACAAAATTCTAAGCAAAATAAATATCTTATTAATTACAATTACTTAGAGTGAAATAAAGGGGAGCCTATATTTGAAGGTTCCCTTTAAAATTTATTTTATCTTCTTAAAGTATTAATTCTTTTAGCAACTATTGCAGCAACCACTGCTTTAATTAAATCTCCGATAATAAAAGGAAGTGCTCCTACAATAAAGGCTCTATATACTCCCATTCCTGTAATATAAGATAGCCATAAAACTCCTAAAATATAGACCACAACAATTCCGCCAATAATGTTGGCTGATATCATGGAAAGAATAGAACTATTCTTATTCTTTATTAAACTAATAACTACGGAACCAATAAGAAATCCCATTAGATACCCTCCGTTAGAACCTATAATAACTCCTATACCTGAAGCACCTCCAGAAAATACTGGAAGCCCAATAATCCCCATAAATATAAATGTAATTAGGCTTAATCCAGCTTGAAGTGGAGTAAGTACACACCCAACAAGCATTATCATCAAAGTTTGTCCTGTTAGAGGAACTGGACTAAAGGGAAGTGGAATTGAAATATAACCAAAAACAGAAATTAAGGTGGCAAAAAGAGCTGCATAAATCATATCGTTTATTTTTATTTTTTTTCTCATGTAAAGCCCTCCAATTTATTTAATGTAATTCTTAGGATTTCATTTCTTAACCAATTTGTCCAATTTAGTATAAAATACTAAGAATGCATTGTCAACCTAAATATTAAAAATGGTTGACAATAAGTTGTTGGAAAATTTTTAATTCATAGCAACCGGATTTATATAATAGTAAAACGAAAATAAAGTTTAATAAGATTAAAATTAATCGATGAAAAAATGCTGAACACATGATATAATTAGACAGAATGTCTTAAAATAAAATATACATATACAAGAAATATCAGGTAGCAATTGGATGAATATGTTGAATAGTTTGAACAATAATCGGAAAGTTGTTTCTATTTGTAATAGCTTGTGATGAGAGAACTTAAGATGTAAGCGTTATTAAGAAGTTATGAATACATAACTAAGGAGAAGTGTTTTTGAATGAGAGTAAAATATAAACTTATCATCAGTTATTTGGTTTTAATCGTATTTGCCGTAAGCGTTTTAGGCTTTTTAATTGGTAAAAAATCAAATGACGCAGTTTTTAAAGAATTAGATGAGAAAAGTCAGCGTTTAACAGAATCAATTATTACTACCCTTAGTGTAAGAAATGATCTTCTGACAGAAAAATCCTATGGAGATCTGAATTTCGCAAATACTTTATTAAATAATTTTTCTGATTTGAGAGTGAATTATAATGAAAGTGTAAAGATTGGCCAGTTTAATTTACCTGTTTTATACGCAGGAAATCAAAGGCTATCACTTGATAACACTATTGTGGATAAGCTTAAACAGTCTACTGGTACTGTGGCTACAATATTTTTATTACATGATAATAAATTAATAAGGGTTTCCAGTACAATTTTCAAAGATAACCAGCGAGTATTAGGTACGTATATAACCGATGATTCAGTTGCTTATAATAGAATAATTAGTAATCAAGAATATATTGGTGATATTTTAATAGAAGGCGTTGGATATGTTACAAGAATGAAGCCTTTATTGGACAAAGATAATAAAGTTATTGGGGCAATTGGAATAGGAAATAAGACTATTAATAGTTATTTGGAAGAAACCATAAGTAATGTTAAGTTGGGAAAGACTGGTTATGCATATATACTTGATTCTAAAGGAAATGTAGTTATTCATCCAACTGAAAAAGGTAAGAATGTAAATAATTATGATTTCGTTCAAAAGATGCATCAAGGCAGTGGTGGAAGAATAGAATACACCTATAACGGAGTAAAAAAAGTAGGATACTATCAATTCTTCGAGGCTTGGCATGTATATGTAGTAACAACAGCTAATTACGAAGAACTAAACTCTTCAGCTAAATCAATTTTCAGCACTACAGTTATTACTGGTTCTATAATAATTATCTTAAGTGGAATTATAGGATTGTTTTTAGCTAATACTTTAGTAAAACCTTTAGATAAATTAAAATCATGTATGGAGATAGCAGGAAAAGGTGACTTAACTGTTCATTGTGACATAGAAAGTAAAGATGAGATTGGAATCTTAGCCAATAGCTTTAATCATATGTTGGCTGAGAATAGAAGATTGGTCGAGGAGACTTTGGAATACGATAAATTAAAAACTGAGTTTATTGCAAATATGTCTCATGAATTAAGAACTCCTTTAAATATTATTTTTTCAACAGCACAGCTATTTAATGTTCTAATTAGTAATGGTGAAGATTTAAATACTGACAAAATAAGAAATTATACATCTAGTATAAGACAAAATTGCTATAGACTATTAAGACTTGTGAATAATTTAATTGATATGACTAAGATTGATTCTGGTTTTATGAAGCTGGAGTTAAGAAACGATAATATAGTACAGGTTGCAGAAGAAATAACACAATCAACCGCTGCGTATGTAGGCCAAATGGATAGAACAATTATATTTGATACTAATCAGGAAGAAAAAATTATGGCTTTTGATGCAGAGAAATTAGAAAGAATTCTGCTTAATTTAATTTCAAATGCAACTAAATTCACTGAACCTGGAGATGAAATTAATGTTACTTTGTTCGATTGTGAGGAGTATATAATAATTAGTGTAAAAGATACTGGGAGAGGAATTCCAGAAGATAAAGTTTCACAGCTTTTTCAAAGGTTTAAGCAAGTAGACCCATTGCTTAGCAGAAGTCATGAAGGTAGTGGCATAGGATTGTCAATTGTTAAGGCTTTGGTGGAGATGCATGATGGAACAATTGAAGTAAAGAGTGAGTTTGGAAAAGGCACAGAGTTCATAATAACATTGCCTGTCAAAATCGTTGCAGAGAAAGAACATATAAAAGTTAATAGCAATTTTACAAATCAATCTAAGGTTGAAAATATACATATTGAGTTTTCAGATATATATAACTAACAAATAAAGGTATTTAAATAGTGCTAGTTTATAGATACTAGTAAATTTAAAAATAGGCTAAGGATATGAATTGTATCCTTAGCCTATTTTTTTATGGAATAGTAATGGTTTATTATTATTTTTAGTTTGGATTAATTTAATGATTCAATAAGGCTGCTTGCAAGATCCTCCAATGAGTCCGAATCATTTTCTTTCATAGCAGAATTTAATGTCATGCTATTATCTAAGATAGTCATTTCTTTCATGCCTTCTAGATGCTCTCTGATTAGTCTTCCAGATTGAGGAGCCCAAGAACCATTTTCTATAAGACCGAAAGTACGTTTTTGAAGATTTAATGCTTTCATATCCATTAAATAGTTATGCATTGGTGGGTAAATGTTTAGGTTATAAGTTACACAAGCTAAAACTATATGACTATATTTGAAGGTTTCTGAAATCAAGTAGGATACATGAGTGCTTGAAACGTCATACATGACTACATTTTTCAATCCTTTTTTTACTAGCCTTGTTGCAAGATCGTTGGCGACTGCTTCAGTATTACCGTACATTGTTCCATAGACTATCATAACACCCTTTTCTTCAGGTTCATAACGACTCCATCTGTCATATTTATCAAGTAAGTATCCAAAATCATTTCGCCATACTAGTCCATGGAGTGGGCAGATAAGCTTTATATCTAAACCACCAGCTTTTTTTAGTAACGATTGGACATGTGGTCCGTATTTCCCTACGATATTAGTGTAGTATCTCCTAGCATCTTCAATCCAGTTTCGGTCATAATTAACTTCATCATTAAACAACTTACCGTCTAAAGAACCAAAGGATCCAAAGGCGTCAGCGGAAAATAATGTGCCACTTGTAATGTCATAGGTTACCATTGCTTCTGGCCAATGTACCATTGGAGCAGACACAAATACAACTTCATGTTTCCCAAAAGACATCTTATCGCCTTCTTTAACTACAATTGTTTTGTCATCTATATGAAATCCGAATTGATGCATAAACAATGATGCTTTTTCAGTACATATAATTTTAGCTTCAGGATATCGAAGAATAATCTCTTCTATACATGCAGCATGGTCTGGTTCAACATGATTTATTACCATGTAATCAAGAGGTCTCTTTCCTAAAACTGCATTAATATTCTCTAGAAACTGTCTGCAGATTGACCAATCTACAGTATCAAATAGTACAGTTTTATCATCTAATAGTAGGTAAGAATTATAGGAAACACCACTTGGAATTGGGTGAATGTTTTCAAATAGAGCAAGGCGGCGGTCGTTACCTCCAATCCAATATAAGTCCTCAGTTATTTCTCTAACACAATACATGAATTTAATCCTCCTTGTATAATCTAATTGTAAAATTTGATAGAAAGCTAGTTATCTTTCTAATGAATTTTTACACTTCAATAAACATTGTCTTTTCTTCACCACAAGCGGGACAAGCCCATTCTTCTGGTATGTTTTCGAATATTGTTCCTGGAGCTACTTCTCCCTCAGTATCACCCACAGCAGGATCGTACTCGTAACCACATCCGTTGCAGACAAAATGTTTCCATGCATGAGCTATTTTCTTTTGAATAACTTTCTTCATCTTTTTCA
Organism: Clostridium fungisolvens; assembly: GCF_014193895.1. Taxonomy (NCBI): domain Bacteria; kingdom Bacillati; phylum Bacillota; class Clostridia; order Eubacteriales; family Clostridiaceae; genus Clostridium; species Clostridium fungisolvens. The sequence continues at coordinate 2,544,823 of NZ_BLZR01000001.1, read as the reverse complement.
TTGGAGGAGCATCTTTTTTAGGCTCTCCATTGTCTAAAGCTGTAGTTAAAATTGGAAGTATTTCTTTTAGGTCGCCAACTATTCCATAGTCAGCATTTTTGAAAATTTTTGCATTAGAATCTATATTTATAGCTACAATAGTTGTAGCATCCTTTATACCTTTTAGATGTTGACCAGCACCGGAGATACCACAGGCAATATAAAGATTACCGTTAAATTTTTGTCCAGACATGCCAACATAGCGATTTAAAGGAACGTATTTAAGGGTTTCAGCTACAGGACGAGAAGAACCTATAGCAGCACCTGCTTGCACAGCGAGAGCTTCTATTAATTGCATATTTTCTTTATTTCCTATACCCATACCTGCACTAACTACTCTTTCAGCTTTATTTATAGGAGTATCCAAAGGTATTCCTATAGTGAAATCATATCCGTCTTCTTTTAAGGCTTTAACAAGTGAGGCAACCTTTTCTTCAGCGGTACCTTGTTTAAAGATTACTTTCTTTCTATATCCTGTTGCAGGTTCATGATGAGAAGCTTTGCTAACACGTTCATTTTTTGGCATCTTACCGATGATATGAGAGGAGATAACTAGTCTTTGAATTTCGTTAGTACCTTCATATATAGTGCAGATCTTGGCATCTCTGTAAGCGCGTTCAACCTCCATGCCTTTAAGATAACCACTACCACCAAAAATCTGAAGAGCATCATTAACAATTTCAAGGCAAACATCTGAAGCATACTGCTTTGCCATAGCTGCTTCCATACTATAGTGCTCATGATTCTCCTTAAGCTCTGCAGCACTATAAATAAGCAATCTAGCAGCTCTTAGTTTTGTTGCCATATCCGATAGCTTAAAGGCTATGATTTGCTGTTGGCAGATAGGTTTACCAAATTGAATTCTTTCTTTTGAATATTCAAGTGCATTTTCATAAGCTCCCTGAGCGATTCCGAGAGCTTGAGCTGCTATACCAATACGACCACCATCTAATGTAGCCATAGCTATTTTGAAGCCTTCACCTTCTTTGCCAAGTAGGTTTTCTTTAGGAACTTTTACGTCATTGAAGATAAGTTCTGCAGTAGCAGAAGAGCGGATTCCCATTTTGTCATAATGCTTTCCAAAACTAAAGCCATCCCAGCCTTTTTCAACAATGAAAGCGCTAATACCTTTTGTACCTATATTTGGTGTAGTGACAGCGAAAACAACGTATATATCTGCCTGTCCAGCGTTAGTAATAAAAATCTTTGAACCATTTAAAATATAGTAATCACCTTCTAATACAGCTGTAGTTTCTGTACCACCAGCATCACTTCCGGCATTTTCTTCAGTTAGACCAAAGGCACCAAGTTTTTCTCCCTTAGTAAGTGGGATTAAATACTTTTGTTTTTGCTCTTCGGTGCCGTAAGCAGCTATTGGGTATGTGCCTAAAGATGTATGAGCAGAAAGAATAACTCCAGTACCGCCATCAACTCTTGATAATTCTTCCACTGCTATGGCATAACTAATTACATCTAAACCAGCTCCACCATATTCTTTCGGATAGGGTATACCAAGCATGCCTATTTCAGCTAGTTTATGAACTGCTTCTGTTGGAAATTTATTTTCCTGATCTAGCATGAATGCGATAGGTTTTACCTCTTCCTCAGCAAATTTTCTGATTATTTTTCTCAAAGTTTCATGTTGCTCAGTGGTTTTGAAAGACATATATTTCCCTCCCTCAAATCAATATATTAGTGTACGGAGGTATAGGGTTCCTCTACGGAAATTTAATTTATACTTGCTTGAAAACCCATGTTTCTGAGGATTTTCGGACGTGCATAAATTAAAAATTGAAGTTTGAATCCTATAAAGGGTTCCTGTATCGAAACTTTAGTTATTCTTGTTCCATAATTCCGATTTCTAGGAATTATCGGGCACGTATAACTTAATAGTTGAATTAAGAATCCTATAATTAATACATATATTACATAATATACATTATCAAAAGTATACCTATTTAATGTATATATTAACCTCCCATACTAAATATATAAACTAAAGGTTTACAATAGAACAGTTAAAATTTTATATTATATTTATAAAAGTGCATTTAAGATTAAACACTTCAATCGCAAATCTATTTTCAAAACTCATGTGGGGCTGAAGAAACAGATTGAAAATATAAATTTAAAATTGAAGAGATTCACCCATAACTTAATTTTGTGTGCAATTTTATGTAAGAATAAGATATAATTACTTATTATAAACATTAAAAGAAATAGTATTAAATTGACTTGTTTATTTTTTGGTTATAAAGACTAATTAAAATAAAAAGTAACTTAATTAGGCAAGAGTAAATTTTCTTATACTGTTGTGAAATGCCTGTTTATTAAAATAATTAAAAATATATTATATTTTTAATTATTAGAAATTACTTGGAGGGAAATATGGACGATAACTTTATGTGGATAATTATTGGAACTTTATTGTTATCTATTATATTATCTAGCATTAATCGATTACAAAACGATGTAAAAAGAACAAATGAAATTTTAACAAAAATTGCTAAACAAATTGGAGTGCCTGAGACATCTGTTGATGATGAAGTTGAAAGGCTTATTGCAGAAGGGAAGAAGATTAAAGCAATCAAAATATACAGACAAGCCACTGGAGCGGGCTTGAAGGAAGCCAAAGAATATATCGATTTATTGTGTGAAAAATTTAATAGCTAAGAAGTACAAAGTTTTTAAAAGTTCAATAAGGCAAGCCATAATGGCTTGCCTTAAAGTTTGTTTTGATTTTGAATACTTCTTATGATTTCACTCTGTAGAGACAAAAAACTAGTGAGATAGATGCTACTATAGTTAAATCGTATTTAAAACAGGTCTATCTTAATAGACTTATATTTATAAACTAGCCTTATAATACTGCTTTGGTGATAATTGAAATTCTTTTTTGAAAGCTCTCACGAAACTAGAATAATCTATAAAACCACATAGTGAACAGACCTCTCCAGCTTGCATCCCAGTTCTCAAAAGATCAGCAGCTCTTTTAGTTCTCTTTTTTTGTATATAGCCATATAGGGTGTAACCAGTTTCTTTTTTAAATAAGTGCATGAGGTAATATTTATTAAGATAAAAAGTATTTGATAGCATTTCTATAGAGATATCCTTCTCTAAATTTGAGTTTATAAAACTTAAAATAGCTTCTATTCTTGGATCGTATTTAATATCCTCAATAGTTTTATCTGTATTCATATCTAGGAAAAATCTATTGATTTTAACCATGAACTGTATAAATAAAGCGTTTTTTAGTATGGTGCTTCCAAAGGATTTGTCTTGTATTTCTTCTTTAAGCTCCTGTAAATTTTTTTTTAGCAGTTCTATTTGTTTTATATTTAATCTAATCAAGTTAAGTTTTCTTTCGGAAGCTATTTGAAAGCAGCTCAAAAGATCACAACTATCCATATTATGCTTTTCCAGAAATAAAGGGTTTAACCAAAGGATTATTCTCTCATATGGTTCACTATCGCTTATTATCGGAAGGTGAAGGTCGTTTTTGCCAACCAATAATACGTCCCAAGGTCTAAGTTTATAAGATTTTCCTTCAATGATATATGTGACATTTCCTGAGATAAAAATGATTATTTTATCAAAGTCGTGGTAATGGACCTCAAAGTCAGTTTTTTTCTGATCTTTAAGATTGAAGAAAAGGAAATCATCATTAAGATAACCTCTCTTTATTTTTTCTCTTGAAATATTTTCATCCAATATACCCACCTCGGATTTTATTAAAATAGTTTTTCATCTTTTATTATTGATCTTATTTGGAACGTGTCTATCTATAAATTATAGCACTTTATGCAATATATTAAGCATTTATTTCAAGAAAATCTGCAAAAATTGAGAATATAATATAAATATAACAAGAGAAAAGGCGCTGAAGTGGCATTTAAATCTTGATGATAAATAGTACTTGAAATAAATTGGAGGAAACTATATGAAATTATATGAAGTTTTAAAAGGAATAGATTATGAGATGTTAAATGGCAGAGATGATTTGGACATAGAAAGTCTAACTTGGGATTCAAGGGAGGTAGGTGAAAATTCGCTATTTATAGCCGTAAGAAATAGAAATGTAGATAGACATGATTTTGTATTTGATGCAGTAAGCAGCGGTGCTATAGCATTGATGGTAGAACGTGAGATTAGTGGTCTTAAAAAGAATGTTTCAGTAATAAAAGTTAAAGATGCTAGAAAGGCAATGTCCATAGCAGCACAAAACTTTTATAATATTCCAATTAGTAATTTAAAGACCGTTGGTATTACAGGCACAAACGGAAAAACTTCTGTAAGTTATTTTATTTCAAAGATACTTGAAGTTTTAGAATTAAAATGTGGAGTGATTGGCACTATACAAAACACCCTTGGTGAACAAAAAATGACCACAAAAAAGTTAAATCCAACTACGCCAGATGCAATAGAACTTCAAGGAACCTTTGCTGAGATGTTAGAGTATGGAGCGACCCATGCAGCCGTTGAAGTTACTTCTTCAGCTTTATCACAAGATAGAGTCTATGGATGTGAATTTGATGTTGCTGTATTCACAAATCTAACTCAAGATCATCTGGAAGAGCATGTTACTATGGATAATTATAAAAATGCAAAATTGAAACTATTCAGTATGTGCAAGAAGGCAGTGATAAATATAGATGATTCGTTTTCTAAGGATATAATAGCTACTTCAAATTGTAAAACCATAACTTATGGTATTGATAATGATTGTGATTTTAGAGCTACAGATATAGAGTACACAAATATTGGTGTAAAGTTTAATCTTAAATATAATTGTGAGATTAAAAAAGTGGAGCTTAATGTACCAGGAAGGTTTAGTGTTTATAATGCGTTGGCATCAATAGCAAGTTGTTATTGTCTAAAGCTAAGTATTGATGAAATTGTAAATGCAGTTAAAGAAATAAAAGGTGTGCCAGGAAGATTTCAAGCAATTGAAAATAGTAAAGGTATTTTAGCTGTAGTAGACTATGCACATTCACCAGATGCTATTGAAAATATACTAACCTCAGTGAAAGAAATAACTAAAGGTAAAATAATTACAGTGTTTGGTTGTGGTGGGGATAGAGATGCTAGTAAAAGACCACTTATGGGAGAAGTTGCAGGGAAACTAAGTGACTACTGCATAATCACATCTGACAATCCTAGAAGTGAAAAAACAGCTTTAATAATCAATGATATTGAGAAAGGAATGCTTAAGACTGGATGCATGTATGAAAAGATAGAAGATAGAACTCAAGCAATTTTCAAAGCACTTAATATTGCAAACCCTAACGACGCAGTAATAATTGCTGGTAAAGGCCATGAAAACTACCAAATATTAAAGAATGAAACTATACATTTTAGTGATGAAGAAGTGGTGAAGAAATATTTCTTAAATATAGTAAATTAAAAGGAGTTATAGATTATGAGAAATCTTTTTAAGAATTATAAGATGTCCTTAATGCTTATATTATCAATAGTATTAGGAGGTGCAATAGGAGCAATATTAGGACCCAAAGCTAAAGTTTTAGAACCTTTCGGGCAAATATTTTTAAATCTAATGTTTACGATAATCGTTCCGTTAGTATTTTTTAGTGTAGCATCTGCTATAGCAAATATGAGCGGCGTAAATAGATTAGGCAAAATAATGATAACTATAATTTTAGTGTTTATATCTACTGCAGTTATCTCTGGTATATTGGCTATTATAGGCTCTTTTCTATTTAATCCAACTAAAGGATTAGACTCGGGCACAATTAAAAATATATTGTCCCAAGGAGCTACTGACATTAGTAAAGGCACTGAGAACATTTCCTTATCACGGCAGCTAGTAAAGACCTTTACAGTTGGTGACTTCTCAGAATTGTTTTCAAAGAATAATATGCTCCAAATTATAATCTTTTCTGTACTTTTTGGAGCATCTACAGCTTTAGTGGGAGAAAAAGGGGAAGTAGTAAAAAAGTTTATAGATGCAGTAACAGCTATAATCATGAAGATAGTTAATATTATTATGTATTATGCTCCAATAGGGCTTGCATGTTATTTTGCTTCTGTGATAGGGCAATTAGGAACGCAAATCTTACAAGGGTATTTGAAAGTGTTTTTATTATATTTGGGTTTAACAATAATAAACTATTTTATGTTTTTTAGTATATATGCGTATATTTCTTCAGGAAAAGAAGGATTTAAAGCTTACTGGAAAAATGTAATATCACCAACAGTAACTGCCCTAGCTACTTGTTCAAGTGCAGCATCTATACCAATTAATCTTGAGGCTACAAAGAAGATAGGTGTGCCTAAGGATATAGCAGAAACTGTTATACCTCTTGGGGTCAACACTCATAAAGATGGATCTGTCATTGGAGGCGTTTTGAAGATAGTATTTCTATTCGGATTATTTGGGAAAGACATTAATAGTTTACCAATCTTATTATCTATATTAGCAGTTGGTTTTTTAGTAGGAGCGGTTATGGGAGCAATACCTGGCGGTGGACTGATTGGAGAAATGCTTATAATAAGTATATATGGATTCCCTATAGAAGCACTTCCTATAATTGCAGTTATAAGCACAATTATTGATGCTCCAGCAACAGTATTAAACTCAACAGGAAATACAGTATGTGCTATGTTAGTTTCAAGATTTGTTGACGGAAAGAAGTGGTTAAGGGAGGATTTGTTGAAATTGTAAACTTATTTAGAAAAGTGTAAAATATAGTGTGTTGTAAAAGAATGATTACAAAATTTTAATTTATGGTTTTTTAATAATTATCTGCTACGAATAGTATCTAATTGCAGCAGATGATTATTTTTTTGTTTACCTATGTATGTTGAAATAGGCAAATTCCAAGGTTTTAAGTTGATGATATTAAAAAATGTTTTTTGCTTTATATCTTCTAAAACTAAAAAATAAAATAGAACGCTATCATATATATTAAAACAAAACTAATGCTATAGTTTTGTTCATTTTAATAAAATTTAAATCAAAGGGTGTTAATTCATGAAAATATGATATATAATGATTTTATGGAAGATTATTTTAGATAAATATAAAATATTTTATTTTTTAGCGTGTTAACTAGGGGGAATGAACTGATGGTCACAAATTGTTTTGTAAAACCTTTAATTGAGCAGAGGGCAGATCCTTATGTATACAAACATACAGATGGATATTACTATTTTACAGCTTCTGTACCGACTTATGATTATATTGAGCTTAGAAGAGCGAAAACTATAGAGGGATTAGTTGGGGCAGAAACAAGAAGGATTTGGATGAAACACGAAAGTGGAGTTATGAGTGAGCATATTTGGGCACCAGAACTTCATTATTTAGATGGAAAATGGTTCGTATATTTTGCAGCTGGTGAAAAAGAAGATGTATGGAAGATACGACCTTTTGTTTTAGAATGCACTGGAGATGATCCAATGAAGGATTTTTGGATTGAAAGAGGAATGATTCAGAAAGCAGATGAAGATCCATATTCATTTACAGACTTTTCTTTAGATGGCACAGTGTTTGAACATAATAATAGAAAATATTATGTTTGGGCACAAAAAGTAGGTGGAGAAGGCGGTATATCTAATTTATATATAGCGGAAATGGAATCTCCAATAAAATTAAAAACTGTACAAGTACTTTTAACTACTCCTGATTATGATTGGGAAAGAGTTGACTATTGGGTAAATGAAGGCCCAGCAGTAATCAAAAGAAATGGAAAGGTATTTATAACATTTTCAGCAAGCTCAACAGGAGCTGCATACTGTATGGGAATATTAGAAGCTTCAGATACATCAGACTTATTAGATCCTCAGTGTTGGAGCAAGTCAAGATATCCTGTTTTTGCAACTTGCCCAGAGAAAAATATATATGGTCCAGGTCACAATAGCTTTACAGTTTCAGAAGATGGAGAGGATTTAGTTATTTATCATGCTCGTCCATATGAAAAAATTGTAGGAAATCCTTTATACGATTACAATCGTCATGCCATGGTAATGAAATTAAAATGGGATGCTCTTGGAAGACCAGTTTTTGAATTAGAATAAGGTATTTCAAAAAATTATAGCAGCATGATTACCCTAATAATTTGCATAGACAAGTTTTTAGGATTTTCATGCTGTGTTTTTATTTGAGGATTTGTTCAAGATTAGTATTTAGTATCACTTTTTTATTTCATAAGAACCGTTATTGGGTGTTATTGTTAATTTTGCTGTTGCTAATACTTTTTTACTTTCGCTACCTATAACTTCCACCTTTATATCGAAGGGGTCTTTTATTTCTGCTATTTTTTCGTTTACTACAGAACTCCATATCACTGCCTCACCTTGATTTTTTACTTCTTTTCCTTTGCCTATGAATTCACCATCTGAGGTTTCCCAATGATAAATTAAATCTTCATAACTCTTTTTTGTTTCGAAATTAGGTGATATTCTAATCCCTTGTATTGATGACATTGAAGGATTATATGTAGTTCTGTCTGTGGTTATAGTAACTTTATCACTAGTATTACTACACCCTATAAATAATATGAAAATAAATCCTATTATAAGAATTAGTTTTTTCATGATATATCCTCCTAAAAATATAGAATCTGAAATGTACAAATATTTTATTTGATATAATTATACTGGATACGAATGCCATATTCAAATATTTAACTTTATTGAGATATACTTGGTTTAAGTAACTGTAGTTTAGGCATTAAGACGCTGTAGCTATTTAATTGAACACCTGTAAAGGATCTAAAGGTAAAGTTATTATTTTATATCATAACTTCTAATAAAAAATGTTATAATTGTATAAATGATGAAGTTAATACATAAGAAAATAAAAAGCTGATTTTTAACTTTGCGAAAAGTTCTCTAGTGATATTTGTGTTATTTTTAAAGGGTAGAAATAAGTTTGAATAAAAGAAGGATCAATAAATAAATTATGAATATTAAAGAACAGTATTTAAACATTTCAACTTATATTGGAGGAATTATTTATTCAGCATTAACTGGTTTAATATTAAGAATACTTTTTGAAATCAATTCGGAAGTTAATATTAATGATAAAACTTGGCTTGGTTAAAAAAATGCAAATTTAGATAACAATAAATAACCTGATATTTTATATAAGGAGAAGATTATGATTACGGAAGCTGAACAAAAGGTTTACGATATTTTAGATTCACTAGAGATTAAATATGATAGATATGAGCATGCTGCTGTGTACACCATTGAAGAAGCAAATAAATTAGATATACATATACCAGGACAACTTTGCAAAAATCTATTTATTAGAAATAGAAAAGGTGATACTCACTATCTTGTTGTACTTGATGAAACTAAGCAAGTAGGTTTAAAATCCTTAGCAAAACAGATTGGAAGTAGTAGCTTGTCTTTTGCTTCAGAGGAAAGATTATTTAAATATCTAGGACTTAAGCCTGGATCTGTAAGCCCATTTGGAATAATAAACGATAACGAAAGTGAAGTTATAGTTTTAATAGATAGAGATATAACTAATGCTGCAGTTGTGGCATTTCATCCTAACATTAATACGGTTACCATAGGTATTTCATACCTAGATTTTGAGAAGTTCATTAAGTGGAAGAAGAATAAACTTTTTTATGTAGATATAGATTAGAAAAATCACTTATAGTTTCTTTATATAAGCCTATGAAATTTTGTTAAAGTTAGATATTTGATGCGTTAGAGAGCTTGCGAGAGGAGGGGGGAAATGTTAACACACAAGGGGACTCAGTCTTTAGAAACTGAGAGGCTTTTGTTACGTAGATTTAAACCAAGTGATGCGGAATGTATGTTTAAAAACTGGGCAACCGATAGTGAAGTGTGTAAATTCTTAAGTTGGAATCCACATAAGGATTTAAGTGACACAAAGCAGATAGTTGAAGATTTGGTGAATTCATATAGTAATGATTATTATAATTGGGCAATTGAGTTGAAGTCTAATGGTGAAGTAATCGGTCAAATATCTTTGATGAATTTGGATGAGAGATGTCTTTCTTGTACTACTGGATATAATATAGGAAGATTATTTTGGGGAAAGGGTATTATGACAGAAGCATTAAGTGTGGTTATTGACTATTTGTTTAAAGAGATCGGGATTAACAGAATAGAAGCCAGGCATAATACAATTAACATTGCTTCAGGCAGGGTGATGCAAAAAGCTGGAATGAAGTTTGAAGGCATATTGAGGCAGGCTTAAGTGAACAAGTATGGAGAGTTCTATGACTTAGCAATATATTCAATGATTAAGAATGATCTAAACATATGATAGTTTGATTACAGTTAAAATATAATTATATACACAATTGTAAAAAGGCTCATAAAGTGAACCTTTTTTTGTTTGTCCAAAAATTCACATGTTTTATTATTAGATTAACATTTTAGTGGTTATATTTAATGAAATATATCAGAAAATCTGAAAGGTTAATAGTATGCTAGTAAGATATATAGTATAATTATTTTGGTTAAAATTTAAACTTAGTAGTTAAGATAATAAATATTATTATATATAGATTTAAACAAATTAAAAATAGTGCAAAAGAGAGGTTATTTTATGAAACTAATATCCTATGATACAAGAGATGATGAAAGAAATGATTTTGAAGCAATATCAAAAAAGCTTAATGTAGAGATCACTTTAGTAGATGAGAAGTTGAATGAGAAAACTGCAGAATTAGCTAAGGGATTTGATGGTGTGACTATCTTAGGACACAGTCATGTAACTCCAGCGGTTTTAGATAAACTAGATAAATTAAATATAAAATATCTTGCAACAAGAACAGTTGGATATAACAATATCGATATTGAATATGCAAAAAGTAAAAACATAAGAGTAAGTAATGCTTACTATGCGCCAAACGGAGTAGCAGATTATACTATAATGCTTATACTTATGTGTATAAGACATTACAAACAAGCTATGTTTAGAGGGAATGTCAATGATTACTCCTTGGTAGGACTTCAAGGAAAAGAAATGAAGGATTTGACTATTGGAGTCATAGGCACAGGAAAAATAGGAGCAACAGTAATTGACGGACTAAAGGGCTTCGGTTCTAGAATACTGGCTTACGATAAATTTGAAAATGATAAAGTAAAAGAAAAAGCTACTTATGTGGACTTAGATACGTTGTACAAGGAATGTGATGTTATTACTCTTCATACTCCTTTATTGGAAAGTACATATCACATGATAAATGATGAGTCTATAAAGAAGATGAAAGACAATGTGGTTTTAATTAACTGTGCAAGAGGGGAATTAATGAATATTCCTGCCTTGATTAATGGGATTGAGACTAGAAAAATAGGTGCACTAGGTTTAGATGTATTTGAAAATGAAGAAGGTATATATCACATAGATAGACGTACAGATATTATAAGTAACAGAGATATGGCTTATTTAAGACAATTTCCAAACGTTATAATGACTCAGCACATGGCTTTTTACACCGATGCAGCAGTAAGAAGCATGGTAAATAGCGCAATTACTAGCTTAGTCTCCTTTATTAATACTGGTGAAAGTGATTACGAGATTAGATAAGCCTTGCTAAATAGTGCAGAAAATGCAAGGTAATATATGTTATATCTTGTTATGATAGAAAAGGAAGGGGGAGATGGATATGGATTGGCTAGAAAAGATGAATGGTGCTATTAAGTATATTGAAGAAAACTTGACTAACAATATTGCGTATATTGATGTTGCCAAAATAGCATGTTGTTCAGAATATCATTTTCAAAGAATGTTCTCATTTATAACTGATGTGACTTTAGCAGAGTATATAAGGAGAAGAAGACTTACCTTAGCTGCATTGGAGCTTCAGGGCTCAAGTATCAAAGTAATTGATGTGGCACTAAAGTATGGATATGAATCTCCAGAAGCCTTTACCAGAGCTTTTAGAAACTTACATGGAGTTTCACCAACCTTTGCTAGAGAAATGGGAACACAGCTAAAAGCATATCCACCTATTTCTTTTAGTATATCGATAAAAGGAGATGTAGAGATGAATTATAAAATAGTAGAAAAGAATTCATTTAGCTTTTTTGGAGTAGAGGAAGTTATGGATACAACTAATGGGAATAACTTAGTTAGGATACCTCAGTTGTGGCAAGAATGCTTTAAAGACGGAACAATCGAACGTTTAGTAAAGGCTCAGCCAAAAGAACTTGTGGAAGATGACTTTGTTACTGACGTAAATGGAATTATGTGTTATAGAGAAACTGGTGAGGAGACTTTCCCGTACATGATAGGTGTATTTGATATGGATGGTAATGCTGAGGTGCCAGATGAATTTTCGGTTATCTCTGTACCTGCATTAACATGGGTTGTTTTTAGAACTGATGAACACAAAAAATCAGAGGTTGTAGAAAAGATTCAAGCAATATGGGAAAGGATTTTTTCAGAGTGGTTCCCAAGCTCAGGGTATGAACATGCAGAAGGACCTGAGCTTGAAGTATACTATACTGCAAAAGGTGACAGGAACTACTCGGAAGTGTGGATACCAGTAGTTAAGAAGCAAGATTAATTTGAAGATTGAAATTTAATATAGTGTGAAATAAAAATAGAAGATGCTTGGTCATCTTCTATTTTTATTTGAATCATTTCCTAATATTAAGACTGTCTTTAATTAAGGAATCTTTAATATTATTTTAAAACTCTCACAAAAGGTACAGGGAGTTATAAGAATGAATTTAGGATCAAAGTGGCATATCTTTATATGAATTTTGACCTATTAGATGCATATAAATCTTAGATTTAAGCGAATAATAATTAAAAAAAGAGCAATATGGTATAAGGTGGATATGAGTCGTGATTTATATATTGTGTTGCAAATATAGAAAAAAATTTCTTTAGAATCAAGAGAGGAGTAAATAAATACAGCTTTTTAGCTTATTTATTAGGTAAAGATATGTTTAAGCCTAAGAGAATAATATTTGAGAAAGATTCACTAGAATACGAAATGGGGAGACAAATTCTTGATAAGTTTAAGCACAATACTCATGTGGAAATTATAAATTTAACGTCTAACAAAGTAAAACAACATATTCCAGGGGAAGACATTTCATCTCAGTATACTGAAGGTAAAAGAACTTTAGTTATAGGAACTAAAAAAAGCTTAAAGTTCCAATCTTGTAAACCTTCAGCTCATTATCAACTTCCATTGGTGTCTGGATGCATGGGACAATGTGAATATTGCTATTTAAATACAAAGCTTGGTGATAAACCATTTGTAAAGGTTCATACAAATATTGATGAAATTTTAAATCAAGCCCAGAAATACATCGATGAGAGATTACCTGAAGTCACTATCTTTGAAGGATCGGCTACATCTGATCCTGTTGCTGTAGAGCCATACACTCATTCTTTAGAGAAGGCTATATCCTACTTTGGAAAGAATGAAAATGCTAGATTTAGATTTGTAACAAAATATAATGATGTGGATTCTCTGCTTAACTTAGAACATAATGGACATACAGAGATAAGATTTAGTATTAATACAAACTCAATTATAAATAAATTTGAGCATATGACAGCATCTAGAGATAAAAGGATAGAAGCTAGTATGAAGGTGGCTGAAGCAGGATATCCTACAGGATTTTTAATTGCACCTGTCTTCATATATGAAAATTGGAAAGAAGAATACCATGATTTATTAGTAGAATTAAGAAGTAAGCTTCCAGAAGATCTAAAATACCCAATAACCTTTGAGATTATATCACATCGCTACACAACTACAGCTAAGAATATAATATTGCAAGTTTTTCCAACCAGTGAACTTCCTATGAACAATGAAGATAGAAGTTTTAAATATGGACAATTTGGTTATGGAAAATATGTTTACCCTAAAGAAAGTTTAAGTGAAATAAAAGATTTCTTTAAGAAAGAAATAGATGAATTATTTACTAACAAAGAAGTTAAGTATATTATATAATTTGAAAGTGTTAAAGCACAGTGTTCAAATTAAGTGGTTAGCCATCTCTTTAATGAGCCTTCGTAAAGATAACGTTTATAGAGAGGGTGTCATCTATATGAATATAGAGTTGTAAAACTATTTATTTCTATATCCTTATTATATATAAATAATTGTAGTGAAAGGTGAGAAAATGGAAGAAAGCAAAAAAACTATAGAATCAATTGATGAATATATTTCAAGTTGTCCATCAGAGGTTCAAGAAGTTCTTGAAAACTTAAGGAAAGTAATAAAAGAAGCAGCACCAGAAGCAACTGAAAAGATAAGTTATCAGATGCCAACTTTTTTTCTTTATGGTAATTTGGTTCATTTTGCAGCTTTTAAAAATCATATAGGTTTTTATCCTACTTCTAGTGGAATCGAAGCTTTTAAGCACGAGTTAACTCAATACAAAAGTTCTAAAGGAGCAGTGCAATTCCCAAAGAGCGAGCCTTTACCTTATGAATTAGTAAGTAAGATTGTTAAATATCGAGTAGTTGAGAACATAAAAAAAGCTGAAGAAAAAGCAACTAGGAAAAAGAAATAATAAATGAAAGTGTTTTTTAAAAATTGTAGCAAATAAGTTTTGATTTTTTATTGAACAATCAGAAAAAACTTCTAATACCATTGAAATTTAAAGATTAAGCTAGCTTGAAAACTTTATGACTTCCTGCACAAAAAAGAGATTAATAAGTAATCTCTTTTTTTGTTGTATAGGAAAATAAAAAGTCATTAGGGTAATGGGACTTAAAAGTTTCGTTTTTATTGTTAGCTTTTATATGTTGTAAAAAATAATTCTACTCATCTTTATTAAAATCTTTAAGTAGATCAACAAAGCTTGCAAGTTTGGAATCATCCCACTTAGAGATTCGTTCATAAAAAGCAGACTCTTTTTCTTTAAGAGCGTTTATGGTTTTTTGTCTTCCGAGTTCAGTTAAAGATAGTAATACACCTCTGCGATCTTCAGGTGAAGATTCACTAACTACATATCCTAATTTTTTTAATTGATTAACAAGACGACTCACTGAGCTACGATCCATAGCTGTTGATTCTGCTAGAACGGTAGCGCTGGTTGGACCATAGGTGAACAGCCATCGTATAAGAAGAAAAGCTGCAGGTTGCAAAGAGTCATCAAAACATGCTGCAGTTCTCACATTCAGTGCATGAGAGGCACTTAGGAGCATATTTAATTGTCTGCCTAACTTTGATTCTAAATCTAATCTTTTATCATTTTGTGGCGTAGTGTTTTTGTCCATAATTCACCTCATATAAGTTAATGAAATTAGTTGACATATATCAAATATAATTCTTTGGATTCTGTAAGTCAAGTGGATAAGGCCTTAATTTTTAAACTAAGGAGAATATGGAGGAAATTATTATGAAAAAACAATCTATAGTTGTATTAACTGGCGCTACAAGTGGTCTTGGACAACTGGTTGCAGCTGAATTAGCAAAGAGAGGAGTTTACCTTGTTTTAACTGCTAGGAGTAAAAGTAAAGCGGAAGAAACTAAGAGTATGTTAAAAAGTATCAATCCAGAAGCAAAGGTTGATTTCTTTTATGGAGACTTATCATCAATGAAAGACGTAAAAAGAATAGGAGATGAGATTAGCAATACATATTCAAAAATTGATGTGCTTATAAATAACGCTGGATTACATGCCTTTGAGCAAAGAATAACTGAAGATGGTTTTTCAGAGATGATAGCAGTTAATTACCTAGCTCCTTGGCTGTTGACCTACACATTACAAAAGACGTTGATAAAATTAGGAGAGGCTACCGTGGTAAATGTAGCTTCAGAGGCATCACGTAATCATGGAAAACTTAAGCTGCCAGAAGATTTATTTGATACATCTACCTTTACGGCAAGAGAATCCTCTAAACTTTATGGAAAAACAAAACTACTTGATATTATGTTTACTGGAGAACTTGCACGTTTATTTTCAGGAACTGGAGTCACAGTAAATGCGCTTAATCCAGGCTTTAATGTTACAGGACTAGGCAGAGAGTTAGCTTTCTCCTCAGTTCTTGAACGCATTTTAAATTTGTTACATATAGGGGATCCACGTAGAGGAGCAGACATAATTGTTAGATTAGCTACAGAATCTAAATATAAAGAGGTTACTGGAGGGTATTTTAATGTAGGTACGGGAAAAGAAATTAATGCTATCCATCCATGTGGAGATGAAGAGATGGAAAATAAGCTCTGGGCTTATACAAAAGAGATATTTAAATCCAGAGGATTATTGTAAAAGTAAAATTTTACATATTGACCAAGAAAAAAATTTAATATAATTCACAAATGCACTGAATTTTATGGTATCTTAATAAATACATGGATGTATTTAAAGAGGTGATAATATGAAGCTAGTTTTAGCCAGTGATAAATTGATAGGTGAGGTTTTAGCGAATCCTATATATACCGAAAGCGGTATAATGTATTTAAATAAAGGGAATAAGATAACTTCTCGTGCTATTTCTATGCTGAAAAAAACAGGGGTTGCTACAGTATATATAGAAGATGGAAATGATGAGTTTGATTTACAGGAAGTACTGGCTACTCCGGCCAAGTTTGAAGCAGTAAAGGCTTTAAAGGTAATATATGATGACGCAAAGAGCAGAGAGTACATAAATGAAATTAAGGTATCTCAAGTTGTTAAAGAAATTATGGAAAATATGAACTTATCTGAAAATGCTGCGTTGATAAGTAATTTAGTACCAAATGATGAAATTTCTAGATTAGCAATCCATTCCTTAGATGTTGCAACTTTATGCCTAATGGTTGGGATTAGAAAAAAATATGATCAGAAAAAAATATTAAAGCTTGGTATTGCAGCTTTACTTCATGATATAGGTAAGTTATTTACAGATGATAAGCATCATGTTAAAAAAGCACAAGAGATATTAAAAAGAAACCCATCAATAATGTCAACAACATATATGGCTGTATATTATATGTACGAAAGAGAAGATGGGTCAGGTCTGTTTGGAGCTATTGGTGAGAAAATACATGAGTTTGCTAAGATACTTGGTATATGTAATGACTATATTAACTATATAAGTGGAGAAAACCCAATGCTACCGCATGTAGCTATAGAAAGAATTACAACAGAAGCAGTAACTAAATATAGCGAGGAGATTTATAAGGATTTTTTACATTCAATATACTGTTATCCAAATGGACTACAAGTTAGGCTTAATAATGGACTTACAGGATTAGTAGTTATGCAAAATAAGGGGGCAACCACTAGACCGGTGCTGGTAGTGAAAAATTCTGAAGGATATAAATTTTGCAATTTAATTGAAGCAGAAAATCTTACGCTTTTTATCGAAGAAGTTATTATATAAAGATGTACAACATTAATATGAAATCCATTTTTAAAACTATTCTGGGTTCTTAGAGGAGAATTTAAAAATGTAAATTTCGTTGCAAAGGTACATCTGTATAAATTAAATAAAGAAAAGATAAAAATCATTAGGATGATTATGGGAAGGAGCTTTTAAGATAGTGTAAAAGTTCCTTCCTTTAAATTTATAGCGATTATAAAAATATAAATTAATATATTTTGAACAGACAGTGTATATTAACATTGAAAGATTAACCCTATAAGCATTATCCAAATACAGAAAAGCTTAGGTGGTGTGTATAATGGGATTGGTAGTTGAGACTAAATGCGGAAAAGTAGAAGGTTTTAATGAAGAGGGAATTAATAAATGGTTTGGAATTCCTTATGCGAAACCTCCTATTGGGAAATTAAGATTTAAAAGAACCGAAAAATGTGTTCCTTGGGATGGAGTAAAAAAAACTAAAAAACATGGTAATAAACCACATCAATTTCTAGATACAAAATTAACAGATATTCCTGCCAGTGAAGATTGTTTGTTCTTGAATATATGGGCACCGCAAGAAGCAAATAATCTACCGGTATTTGTCTGGATTTATGGTGGGGCATATAGCATTGGTGAATGTTCAGATCCTAACTATGATGGAACTAATTTTGCGAAAGATGGAGTGATTTATGCTTCCTTTAATTATAGACTTGGTGTTTTAGGTTTCTATGATTTTAGTATATATGATGATAGTTTTGATTCCAATTGCGGAGTG